>JAVCDB010000060.1 GCA_030765205.1 Candidatus Aadella gelida | reverse complement strand
TATATTTCCCTGCCATAATTCATTCAGAAAATTTTTCCATGGCATTATTTCTATCTCTCCATGAACCCTCTTCTCTTTTTCATTGCAAACAACTATTGCCTTTTTGGGAGAATACTCTTCCTTGAATATAAATAATCCTTTAAGATCACTTCTGTCTACACGACTGGTTCCTTTAATTTCTACGGCTATCTTTCCTTGACCTAGTATAAAATCAACTTCAAGGCCCGATTTTGTTCTCCAGAAATTTATCTCAAATGCTTTTCCGCTATAAGCCCTGTATGCCTCCATCTCCATCAGTATAAAGTGCTCAAATGCTTTTCCAAATTCTTCTCCTTTTTCTTCCTCTAGATATCTCTTTGTAAGAGCTCCCGCGACTCCTACATCAAAAAGATAGTATTTTGGAGCTTTGGTTATAACTTGGCGTGATTGTCTTTTTTTAAAAGGTTCTATCCTAACGGCAAGTAACGTATCTACCAGTATTTGATAATATTCTTTTACGGTTTTTGAGTCTACCCCACAGTCACGCGCAATATTGGAATAATTAGTAAGTTCTCCATGCGAATATCCAAAGGCTTCAAAAAATCTGGAAAAGGCCGAAATATTCCGCGTCAAACCCTCCGCAAACACTTCTTCTTTTAAATAATCCCGCACATAAGCATCTAGCGATCTTCTATATTCTTTTCCTTGTAAATAATGTGACGGAACCATACCGTGATTTAATATGTGCAGGAGTTCATACTTTTTTAGTTCCGGAGTAACAAGGGGAAACATTTCATAACGCCATGCCCTTCCACCCAATAAGTTAGCATGCCCTCTTTTCAGTTTTCTCGCGCTCGATCCGCAAAGAATAAACCTTAAACCCATATTTTCGATCAGCCAATGTACCTCGTCAAGAATTTGCGGCACCTTTTGCACTTCATCAAGAATAACAGGTTGTTTTAATTTTTCCTTTGGCTGCGCAAGTAACTGTTCTCTCAACAAGGCCGGATTCCTCGACATATCTATAAAAAGATCTGTCTTCAAAAAGTCATAAACGATACTATCCGGGAAATGTGCTTTTAGATACGTGGTTTTCCCGACTTTTCTCGGCCCCCACAAAAACGCGGATTGACCTTTTGGAAGTGTTATATCAAGTATTCTTTTAATATTGCGCATTAAGAATGCCTCCATAATAGTTTAACTATTATGGAGTATACTCCGTTTTTATACATTTGTCAAGTTCTCTTTTTTAAGCTCATTTCAAACACTATAACGCCCGATCCCCGCATGTTTCATCATCCCAGCATCAAATCCGATCCGCATCGTACGAAACACCTCTTTTAAAAGGGAAGCGGTCAATCAATTTGTCCGACCGACCGAAGGAAGTGGAGGAATCTTTCTTAGACTTTGCGCCTTTTGGACTTTTAAATATCTCATCACATATCTTTTAATATCTTTTTGATCGTGCTTCCAACTGATGAAAGTTTATTCTTACAAATTTCATAAATAGCTTCGGCGTTAATATCAACATACTGATGCGTGATAATATCTCTCAGTCCTTTCACTTTTTTCCATTCAATTTGGGGATACTGGCATAAGATGCTGTTGCCTGTAACTTTATCAAAATTTTTCAGCCCTTCGCCAATCACGATTAACTGCATACAAATAGAATCTAATTTTTCCACTCCTTCAGGAGTATCCGTAAAATCGTTGACCGTTTCAATCGAGTTAAATCGTCTTAAAATAATTTCAATAGCATGGTGTATTTGTTGTAATATTTCCTTAGAAAGTTCTTTATCATACATAAACAGCCTCCTTATCAATTCGCTTTTTTAGAAATGAATTCATTTTTTTCCTATAACTAACAACATCTACGGAGGATTTTAAATTTTCTTCTAGATCTTGTTTAATTCCAATAATTTCAAAGAGATCCTGTCGTGTCAGAACTACAACAATATCCACATCACTATTGTCATTCGCTGTATCTCTAGCAACTGACCCAAAAACCCCAAGGCGTTCTATGTGGTATTTACTTTTATTTTCTTCTTTGAATTTTCTTAAATGCTTTATTATACCTTCACGACTCATTGTCAGACCTCCTGTATTCCATCAAATCCTTATCAACAACCTCTCCCGGCAAAACAATTATCTGATTACCTTTAACTCCGATTCTTACAACATCCCCATCTTCTAAATGCAAAAGACGTCTTATCTTTATGGGTATGGTCAAATGCCCATTTCTTGAAATTTTCCCGACCGTTTCCAATGTCATAATTCACCTCCTCCCTTCAAGCCATTTAAAGCATATCATAAATACCATAATATGTCAATTACATATTATGTAAATCACGTAATACAGACTTATCTACCAATCCACTATCTTTATATCCCGTGGACCGTATATCCGAGCGCGATAAAACTTGCGGATAATACCGTAAGATCCCTATTGGACCTGGTTTCGCGGAAACGCGTGTAGAATAAAAGAACCAGCAGCACAAAGAAAACCGCCGGAGCGTAATACCTGCATTGCCTCATAAATAAAAGATACGGTACCGAGAATATCATAAAGAACGAAGCGCATAACGCGGTAAATCTTTCCCTTGTGAGCCTGTACGCCAAAAGATACAGCATGAGCACGTTAACAAGCCCTATTAGCGCGAACGGCAAACGCGCGGTGAACGTACTTATCCCGAACAATAGAAAAGAGATCGCGGTTATATAAAACTGCATCCATGGATGATAAAGCCAGGCGAAGTTTTTACCAAACTCTATATGTGAATGTTCTGCTATGCGCGGATTAACTATATTCTTTCCGTCAAACGCCCTGGGAAACCCATACTCCAACGTGTTTTTCGCCAAACAAGCTGTTTCCGCTTCATCTTGCCAAAGGTATTGATTCCCGAGATTAGAGAAGAGTAGCACCGCCGCCGTAAGAAGCAATACCACTAAAATTGTATTATGTTTCACGCGTATCTCCGCAAATCTCCAGGGCTATATTCAGATTCCTCTTTGCTTCCTGAAGATCATTATTATTAAGTATACCCAATTTGCGCGTCACCCTTGTTGCTTTTACTGTCTGAATGGTTCCTTTAACCAAAGAAGGAAAATGAAGTCCTGCTTCTTTCCATTTTACGACTTCAGTATCCCCTATTAAAACTCTCTTAACGTTACTTGTAATTGCGGCTATGATCACGTCTTGTCTTTTTTTATTATACTCTTTGCTACTTATTATAAGCGCCGGTCGTTTTTTTATACCTGATCCATCGGAAAAAAGCACATCCACGAGCACTACATCACCGCAATTATACTGCGTCATATTGTGCGTCCTTTTCGTTATCCCATAGTTCTTTAAATACTTCTCCTGTTTTTGTAGTCAGAGCCATCATCTGTGTTTCCTCATCCTCACTTCTTAGTCTCTCGCGAATACTTTCGATAACATACTCCCGAATAGTCTCTCCGCGAAGCGCGGCAAATACTTTTATCCTCTTGTGCTCTTCAGGCCGTACATCTATACTCAGACGATCTCTTTTTGTTGTGGCATTACTCATAACTTTCACCTCCATATTCAAGTATAGCATATTTCATTAAATGTGTCAAAGCACAAATGTGTACCATAATCCATTAGCTCCCTACATCGCCGTCGCCTCTTATCCGACCTCTTTTGTCATCCTGGGCAAACCCTTCCCCTTCTTGTCATCCTGAGC
>JAVCDB010000064.1 GCA_030765205.1 Candidatus Aadella gelida | reverse complement strand
TTTCAATACATGGCGATCCTGCACGAGGATCGGGTTACGGGTATGCGCGACGGAAAGCGCGATTTTGGCACGCAGATCGAAATAAGATGCTGGGATAGTATTGACGCAAGGAAAGCAACTCCCACACGACTGCCTCATGATACTCTCTGCAAAATGGCGGACGAGATAGTTAATACAGTTCCCGGTGTGGTAAGCGTTACTTATAACATCGCTTGCAAACCGCCGTCATGTATGGAGGCGATCTGAGTTTGGGTGGATTAAATATGAGGGCAGCAAGAGCCTTAGTTAAAGGCGCTGTCCCTAAAAACTAAAGAACTGTCAATAGTACATAGTCTATATTTATAGTCTACTTGTATTTTATGAGGCCAGGGGTATAATGTTTTCATGAAAAACCTAATTAAAACTACAATTTTGATCCTAATTTTTGCCCTAATTTCCTTTAATGCAAAAGCGGAACAACCTATTAGTGCAGACCTTCAAAATCGTCTCGAACAAGCGGTTAAAATGAATCTTACGGAATGTCAGGGAATAAGGGATATTCCCGGTGCTGCCGCAGGTGTATGGATCCCGGGTAGAGGAACCTGGGCAAAAGCGTTCGGCAAAGCAGATCTTGCAAAAACCCGGGATATGCATCTCGATGATAAGTTCCGAATAGGCAGTAATACCAAAACTTTTGTCGTCACGGTCCTGCTTCAGCTTGTCGATGAAGGAAAGCTCAGCCTGGACGATACATTGACGAAGTTCAATCTGGGTTTTGATATACCTGACGGAGATAAAATAACACTGCGCCAGCTGTGCAACATGACCAGCGGAATACCCGAATTCAGTCAAAATAATGATCTCTGTGAGGAATTTTATGTGAAAAACCCGCTTAAAAAATGGCTACCGCGTGATGTCGTAAATGCTGCTTTAATCTTCCCGCCCACGTTCAAACCCGGCGGGGGATGGTATTATTCTAATACTGGCTATATATTGCTTGGAATGGTAATAGAAAAAGTCTCGGGGGATACAATTGGGGATCAGATCCGGAAAAGGATAATTGAACCGATTGGGCTTACTAATACAAGTTTTCCGGAAAATACTCCCGATATGCCCAGCCCGTATGCTCATGGCTATGAACTTGACGATAATAAAAAGTGGAAGGACGTTACAATTTATTCACCGTCGCTTCTTTGGTCAGCGGGATGTATGATATCCAATATGCAGGATATGAAGAGGTGGGTAAAGGCATATGTTACCGGAACCACAAACAGTGAGGCTTCACAAAAAGAGCGTTTAACCTGGGTGGATACACCTAAGGGAAAGGATCTTAAGTTTGGCCTTGGTATAGGCAATACAAACGGTTGGCTGGGTTATACGGGCGGGACCCGCGGATATAATACAGCTGCTTATTATCTGCCTCAAAAAGACGCCACTGTTATTGTTTTTGTTAACTCTACAGATTACGAAGAAAATGGTGTTAGTCTCGCTAATAAGATTGTGCGCGATATCACCAAGATCCTTTTCCCGAATAAGTTAGCGTGGGAAGAAGCTCCAAAGTAAGAAATATGCCAGATGTATATTACATATCAAATGCACCAAGCTTTGGGACCAAAGTATTGGGCTTTTTAAAAGCACTAGTCAGGCCAGCATTTTTAGTTTTTGATGCCTTAAAATTTTTAGGAAGCAAATAGAAGAACTGTAAATTTGGATGTACAAAGAGTTCTGTAAAAGGTGAAAAATGCAGATGAAAACAATAACCCTACTTATAATTTCTCTTATGTTTTTCTCTTTCTCCAATGCATTTGGAGATAGTACGAGAGCGCGGGAGACGTATCAGTACCACAACAGGCAAATTGCGCAAAATATAGAACTGAACCGCTTGGAACAGACCGTAAGAGGAGCAAGAAAACGCCGCCTAAGACAGCAAACGGAACAGCAGCGTAGGAGGCAAACTGAGCATCATCGCCGACAGAGACAAGCCGCCCAGATGGCTGAACAGCGCCGTCAAAGACAAGACGCGCAAAGAAATAGACAGCGCCGATAAAACACCCGGAATTGTTTTGTAAGGTTAGGTGGTATAATGAGTTGTATACCGTCTGGGACATGATTGTTTCCCATTTTGGGTATTACCCATTTGACTATAAATGGGTAATATGATATACTTTAAGCGTAAAGAAGGGGGACAAAATGAAAGGAAAAAGTCTACATATATCAGATGATTTTTCGGAAATTACGACCAAAACAATTGACGAGAGAAATCGTATTTCCCTGGGCGGGGTAATAGTCAAACTTATCAAGCGTGTTAAAATTTATCAAAATTCCGCCGGAGAACTTCTCCTTAGGCCGTTGGTAGAAATTCCTGCATCAGAAGCCTGGCTATACAATAACAAAAAGGCTTTAACTGCTGTTAAAAAGGGCTTAAAGGAAGCCTCTGAAGGGAAAGTTTCAAAGTTGAAAATATCGTAATCTACTAAAGGGGAAATTTTGTTTGAGATATTGATCTCTGATTCCGCAAATGTTGAACTAAAGACCCCTAGGGAGAATATAAGTCTTAAAAAACGGTATAACGCCATAAATAAGACCATTAAGTATTTATCAAACCCCCGCCATCCCGGACTCCAAACACATGAATTTACCAGCCTTAAAGGACCCCGAGGAGAGAAAGTCTTTGAGGCTTATGCGGAGCAAAACACACCTGCCGCATACCGTGTTTTTTGGTATTACGGACCTGAGCGGAAACAGATCACAATCATTGCTATAACTTCACATCCTTAGATTGTATTCAAGATGCTTAGGGACGTTTCACTGCGCTTTGCTTGTGGAACCTGTAAGTGCATCTAAAGAAGTGTAACACGGTTTCCCTAAATTCATTTGATATTATTACGGGGCTCCTGCAAGTGTAGTGTTAGGGTGTAATACGGTGTCCTAAAATAATCCCAGACTTGTCATAGAATTGAAGCTAGACCTGTCCCTGTGGTGGGGACGCTTTTCCTAATCCCGATGAAACCCTATTCTCCGTTTTTTCTTCGGTGGAGGAGGGGAGATAAGCTGTTTTATGGCAGTGAAAACCACTTTAAATTGAGCATCATATTTCTTCTCGATGGACTCAATTTTTCGCTTTAATCCTTCGCAGGTTATAACCATTCTTCTCAAGGTTACAAATGCACGCATTATCTGAATGTTTACGTTTATAGCCTGTTTGCTATTGAGAACACTTGAAATCATGGCAATGCCCTGTTCAGTGAAAGCATATGGTAAATATCGACTACCACCCCAACTTGAGGTGCCAATTTGGCACCTCAAGATTGCAACTTCTTTATTTGAAAGCTGGAACATGAAGTCAGCAGGAAATCTATCAATATTACGACGTACTTGACGCGTTAGTTGTTTAGTGGGAACACCGTACAGCTCTGCCAGATCCTTATCCATCATCACGCTTTTTCCCCGCAGCTGAATTATTTTACTTGAAATTTGATTGGTGGATTTTAGTGCTTTTTTCATTTTTCCTTTTCTTCTAAAGGTTAAACAACCTCCATACAATATAGACACATTTTTCGGCATTTTTCTCCTATTTATTTTCAAAATTCCCATTTGGTCCTTAAAACTCTTTCCAATATGGTTCCTGAGGCGTATAATATCTGTATGAAACATCACCACAAAACACTCATATTTACTCTCATTTTCGCCTTGATTCTGCCTTTGGGGGCGTTTTCTCAGGATGCGCAAGGGTTTTATCCTGCTCGCGTAAAAGACGTCTCTGACAGGGTTTATGAAAAGGCCACTTATACGCTGCTTGATGAGGCTCGTGAGTCTATTGCTGTGTCTATGTATATTGTGAATCCGGAAAAGGGGAATTCTGTTAGTCTTCTTATGGAGGATCTTGTTGAGGCTTTGGAGCGGGGGGTGA
>JAVCDB010000068.1 GCA_030765205.1 Candidatus Aadella gelida | reverse complement strand
TGGAGATATTTTATAAAGCCAGTATCGGCAGAGAAGAGCGTATCCTGGAATTAAAAAAGAAAGTGACGGAGTTAGAAGAAAAGCTTAAAAAATAGTTTACGCATCAAGAATAGTAAGATACGGATTAAAATATGAAGAAAAGAAACGTTAGTAAAAAAACCATAAGTATCGTAGTAATAAGCAATAGCGTTATGGCGATATGCCTGTTAGTGGTAACTTTTTTTAGCGTATGGAATATGCTTTTTAATACGGTTGGAGAGAGGCAGCAGCAAAACGCAGAGATATTCTCCGATTTTATTGCGAACCAATTTGAGGAAGAGGTTGAAGGCATAAAATCTAAATTGTTTAGCCCGTGGTGGATTGATATAATTAATGAAGCAAATCTGCATTATAAAAACTGGAAGTCAAAAGCTATCTTGGAGTATATGGAACAGATGGACAAAGAATGGATTTCGCTTGGGGTGGAAAGATTTTATGTTCGTGAACCGTTGAATTCCGGCTTGAGCCAGAGGTTAAAGATATTGGTTGAAGAAGATTCAAATATTGGGGAAATGTTTGTTACGGATAAATATGGCGGATTAGTTGCGGCATCAGGCAAAACGAGTGATTTTTATCAGGCAGACGAGGATTGGTGGCAACGCGCCTATAACAATGGAAAAGGTGATGTCTATTGCGGTGAGATCGAGCTGGATACATCTAGCGATACAATTGGCATGGCTGTAGCGATACCTATTAGAAATAAAACAGGACAAGTGATCGGTATTTCAAAGTCCATTCTGGATATTTCTACATTTTTTGAGACACTTAGTAAATATGAAATTGGTAAAACCGGACATGTGGGAGTATTTACCGGGGATGGGAGAGTGCTTTGCCATGAAGAGATGAAACTACTCAGCAAGGCATGGATCTCAGAAATTGATTTGAATGGGTTATTATCAAAGAAAAAAAACTATGAGTTGGTCGAGACAGATTTTTTAAAAGAAAAGAGCCTTTTTGCTGTCACCTCAGTCAAGAGTGACCTGCTTAAAAAGAATAACATTGACTGGATTGTTGCTGTGAGTCAAAAACAAAATGAAGTCTTTGCGCCGTTAAACAGGATCTTTGGCAGAGTAATAATTCTTATAATTTGTGTCTCGGTTTTCATCACAGGGGCTATGTTAAAGATTATTCAAAAGATATTCGTTGTTCCATTAGAAACGATTAAAAATGGAGCGCAGCATTTCTCTAACGGAGATTTTGACTATCCCGTTGGCCTAAAGACAGGCGATGAGTTCGAGCAATTGGCAGAGATTTTAAATGAAATGAGCAAGAATTTTAAAAATACGATGGTTTCGCGTGATAATCTTTTATTTGAGATCAATCAGCGCACACGGGTGGAACAAGCGCTTGATGTGCAGCTAAAAGAAACGGAGAAATCCCGCGAATTAATGAAGAGCATGTTAGACGATAATAACCAAATCAGAGAAGATCTGGAGAAGAGTTTAGATAGTTTGAAGAACGCCCAGGGGCAGCTTATTCATGCAGAGAAGATGGAAGTCATCGGCAGGATGGCGAGCGGTGTGGCGCATGAGGTTAAAAATCCTCTTGCCATCATTCTTCAGGCAGTAAATTATTTTGAGGGAGTATTTACTCCGGATCAGAAAATGGATAACGAAATGCTTGCGATGATGAAAGTAAGTGTTAAAAGGGCAGACAGGATTATACGCCAACTCCTTGAATTTTCCAGAGTAGAAAATATAGAGATGGAGCTCGAAAATATCAATTTGGTTATAGAAAACTCGCTAATTTTGGTCCAGCACAAGTTAAAACTCAAAGATATAAAGGTTGTCAATGAAACAGAAGAAGATTTACCCGAAATTATGATGGACAAAGGAAAGATCGATCAGGTATTTATCAATCTGTTCTCCAATGCGGTCGACGTTATGCCCGAAGATGGCACGCTCTACGTACGTTCTTATTTATCAACGCTTGATGAGTCGCGAGATAGGGTCGGGAACAGAGAGAATGATGTTTTTCGAGTAGGCGAAAAAGCCATAGTTGTAGAGATAGAAGACACCGGCAGCGGGATGGATGAGGAAACCAAGAAAAAGATCTTCGATCCGTTTTTTACTACAAAAAACCGGGCAGAAGGTACTGGATTGGGACTTACGATTACTAAGAGCATAATTGAGATGCACAGAGGACTCATTGATGTTGAAAGTGAAAAAGGTAAGGGCACGAAATTTATCATAAGATTCAAAATGCCCTAAGGAGGAACAATATGGATAAGAAAAAAGTGATGGTTTTGGATGATGAAGAGGATTTTCTTAAGATAGCTAAAATTAACTTGGAGAGTACGGGGAAATACGAGGTGATGACGATGTCTGATGGGAGAGACATTCTGTCGCGCGTCAAGTCATTTCACCCGGATGTGATACTTATGGATATCTTAATGCCAAAAATTGATGGAGTCGAAGTATGTCAAATGTTGAATGAAGATACCGCGGGGAAGAAAATTCCCATTATAGCACTTTCCGCCCTTGATACGGACAAGGACAAGCTTATGATGTATAAGCTGGGAGTGGTTGATTTTCTCACAAAACCAATTGAGATAGATGAGCTTATCTCAAAGATCGAGAAGGCCTTAGAATATAAATGAAATACAGCGAGATAGACACAGACAAGAACGAAGTGATGAAGAAGTATGCGTTAGCCGGCAAGATACGTTTTATAAGTTTTTCACTTTTAGTTCTTTTTCTTCTTCTTCTGAAAGGTATCGGCGGGTACTTTTATCTTAATTCTGCATTTATAGCCCTGATATTTGTTGAGGCTGTCGTTAATCAGCCATATCCCTTTATTATGCGCAGGGTGGATCTGCGTAGATTCTATTATTATCAGATGACAATTGATATCATTGCGATCTCCTGGATACAGTATTATATGGGCGGAATAGAGGCGCCGATAATAAGCATGGCATATTATGCAATAATCCTGTGGGCTGGATTTGCTTCTACAACAGCTGCTGTATTTTTCGCCGTTACCGTCTCGTCCGTACTGTTTTCCGGAATAGTCCTATCGGAACATTTCGGGTTTCTGCCATTGGTTACGTATTCCGGTTCCGGATATGTAAAGTCGACACAGCAGATGATAAGTCTTCTTATTGGGAACGTATCCTTTTTATTTGCCTTCGGTTATTTTAGCGCGTATTCAGCCAGAGTTATACGATCTTTGCAAAAGAAGCGGCAGGAGGAAGAACTGCGTAGCGCCCATAGGCTTATCGCGGCAGGTTATCTGGTTGGTCAGACAGCGCATGACGCATTAAACTGTATAGGAATCGCAGGGAACTATTCGAGATTATTATCGGATCCCGCTGTTTCTGATGCAGAAAAATCAAGTTTTCCCAAATCGATTGAAGAATTACTTGAACGAAGCGCTGAATTGATAAGCAAGATCGGCAGATTTTCCCGGGAAGGTGTGGCAGTATTGAAACCCATTGATATGCATACAGTTATCGAAAGCGCCATTGAGCTGACTAGCCCGATCGTTAGGTATTCGAAGATGACGATCGAAAAGAGTTTTGCCTCTGACATGCCTCTTATTATTGCAAACAGTAGCGAGATTACAGAAGTCCTTGTAGCATTAATTTTTAATGCGCTTGATGCCACATCTAAAGAGGGAAGACTTGTTATCAAGACTGTATATGAAAGAGGAAAAGAGACCGCCGCCATTATTTTTTCTGATACCGGTGTTGGAATGACTCCAGAGGATCTAAAGAGGCTTGGGGAATTATTTTTCAATACTAAAGCACATGACAACAGGTTCGGCTTGGGCCTTGCTACGGCATATGGAATAATCGACAGGCATAACGGTAAACTGGATGCCGACAGTACTGTGGGTAAGGGTACGACTTTTACCATACATTTGCCGGTTTACCAGGCAGGACAATCTGGTAATTCCACGAGTTAGAATTTTCCTTATAATGCTCAATCATCAATAGAATGAGTTTAACTTATCGTTTATGTCCGGTGTTTCGAACCAGACAATTCCCATAAAGTTGACTGATTTTTGTTGATAATCTCTGTATTTGGTCTATAATAACAACCTGTATTTAGAGAGAGGTTCCCACAACACTGGGCCCTCATTTTATAATTCTGTTCTTCGGCTGGTAGTTGTTTGAGAAAGCCAGACGAAGGACTCTAGAGTTTCAGAACATTCGTCGGGAAGTAGCGCAGTCTGGTTAGCGTATCTGCTTTGGGAGCAGAGGGCCGTGGGTTCGAATCCCACCTTCCCGACCATATTTCTTCGCCCTTATGAAAGAGGGCATTATGGTAGGGTTTCGAAGGAATGATTAACAAAGAGATTTGTGCGGATGTGGCGGAATTGGCAGACGCGCTGGCCTTAGGAGCCAGTGGTTTTACCGTGGGGGTTCGAATCCCTTCATCCGCACCATTTTTGTTGCACAAAAATGGATGTGGATCATTTCATGATCCACAGATGCCTACAAGTATTTTATTTTGAAGAATTTAGAGAGTGACAAGAAAAGTATTCTTCAAAATAAAATACTTTACGGCATTGCGTATATCGGGGAACCTGTAAGTGTAATTTGGGGTGTAACACGGTTGCCCTTCATATAATATAGAGCAAAATAATCTTTTGTTATAATAAGTAGCTGGGGTTTAAACCCCAGCTACAATTGTGGATAACTTTTGTGCACAGCTTCGCAGGAACAAACGAAGTAGGACTATTAGGCGCCCGTAGCTCAGTTGGATAGAGCATCTGCCTTCTAAGCAGAGGGTCACAGGTTCGAATCCTGTCGGGCGTACCATTTTTTGCTTTGCAAAAACTGGTAAAAAAAATAGGGACGTCACCGCTACTCAGTGAGACGTCCCTATTTTTTTTAATGTCTCCACTCATTTTCGGCAGGAAAATAAATTCTCCTGCCGAAACTTCGTTTCGACATCACGCCCGACAGGGATCCGCTCGTTTCACTCGCGTTTTCCTGTCGGATATAGAAGCCTAAATATATGCCTTCATTCGTTTTATCGGGGAAATAAATTCCCCGATAAAAACTCATTGCGACATCACGCCCGACAAGGCTCCTTCGTCGTCCGCTTTGCGTACTCCTTGGTGTCGCGTTCTTTGCCGATAGGGAAAGGTTGATGCCGAGAAGGGCGTAAAGAGATCCGACGAATAGGAGGATTTTAGCCCTGAACGGCCTGTCGGTAGGAATATGCCCGGTAGTGAAAATTTAATTGGGGACGTTTCCCTATTAATGAGGCATTAAAAAGCTTGTTAATTGGGTGACGTCTCCAATTAACGTTTGCTCTGTTGTATTAATTTTAATATAATAGGGCATGGTAATATCTGGGAAAATGTCTCGAATTGGGGAGATTGAGCGGGGGATAGATGAGAAGATTCCTGTTCGGTTTGGGGTCAATAAAAAGAATGAGTTGGTGCGTCTTATGTATGAGACCTCGATCGCTCGGAATATTGCGGTACGGGATCTTTTTGATTTAGATGTGGTCAGGAGTGCTATCGCTGAAGGAAAAAGCGGTCTTTTTGCTCGGATGAAAGCACTTCTTGTTGAGATGCGGTATCCGTCTATGGAGAGAGGGGATAAAACCCGCATTATGCCTGTTAAGATCGCGCATGATGATGAGGAGTGTTCTGTGTGGTCCGGTGAGCTGGTGCCTAAGACTGTATTTGTTGAAAAAGCTGTCCGGGATTATCCGTGGACTGTGAGTTTTATTAAGAATTTCCCCGGGGTCCCGACCATTGAGATAGACAATATTTCATCTACATTGCAGGAGTTGCCGGGCAAGAACGAGATAGAAGGGTATAATTCGCGTAGAGAGAATGTTTTTGTTATTAAAGGAAAAACTTCTTTTGTTAAGAGGTGCCCTTGCACAAAAAAATGTGTGAGATGCGGGTATCAAATACTTAATATTGGATTTGGATGTCCGATAGATTGTTCGTATTGTTATTTACAGACGTATAGCAATATTCCGGGGTTAATATTTCCGGCAAATATTGAAGATTACCTAAGTAGAATAAAGGAGTTGGATAAGGTTACTAGAACTAGGACACGGATTGGAACCGGTGAATTTACTGATTCTTTGGCATTGGATAAGTATACGGGGTATTCGGCGAAGCTGATACCATTTTTTAAAGAGACTAAGAATTTAGTACTTGAACTGAAGACTAAAGCTGCTGATATTCCTGTAGTTATGAAACAGGTGCCTCATGATAATGTTGTGATATCATGGTCAATTAATCCGGAAGAAGTAGCGAATAAATATGAAAAAGGTGCGGCATCCGTTAAGGAAAGAATAGAAGCCGCTGAAAAAGCTGCTGCGCTTGGGTATAGAGTGGGGTTTCATTTTGATCCTATAGTATATTTGGGCGGATGGGAGAAGCATTATGAAAAGATTATAGATCATTTGTTTTCCAATAAGGGCATAAGAGAACGAACAGCATGGATAAGTCTGGGGAGTCTCCGATATACACCGGGCCTTAAACAGATAGCGGAACGGAGGTTCGAAGAAAATAGGATGTTCTATGAAGGCGAATTTTACGAAGGGGCAGATGGTAAGTTTAGATATCCGGATAATATGCGATCTGAGATGTATGAAAAAGTTGTCAGAAGGATAAAGAAACATAATAAGTCATGTTGGGTATATCTTTGTATGGAACCTGAAAAAATGTGGGATAAAGTGGGATTAATTCCCGGATATATGGAGAAATGAATTATATGAAAAATATTGGCAGGTATCTAGTTGATAAATACGGGTCATGGGGATGGATGGGGCAACGCGCGCATGATGCTGCGGCTATAAACAAAGTGTTGCCGCTGGATTTTATTATAAGCTGTGATCGCGGACGTGAAGCGTCACATTATTTTAAAGAAGAGAACATTTTCTCGGTAGAAAAAAAGCGGGGGATTAGAAAAGATTGGTCCAATGAGGATCTAAAAACAGAATTATCGGGAGAGTTTGGTGAAGAAATATATAAAAGATGGTCGAAGAAGAAAAAGGATATAAATCTTTTATGTTACCGGTCAGTGGAACGTTTGGAACAAAAAGCCGGGGAGAAGAATTCAAAACTTAATATATTTTCCGCTTACGAGAATATGAAGACTTATTTCGATAATAAGGTTAGGCTTTATAGTAACCTTGAGGAGCTGTCCATGCCAAGAATACCCGGCAAAATATCATGTCCCGGAAAACACAGCTTTTCAGAATTAGTAGAGGAACTGGGCATGCCTTTTGTTGTACAGTTCCCGTACGGATCAAGCGGAAAATTCACGTTTATTGTGAGGGGGAAAGAAGAATACGATTATCTTCTCGAGAAATATTCTCAAGATGAGGCCGTTATCAGAAAATATATAGACGGAGTATCGCTTAATGTTAATGCTGTTATAGTCTCGGGTGAGAAAGGTGTGAGGATATTGAGCCTTTTTCCTTCTGTTCAGATAATAGGAGTTCCCGAATGTAGTAATTTCAGTTCAGCCTTTTGTGGTAATGATTATGTTCAGTCCGGGCAGCTTGATGAGGATATATTGCAGCAGGTAAGAAGATGCGTGAAGATCACAGGGAAATGGATGTTCTTAGGAGGATACCGGGGCATATTCGGTATGGATTTTCTTGTAGAAGGGAATACTGTCTATCCTGTTGAGATAAACCCGAGATTTCAGAATTCAACGGCGTTTCATAATGGACTTGATGTTGCTTCGGGAAGAGCGGAAAAGTCACTTTTTTTGCTGCATATCGCTGAATTTTGCCGGGGAAAAGATAGGGTTATGAAAGAGTATCTTGACGGCATATCCGAAGAAGATATTAGCGCTTCCGTCCAAGGCGCTCAATTAATAATACACAATAAGGATAAGACCAAGATAGTAACGGGAGAACTCATGCCCGGTATATATCGCAGTGAAGACGCGGGAATAAGATACATTAAGGGCGGCTCGGTTATTACGGATTGCGAGAATGAAGGAGATATATTAATAACTTGCGGAGTGCCCGCCAAGAATATGTGCATAGCGCCTAACGCACCAATATGCAAAGTGCAGGTTCGGGATGGAATTTTAAGGTCGGGGAAAAGATCCGATCTGACGGACCGGATGAAGAAAATTGTAGAATATGTATATGACAGGCTTCGCCTAGAAGATGTTTCGGATAGTGCGGGATCAGAACCTTTGATGTCTGGAACACCCGCTCATAACTGAAAGGAATAAAATGATAGATCGAGAGGCTAAATATTATACAGCAGGTCAAGACGTTAATGATCCTCGAAATGCGCCGTTTTATTTGAGGGCCCTGGTTTTTGATGGACAGGAAAACGAGTTCGGGGTCGGCCTTGTGGAGGAGTTTAACGGTTTTATAAAAGAGAAATATTCTGATAAGCTTAATTATGATTCTTGCGAAAAGTATTGCGATATTCCTAAAAAGATAATCATAGTTAACGCATCACATGATAAGCTGCCTACATCAGACGAGACTGCACGGGTATTTAAGGATGTTCTTGAAAAAAAAAGGTGTGATATCCCCGTCAGAGTGGTGAATAAGAAGGAAGATCTATTAGCTGAGCTGGAGGAGGACGATAATGAAATATTGATCGTTAGTCAGTGCGTAGATAAGAATGTTTATAACTCTGATATGGTGGAATTATTAGAAAAAAAAGGTGCTGTTATAGTGCCCGGGAAAACTACAGCTCCAGGAAGCGTGTTTTCGGATAAGGACAGTACGTACAGGCTTCTCTCGGATAACGGTAAGGTGTGGGACGAAGTCGCGAGGTACAGGAAAGTAGAGACCGAAAACAAAACTATAGAGTTAACAGTTGACGGTATATTCCGTGCTATAGACGAACTTGTGGAGGAGACCGGAGATACAACGTTTTTTGTCAAACCCCATGAAGGCGGAGGCGGATTGGGAGGGTTCCGCATCACTGTAACGGATAAAGGATATATCATACCCGATCTTTCAAAAGTTTCGGGTGACAGTTCGGATATAAAACCTACTTTTATAGATATTGATGTTGAGGGTGAAGCTAAACTAAAAGAGATCTTGTGGGTGTATAGACTATTTGCCGGAGACAAAAAATTATCCGCAAATTACATTGGTGTTGATCTTGATATCACGGATGATGAGGCTTCATCTCTTAAGGTTATTAAAGAATATTTGGTTCGCAGTAAGGCCAGGAAAAAAGAAAAGCTTGAGTCTATGACTATGGACAAGGGGACTGTTCGAGCTGCCCTAATAAACGCTATTGGTATATTTGAGAAGAAATTCGGAAGAAAGTATGTTCCATTGGTAAATGAATATCTAGATTTCGGGTTATGGGGCCTAAGAGCTCATTATAGATTATCGACAGAAGGCATCTTGCTGGAGACTATGTACCATAGAGTTTTTCAGGTAGCGTTTACTGAAGAAGGCTTGGGGTATGTAGGATCTGACAATATATCAAATAAACAAACCGGAGAACTTGAAATTTTAAGGTTAGGCCCTGTGAATAGCGTGATGCTAGGAGCCATAGGAGGCAAGACGTCTCTTTTTGATACACTAGGCAAAGGCGCGGGAGCATTGGTACTGTTGTCAGGATTGCTCTCCGATGAAGAAAAGGTGAAGACTCCATTAAGAGTTCAACTTGATCTTGCAGCCGTTTCGCATCGTATAGGTGAAGGTAACGCTGATACGGCTAGAGGATTATGTTTGGCGTCAAGATGGTCTGAATTTGTTAAAAATACCGAGGAATGGTTGGAAGATAGTTTGAGATATTACGCTTGGAAGAAAAAAGAATAGATAGTTAATAGTTAGTAATTGGTAGTTTGTAGTTTAACCCGAGGGACACCTTTAAACACAAAAAAGGGGACACTTGCCCTCACGAATTTGCAAACGGTACAAATTCGTATTGCCCTGTAATGGTCAATAGTCAATTGTCTATGGTCAATGGTCAGGTTATTGTTTACGAGGAGTTCTATGAATTCTCTTTGGATAATCATTATATCCTTTATTGCTTTCGGGCGTGCCTAAAGTTGGGCTATGGTATACAATATTATGCTGTTTTATCGGTCAAAAGAGTTACATCTGCTTGGGGTAGGTGTTATAATGATATGTCTTGAAGCCGGGATGATAGCGGAAGCTTTAATCTGTGTGAAGAGGCACAGAAAAGAGGATAAATCTCTTGTTTGATGAAAGAAATCTGTGGTATAGTTTTGTCTTGTAAAGTGCGCCTGTAGCTTCCGCCTTCGCCGAACTAATTAGTATTCTCTGGCTACGGCGGACAGATCTAGTTTGCGGCCGGGCTTTGCAAAGTGTAATTGTGGTGTTTCGAATAGTTATTATAAAGTGCGCCTGTAGCTCAATTGGATAGAGCAACTGGCTTCGAACCAGTAGGTTGCAGGTTCGAGTCCTGCCAGGCGCACCAGCATTTTTGACTTTGTCAAAAATGCAGAGCAATGGAACATTAGAGCATTAATAGAAACGGATGGTTCCATTGCGGTCAAATGTTCTATTGTTCGAATGTTCAAATATTATGGTGAAGATATTAAATAATAAGTAGCTGGGGTTTAAACCCCAGCTACAATTGTGAATAAATTTTGTGCACAGCTTCACAGATGTTAAAGAAGAGGGGAAGGGTACATTATATGGAGATATATAGCAAAGAAAGAATAGAGTCGATATATGACAAACTGGTTGACGGGATCAAGAAGTATACCAGTGAGCATGGATTTAAAAAGGCGGTTATCGGTCTTTCCGGGGGGATAGATTCTGCTGTTACTTGCGCTCTCGCGGCTCGAGCTTTGGGGATAGATAATGTTTTAGGGATAGTTATGCCGTCAAAATATTCTTCTGCGGAAAGTGAAGAATACGCACGATGCCTGGCAAAGAATCTTGGGATAGAGTTCAGGACGGTAGCTATAGGCGATATATACGACTCATATCTCAAGATGCTTGAAAACGAACTTGAAGGCAACGAAGCCGAAGAGATAGAGATATATCATCAGAATATTCAGGCGCGCATAAGAGGGAATATTCTTATGGCTTTTTCTAACAGGTTCGGTCATCTGGTTCTCGCTACAGGGAATAGGAGCGAGGCTATGATGGGATACTGCACTTTATACGGCGATACTGTCGGAGGGCTTGCCGTGATATCGGACGTTTTTAAAGCCGGGGTTTATGGATTAGCTGAATATATTAATCGCGGCGAAGAGATAATTCCTGTGAGCATAATAGACCGCGTTCCTTCTGCGGAACTTAAGCCGGGTCAGGCGGATCATCATAGCCTCCCGCAGTACGATATCCTGGACGAGGTACTTTATAGGCATCTGGATAAGGGCTGTTCACAGAAAGAGATAGAAGAAAAAGGGTTTGATCCTGAAGTTATAAAAAATATTATTGCCACTATTAAAAAAATGGAGTATAAAAGGATGCAATGTCCGCCGGGCATTAAAATAGATAAACAATAAACAAAAGGATATAAGAAAATGGCAAATGAAACAGTATTCAAACGTTATAAAGGTAATCCCATTGTTACGTCAAAAGATGTTCCAAGAGCAAACAGTATACACAATAGCGCCATAGTGGAGTTTGACGGAGGGTATGCAGGTATTTTTAGGGTAGATGAGATAGATTTCAATTTTACTATGCATATGGGAAGAAGTAAGGACGGTATAAAATGGAATATAGATCCCGAGCCTCTAAATATGGAATGCGATGATCCTGAAATACCTATAAAGGCGCGGACATATGATCCTAGATTGACAAAAATAGATGATACATATTATTTTACCTGGTGCATAGATTCTCCGCAGGGACCTTGCATAGGGCTTGCAACGACGAAAGATTTTAAAGTTTTCAAACAACTGGAAAATATTATGCCGCCGGCTAATCGTAATTGTGTTATTTTTCCCAGAAAGATAGACGGTAAGTTCGCCATACTGCATCGGCCGAGTGATCGGGGACATACACCGTTCGGAGATATGTTCTATTCTACAAGTCCGGATCTTAAGCATTGGGGATGTCATAGGTTTGTTTTCGGTACGCTTCCTAACGGATGGCAATCTACCAAGATCGGACCGGGTCCAGCACCTATAGAGATAGATGAAGGGTGGCTTCTCATATATCATGGAGTATGGACCAGTTGTAACGGGTATTTGTACTATGCCGGCGGGACTATACTTGATAAAGATAAACCCTGGAAAGTTCTGTACCGTACCAAAGATTATCTTTTAGCACCCACCGAACAGTATGAAAGAGTGGGGGATGTTCCCAATGTGGTCTTCCCATCAGCGGCAGTAGTGAAAGATAACGTTTTGCGTATGTATTACGGGTGTGCAGATACCTGTGTATCAATAGCCGAAGCGAAAGTTACGGATATAGTCGATTTTGTTAAAAATCATAGCTATTGATATTTGAGAGAATGATGATAGAAGGGAAACTATGAAGGAACCTCTGGTAGCTGTAGTTGATGACGAAAAAGAAGTTATAGGAGTTCTATCTGAATACCTTACTCTTAGAGGCTTCAAAGTAAAAGGGTTTTTGGATCCTGCTATCTTTCTAAATTTTTTGGAGGAAGAACTTCCTGATCTTATTGTGCTGGATGTCATGTTTCCGAAAGAAAATGGATTCGATATTTGCAAAAAACTTAAAGATAAAAAAGTGTATGCTGATATTCCTATCATAATGCTTTCGGAGAAGGTAGAAGAGCAGGATAAGGTTTTTGGTCTTGTTCTCGGTGCGGATGATTATGTTTCTAAACCTTTCTCTTTAAGTGAGCTTCAGGCAAGGATAGAAGCTGTTTTAAGACGCTCTTCTCAGAATGAAGAGTTTCAAAAGATCACTGTAGGAGACCTTATAGTCGTTGACAACGATAAACATGAGGTCAGAGTTTCCGGAGAAAAAAAAGACCTAACTGTTACTGAGTTCAAAATACTAGAATGCCTTTCACTACGCAAAGGGCACGCTTTTGGTCGAGACAAGATATTGGACTATATCTGGGGCGATGAAAAGATAGTTACAGAGCAGACGGTAGATGTTCATATTAAGCATATCAGAGAAAAACTTGGACCAAGGGCAGGAAGCCTTATCAAAAATATAAGGGGCTTAGGTTACAAAATAGAAGATACCCCTTAAAATCCTACCATTTAAAAATTAATCAATAATTAATTAAAAGCTATGATAAAATTAATCATGTTCATGTATACTTTAAGAGAATATAAAGGTATATGTTGTTCCGAGAATAGGGAGGATGACATGGAAAAAAAGGTAGTAGCTACAATAGATGATGAGAAAGAAGTTATTGATATGATCTCTAACTATCTGAATGAAAGGGGTTTCATTGTTGCTGGATTTCAGCGCCCAGAAGAGTTTTTAGCATATTTAGACATAACCCTGCCGGATATTATTCTGCTTGATGTGATGTTCCCAGGATATAACACTACCGCTGAACATGAAGTTTACGCCGGGTACGAGGTTTGCAAATATATTAAATCAAGCGAGAGTATTGCGGAGATACCAATTATATTAGTTTCTGCTAAGTCTAGTGAGGAAGATAAAGTAGACGGTTTAAACCTGGGTGCGGTTGATTATGTAGTTAAACCGTTCTCCCTGGAAAAGCTTAGAAGTAAGATAGAAAGGGCGTTAGAGAGTATAAGGATTTTAAAAGTTGAGCAAAGATTTAAGAGAATGAAAAAAAGAGAACTTGAAAGAAGAAAAATTAAAATGGAAATAACCGAAAAAAGAGAGGACAAAAAGAAGCGGATTAAAGAGATGATAGACCAGTTGTCATTAGAACAAGATGGAGCTTCTCCTGAGAGCGGAACTGCATAGTATTCCCACCTTCAATAAATTACTTTCGATATTCTCCCATAACATTGCTACAAAAGAGCTTTTGTCATTTTGTACGGGTTTTTGGACCGGCCTATTACTATATTATATATAATATACTTGAAAATACTCTAATACCTTGTTATAATACGGTTCAAAAATAGTGCCCGCATAGCTCAGTTGGTAGAGCAACTGACTCTTAATCAGTGGGTCCAAGGTTCGAGCCCTTGTGCGGGTACCAGTTTTTGATATTAAGAGAGTGTCACATTTTGAAGGTAGTATTGGGCTCGAAGAGAGACAACGAGCCTGCAATCTAGGGGAGCTGCGAATGTGTGAGCAGCGACCAACGAACGAGATGGCGAATGGCCGACCGGAGGGCGCAAATGGTTTCTGACACGAACGATAGTGAGGGTCAGTAAAATAAGAAAAGCCCGTAGGCGCCGAGCCCTTGTGCGGGTACCAGTTTTTTATTATAAGAGAGACGTAATATTTCGAAGGAAAATTTATTTTCACGAGCGGGTGTAGCTCAGTTGGTAGAGCATCACGTTGCCAACGTGATTGTCGTCGGTTCGAGTCCGATCACCCGCTCCATTTTTTTAGTTTAGTATATTGGTTTAAGGAAGTGTAAATCCTATGAACCTAATAAAAATATACGGGCGAAGTGAGGTTATCCGCTCCGTTCATTGAGATCCACAGCGATTTACAAGAAACGCGAGGAATTATGAAGATAGCAGAACTTTTAGAGAAAGAAGCAGTGTCTGTCGATATTAAGTCTAAGGATAAAGGCTTGATCTTGGCGGAGATGGTTGATCTTTTGGTTGATTCGGGGAATGTGAAGAAACCCGACACCAATGAGGTTATAAAGAAACTGAAAGAGAGGGAGGCCCTGGGATCTACCGGAATCGGTAAAGGGGTCGCTATTCCTCATGCTAAATGTCCCAAATGCAAAAAAATGGTAGCGGCCTTTGGTATATCAAAAGAGGGCGTAGATTTTAAATCACTTGATGGACAACTCACATATATTTTCTTCCTATTAATAGCTCCGGGAGAGACTCCGGGGCCTCATCTTAAGGCTTTAGCCAGGATATCGCGTTTGTTAGACGATAAGTTTGTAAGAGACAGATTACGAGCTACCGGAAACGCTCGAGATCTTTTGAAAATAATCAAAGAAGAGGAACAGAAAAAAGCGCAGTAAACAGGTCCAGGTTGCTGACGGTACGATCTTAAAAGTACCGTTTGGGAGCCGTAATATGTGTTAGTGTGTGTTTTTTGTCTGCGCAGGTTAGAAATATGAGAAGACTAAAATGGTTATACCCGGGTATGCTCATTAAAAGATGGATATTCTTGTCCGTATTCGGGATACTTATGATATCTATGGGTTTTGTTATTGTCATTGCTGAACGTAATCCGGACAGCAAGGCAATGGCAGGGGTCGTGATCATTGCGGGGATCCTATGTGTTATAGTCGCTGTTAAGAGGATCATAAAGTCTTTGATGACAGTACTCGTCACTAAACCCGCCGGCAAAGGGAACGATCTTGTAGATAAAATATACGAAAAACGTATACTTGAAAAAGGACCAAAAATAGTTGTTATTGGAGGAGGAACCGGGCTTTCTACCCTTCTTACCGGACTCAAACAAAAGACCAGCAATATTACCGCTATTGTGACTGTAGCGGATGATGGGGGTTCTTCAGGAAGACTCAGGGAAGAATTTGACGTTTTGCCTCCGGGAGACATCAGAAACTGTCTTGTGGCATTGTCCGGATCGGAAGATCTTTTGGGCGCGCTTTTTCAATTTAGATTTACACAGGGAGAGGGCCTGCATGGTCATAATTTTGGCAATCTTTTTATAACAGCATTATCAAGGGTTACCGGGGACTTTGCTAGCGCTATCAGAGAATCCAGCAAGGTTCTTGCTATCCGGGGTAATGTGTTTCCTGCTACCTTGCAGAAGGTAAAACTTGTAGCTAAAAGAGAGGACGGGAGAGAGACAGTAGGGGAATGCCGCGTACGGGAAGAGAAAGGAAGTCCTGTTGAAAAGGTGTCTCTTTTGCCGAAAGATTGCAGCGCAACGGAAGAATCCGTTGAAGCCATCCGTCAAGCGGATGCAATAGTCCTTGGTCCGGGAAGTCTTTATACCAGTGTTATGCCGAATCTTCTTATAGAGGGGATAAAAAAAGAAGTAATAAAAAGCAAAGCACCCAAAATATATATATGTAATGTCATGACAGAGGCGGGTGAAACCGATAATTATTCAGTTAGCGATCATGTTAGGGCTGTGATAAAACATACTCATCCGTCTGCGGTGAATGTATGTATAGCAAACATTGCAAGAATACCTAAAGATTCATACGAAAAATATAAAGAAGAAAATAAGTTTCCGGTTAAGCTTGATGCTAGTGATGATGAGTGGTTCGCGCGCGAAAACATAAAACTGGTCAAGGCTCGTATAGCGGGAGCTCAAGAGTTTGTCAGACACGATCATATTAAGCTTAGCAATGTTATTATGGATATCCTTAACGAGTATAAGGCGGAATAGGTGAACAAAATAAAATTTTCAATGGCATTTCATTGCTATCAACCCGTTTTTAATTTTGAAGGCGAGTTCGAGAATGCTTATAAAAAAGCCTATTTACCGCTTCTAGATATGGTTTACAAACACCCCGGGATTAAGGCATCGTTTCATTATCCGGGGAATATGATCAAATGGTTCATAGATCGCCATCCCGAATATATAGATAAGTTAAGGGAACTTATTAAAAGAGAACAGGTAGAGATCATTGGAGGATGTTATTATGAGCCGGTTATGGCAATGATACCCGACGATGATAGGATGGAGCAGATAAAGAAAAACAATTTACTTATTCTGGAAACGTTCGGAGTTAAACCGCGCGGCGCATGGATAGCGGAAAGGGTATGGGAACCGGAACTGGCCGAGACATTGATAAATTCGGAGATGGAGTACACCATACTAGATGACAATCATCTACTAAAGGCCGGAGCCGAAAAGAAAGATATGTTCCGTCCATGGAATATTAGAGAAAAGTCCGGAGACCTGGTTGTCTTCCCGGCGCAAAAGGAACTCAGGTATTCTATTCCTTTTCGTTCTCCGGAATCCGTTTTGGATTACATGAAGAAAACGGCTCAAGGAACGGGAGGAGATACATGCCTGTTTTTCGCCGATGACGGAGAAAAATTCGGTGCATGGCCACATACCGATAAACTTGTTTATAAAAAGGGGTGGCTGGATAAGTTTTTTTCTCTTCTTGCGAAAAATACCGAACTGGTAGAAACCTGCACTTATTCAGAGGTATTGGATACGGTCAAGGCCAATAGAATAAAATACCTTCCGCCGTCTAGTTATAGTGAGATGATGGAGTGGAGCAAGGGGGATTTTAGTAATTTTTTCCGAAAATATCCTGAAGCAGATCGGATGCATAAGAGGATGATAAATATAAGCAGGATGATCAAAGAAAAAAAAGTGGCAAGTACCGGCGGTTCTGAAGAAGCCGATATAAAAGAAGCAAAAATGGAGCTATATAAGGCTCAATCGGGATGCGCATATTGGCATGGGACTTTTGGAGGAGTATATTTGCCCCATTTGAGGGCAGGAGTATATCATCATCTAATTAAGGCTAAAGGTATTATGAGCAGGAATAGAGAGTCTCTGCCAACAGGCGTTAGATCTGTAGAGCACAAGTTGGGTGATAATGACCAGGAAACTGTCATAGAAAACGACTTTATGGATGTGTTTCTTAAAACATCTGAAGGCGGCGGGATTAGTGAATTGGATTATAAACCCAAGGCCATTAATTTAGTTAATTCCATGTCCAGGATTGAGGAGCAGTATCATAAAAAGATCAAGTGGAGATATATTCATCGCGCCAGGAAAGCGCGTCTTGCAATAGTGCAAGGGATATCTGCCGATATACACGATGCATTGGGGGTAGGAGAAAGAGGATTAAAAAAATTCCTGTACTATGATGATCACAGAAGAGATTCTTTTATAACCCATATTTTAGATAACGAAATGCCGTTCGAAAAGTTATATACGGGGGTATCGGGGAATGCTTCCTTTCTTAGAGGGGACTATGATATGCGTATAGAGCCCGAGAAGGATTCTATATCGGCCAGATTCAGTAAGTCCGGGAATGTGGAGATGAAGTCCGGAAGGGTAGTGGATATTGATATTGAAAAGAAACTGACCATTGGAAAGGGATCATATCTAGATCTTACCCACGAGATAAAAGGAAAGGTATTATCCGGAAAAGATGGTATTTTAAAATATGCCATAGAGTTTAATATGTTGGTATGGGACGAGAAAAGGATGAAGAGATCCTGCCGGAAGAAAACCGACAGACTTTTACTTGAAGATCAATATTCCGGATTAAAAGTAGAGTTTTTGCTTGATGGAGATAGCGACATTGGAACCTATCCGGTATATACCGTGAATGAGACAGAAAAGGGACTCTTAAAAACGTTTCAAGGTATGGCCGTTATTGTCGGCAGAGAACTTCCCATAATAGAAGCTGGACTTAAGGACGATATTGGGATTAAAATAAAGATAGGATGATATGAAAGTTGAGAAAGAGATAGTAATAAAGAACAAGACAGGGCTTCATGCACGCCCAGCGGCTCTATTCGTGCAGGTGGCTAACAAGTTTGATAGTGAGATTACCATAACCAAGGATGATAATGAGGTTAACGGAAAATCTATAATGGGAATATTGATGCTAGCGGCAGAAAGAGGATCAAAGATCATTATAAAGGCCGATGGAGACGATGCGGAGAGTGCCTTGGAAGAACTTTCCGAAATATTATTGCAGGAGACTGATCTTCTTTAAAAGGAAGGGTTAAGATGAAAGAATCTAGTAAAAAGAATTCTTCGGAAAAAAGAAAACAGATACAGCTTAAGGGTATACCCGCGGCTCCGGGAATAGCTATAGGAAAAGTCCATGTTTACGGCACAGAAGATATCGTGCTTCGAGAGCATTCCATAACAAGCAAGGAAATACCCCTGGAGATAACGAGGTTTCGGGAAGCTTTGAAATGTACCAGGAAAGAGATCATCTCCATAGAGAAAAAGATATCGAAAGAGATGGGTGTCGAACATGGGAAAATATTCAGCGCACATCTATTAGTGCTTGAGGACAGCGTGCTGGTCCAGGAAGTTATTGTAAGGCTCAAGAAAAAAAAGAAAAACGTAGAATCGGTATTTGCTGAAGTTCTTAACAAATATATTAATGTACTTTCAGGTGCTAAAGATGAATATTTGCGGGACAGAATAAGCGACATAACAGATGTCGGTAAAAGAATATTAAGGAATCTTTTAGGAGAAGAAGATAGAAATCTCGGAGAACTGGAAGAAGAATCTATAATAGTAGCATATGATCTATCGCCTTCGGATACAGCTATGATGCATAAGGGACATGTTCTGGGATTTGTCACGGATATCGGGGGCAGGACATCTCATACGGCTATAATGGCGAAATCTTTGGAAATACCCGCCGTTGTCGGTCTTGAATCCATAACAGATGTGGTAAAAAATGGGGACCAAATTATTGTCGATGGTATACACGGTGTTGTTGTAGTTAATCCTACGAAACTGTTCCTTGAAAAGTATCGGCAAGAAAAGAAAAAATATGAACGTCTTGAGCATGATCTGGTAGAACTTAAAACTCTTCCAAGCGAGACACGTGACGGTAAGACTTTTATAGTTGCGGGTAATATAGAGCTGCCGGAAGATGTCGCCAGCGTTATCTCTCACGGAGCCGAAGGTATCGGACTTTACCGCACGGAATATTTTTATATGAACAGAAAAGGGCTCCCCAGCGAAGAAGAGCAGTATAATGCTTATAAATCGGTAGCAGAAAAGATAAGCCCAAAATGCGTGGTTATCAGAACACTTGATCTCGGGGGGGATAAGTTTCTTTCTCAACTAGATGTTCCGAAAGAGATGAACCCGTTTCTTGGGTGGAGAGCAATAAGGTTCTGTCTTGCCAGACCAGCTATCTTTAAAGCGCAGCTTCGCGCTATATTAAGGGCCTCTGCGCACGGGAATCTGAAGCTCATGTACCCAATGATATCGGGTGTAGGAGAGTTCAGGCAAGCTAATGTTTTGCTGGAGGAAGCAAAGAAAGAGCTTCGTTCTGCCGGAACCCCTTTTAATGAAGACATACCGGTCGGAGCTATGATAGAGGTTCCTTCGGCGGCTATAACCAGCGATATTTTGGCAAAGGAAGCTGACTTTTTCAGTATAGGGACAAACGATCTTATACAGTATTCTTTGGCAGTGGACAGGGTGAATGAAAAAATAGCGTATCTTTATGAACCGACACATCCGGCAGTACTTAACCTGATAAAGATGGTTATAGAAAACGGACATAAGGAAGGGATACCTGTAGCACTATGCGGAGAGATGGCAGCTGATGTGGCGCTTACTATGATACTTCTAGGTTTGGGGCTGGATGAGTTTAGTACGTCTCCTATCGCGGTACCTGAAGTTAAAAACATAATAAGGTCGGTGAATGCGTCGGATATGAAGATGATCGCCGAGGAGGCGCTTACTTTTACGACCGGACGGGAAATAAGAGAATTCGCTAAATCGAAATTAAAAGAATTGGTTCCCGAAATGATGATAGATATTGAATAGAACGTAACGCTTCAAGAAAGGAATGATATGAAAGGATTAATATTAGCGGCGGGATATGGAACCAGGTTATATCCTCTTACGCTGGACCGTCCTAAACCCCTTATCAAAGTCGGGGGTAAGACCATACTTGAGAGACTGCTCCGAAAGTTTGAACAAATAGAGTCTTGCGACGAGGTATACATTGTTACTAATGACAAGTTTGCCGATATGATGGTGAATTGGGTGGCGATGAGAGATTTCTCGGTAAAGATCGAGATATTGAACGATCATACTAATTCTAACGAGGATCGTCTTGGAGCTATAGGGGATATTAATCTTGTCCTGGAAGAGAAAACTCCCAATGATGATGTTCTTATAGTTGCAGGAGACAACCTTTTTGAATTTGATGTGACGGATTTTTTATCTTTTTCGAAAGAAAAGAAAAAACTTTGTGTTGCACTGTTTGACGTCAAGCAGAAAGAGCTTGCTCAAAAATACGGTATAGTGTCAATTGGGGAAAGTGGCAAAATAGACGGGTTTCAGGAAAAGCCTGAAGAGCCTAAGAGCACTCTTGCGTCAACGGGCATATATTATCTCCCCAATTCAGGAGTAGGTATGATGAAGGAGTATCTAGAGACAGGGTTAGTTAAAGATGCTCCCGGAAATTTTGTCAAATGGGTCGCAGAGTCTCATGAAGCATTCGGATATGTTTTTACCGAAGGATGGTACGACATTGGGGACAAAAAATCTTTAGATAAAGCTGATACAGAATACAGAGAAAGAGAACTGTAAGAACTGAAAGGAGAAATGGGAGAAATGAAACATAAGTATTTTTTCACATCTGAAAGTGTGACAGAGGGACATCCTGATAAAGTGTGTGACCAGATATCAGATGCGGTATTAGATAAAATTTTAGAGGAAGATCCTTCAGGTAGGGTTGCTTGTGAAAGCATGGTAACTACGGGTCTTGCCTTCGTAGCCGGGGAGATCTCTACATCATGTTATGTAGATATTCCTAAAATTGTTAGAGATACCATAAAAGGGATTGGTTATACTCATGCAGATTATGGGTTTGACTATCTCACATGTGGAGTAATAACGTCCATACAAGGACAGTCACCTGACATTGCTATGGGCGTAGACACGGGAGGTGCAGGAGATCAAGGCATGATGTTCGGCTATGCATCAAACGAGACAAAGGAATTTATGCCCATGCCAATAACTCTTGCTCATGCTTTAACAAGACGTTTAGCTAAAGTAAGAAAAGAGAGTATTGTCGACTATCTTCGTCCTGACGGAAAAAGCCAGGTTACAATAGAATATGACGAAGGCGTTCCGAAAAGAGTTGAAGCTGTGGTTATAAGTGCGCATCATGACGGAGTTGCTAAAATGAAAGATATCCAGGATGATATTAAAAAACTTGTTATAAAAGAGATCATCCCGGCAAATCTTATGGATAAGGACACTAAAATATTTATCAACCCAACGGGAAGATTTGAAGTAGGAGGACCTCAGGGAGATACGGGAGTGACGGGAAGAAAGATCATTGTTGATACTTATGGAGGGGTAGGCAGCCACGGTGGTGGAGCTTTTAGCGGTAAGGACCCCACGAAAGTTGATAGGTCAGCTTCTTATATGGCTAGATATGCAGCTAAAAATATAGTTGCTTCGGGTATTGCAGAAAAATGTGAAGTTCAGTTTGCTTATGCTATAGGTGTAGTTGAACCGGTAAGCATAATGGTAAACACCTTTGGTACCAGTAAAATTTCCGAGAAAAATATTGTTAAACTAGTGAGAGAGAATTTTGATCTTTTTCCTGGAGGAATAATAGAGAAGCTTAAGCTGAGAAGGCCCATATATCAAAAAACCGCAGCATACGGACATTTTGGAAGAACTGAGAATGGTTTTACATGGGAAGAAATTGATATGGCTGAGACGTTAAAGAAAGCTGCAAAATAATGAGGAGAAAAATAAATGGTCATTGCGACGGGTAAAGATTATAAAATCAAAGATATAAAACTTGCAGATTTTGGCAAAAAAGAGATCGAGGTAGCAGAACATGAAATGCCGGGACTTATGTCTGTCAGGGAAAAATATGCTTCCGAGAAACCACTTGCCGGAGTGAGAATAATGGGTTCACTCCACATGACAATACAAACGGCCGTTCTTATGGAGACTTTAGCGGAACTAGGGGCAGATATAAGATGGGCAAGTTGCAATATTTTTTCTACTCAAGATCATGCTGCCGCCGCTATGGCCAAAAGAGGTATACCTGTATTTGCGTGGAAAGGCGAGACTCTTGAAGAGTTTTGGTGGTGCACGGAACAGGCTCTTACTTTTCCGGGAGGGAAAGGTCCGCAGCTCATAGTTGATGACGGAGGAGATGCGACGCTCATTATACATATGGGAGTAGAAGCTGAAAAAAATCCCAAGAGTCTCGACAAGGCAGCAGGCGGGGAAGATGAAAAAGAGTTAATAAAACTGCTGAAGAATTCTTTGAAAAAATCTCCCCGTAAATGGACTGCGATAGCTGAAGAATGGAAAGGCGTCTCTGAAGAAACAACTACCGGAGTGCATAGACTTCAAAGAATGATGGATGAGGGAAAACTTCTGGTTCCTGCTATAAATGTTAACGATTCGGTCACTAAATCAAAATTCGATAATCTTTACGGATGCAGGGAATCTCTTGCTGATGGTATCAAAAGAGCCACGGATGTTATGGTTGCCGGAAAAGTAGCTGTAGTATGCGGTTACGGAGACGTGGGCAAGGGGTCCGCACAATCTTTGAGGGGTTTTGGCGCGAGAGTTATAGTTACAGAAATAGATCCAATTTGTGCTCTGCAGGCATCGATGGAGGGTTTTGAAGTATCAACCCTTGAAGATACTTTAGGCCGGGCCGATATTTATGTAACAGCTACTGGTAACAAAGATGTTCTTACAATAGAACATATGAAAAAGATGAAAGACCAGGCTATAGTCTGTAATATAGGACATTTTGATAATGAGATAGAGGTCGCGTCACTGGAAGCATATCCGGGAATAAAAAAGGTTAACATAAAACCTCAAGTAGATAAATATATTTTTCCGGAAGGGAATGAGCTCTATTTACTTGCTGAAGGGAGGTTAGTTAATCTTGGATGCGCTACGGGACATCCTTCTTTTGTTATGTCAAATTCTTTTACCAATCAGGTTTTGGCTCAGATAGATCTTTGGGAGAACAAGGATACTTATGAGAAAATGGTTTATAGGTTACCAAAATATCTTGATGAAGAGGTCGCAAGAGCACATTTAGATAAGGTGGGAGCAAAACTAACAGTATTATCTAAAGAACAGTCTGAATATATGGGAATACCTATAGAAGGTCCGTATAAGGCCGATCATTACAGATATTGAGTAGGGTTTATAGTTGGTAGTTCGTAGTTGGTAGTAATAGAATAGAAGTCAGAAGCTAGAGACTAGAATCCAGACTATTGACAGTTGACTATGGACCATAGACAGAGAATGACCGATGCGCGAATGCGTTCTCTCTTGTCATCCCGACCGAATGAACGCCTGCCTGCCGGCAGGAAGTGAGAGAGTGGAGGGATCTTAAATCAGATTCACTGCACCCAAGAAGGTTCAGTTTTATTGAGTATTTATAGGAGAGTTTATGAAGGAAAAGATAAAGCGCATAGGCGTTATGACATCGGGTGGAGATTCACCGGGAATGAATGCCGCTACCAGAAGTGTTGTACGTAAAGCTGTGCACGAAGGTTTAGAAGTACGAGGTATTCTGAGGGGTTATGAAGGTCTTATAAATGACGAGATGATAGAACTTAATTCTCGAAGCGTGAGTAATATATTGTCACAAGGCGGAACAATTATTAAAACTGCCAGGTCAAAAGAATTTATGACAAAAGAGGGCCAGGCGAAGGCAGCAGAAGTCGTAAAAAAGAATAAGTTAGATGCTTTGGTCATAAACGGCGGTAATGGATCTTTGCAAGGCGCTCTTATTCTGGAGAAAGAGTGGGGAATAAAAACTATAGGACTTCCCGGAACCATAGACAATGATTTGGGACATACTGATTATACTATTGGGTCTCATACGGCGGTAGATACAGTGCTCTCTGCCATAGATAAGATCAGAGATACGGTTTCCAGTATGGAACGGATATATGTCATAGAGGTTATGGGCCGAAAAGAGCCGTACCTAGCGGTCATGGCAGGACTCTCAGGTGGAGCCGAAGAGATACTCTATCCGGGCATGAAGCTTGATATTAAAAAATTATCCCAAGAAATAGAGAAAGCCAAAGAAAAAGGAAAGAGAAGCTGGATTATAATAGTTTCTGAAGGTTTTGCTTCAGCCCATGTCTTATCTGAGATGATACAGAAGGAAACCGGAGGTGAAGTTCGCGGAGTAACTTTGGGTCACGTACAAAGAGGGGGAGCGCCCAATGCGCCGGACAGAATACTGGCTTCAAGAATGGGAGCTTATTCTATTGATGCTCTTCTTAGGGGAGAAACCGGCAAAATGGTCGCTGTCAGAGGAAATAAATTAAGTCTTGTTCCTTATGAAGAAGCCTGTTTTGATAGGCAACATGATAAGGATCTAAATGAAGAACTTTATGATCTTACTAAACTTCTTGCATCATGAAAATAATACCAAAATATCTCCTTAAAGAGCTCGGGGGACCGTTCGTAGCTTCGCTACTTATCTCCACAATAATTCTTGCTGCCGGGAACATAGTACAAACAGCCGACATGGTAATGAATAAAGGCGTCGAGTTTCTTCAGGTGGCTAAAATATTCATGTTGTTTTTGCCGTATGTCCTGATATTTACTATTCCTATTTCTGTTTTAGCAGCTGTTCTTCTGGGATTTGGACGCTTATCGGGGGATAATGAGATCACGACTTTACGGACTAGCGGGGTAAGTATATATGAAGTGGTATTACCCGTTGTGATCTGCGGCGTGCTTATAAGCATGTTAAGCGTACCTTTGAATGACAAAATATTACCAGAGTCGGAATTCGCCGCCAGGAGACTTCTTAAGAGAATAGGTATCCGGCACCCGGGAGCGATGCTGGAACCCGGAGTTTTTGTTAAGGGGTTCAAGGATTATATAATCTTCATACATGGAGTCAAAGGCAATGACCTTGAGAACGTCCGTATATACCAGCCTAGAGAGGATAAACCCACACGCACAATAGTAGCCAGGAGAGGTAAAATAGTGTCTCTTCCGGAAGAAAATAGCGTGAAACTGCGTTTGACTGATGGTACCGCGGATGAGATAGCGGCTGATAAACCCGACGAATTTTATAAATTATCTTTCAAGGACTATTACATGACATTAAGCCTTGAAGATGCCGTGAACACAAACAATATACAAAAAAAGGCAAGAGAGAAGACCATAAAAGAACTTCTTGCGGATATAGATTCTCTTGAAAAAGATAATATAGATGTAGTACCTCTTAGAATAGAACTGCATAAAAAGATCGCTCTAGCGTTTTCTAACCTTGTTTTTATACTTGCAGGAATACCCTTGGCCATAACCACGCATAGAAGAGAGAGATTTGTCGGATTTGGTTTGGCTATAGTCATTTTTCTTGCATACTGGGGAATAATGTTGAGCGGGATAGCTTTTGCTATAAGAGGTATTATTCCTGCCTGGGCTGGTGTATGGGCTGCGAATGTGATACTGGCGGCAATAGGGATTAATATGTTCAGAAGAATAACAAAAGTGTAAGTAAATATGAAAATACTTCAAAGACATGTTCTTAAAAGCTATATTGTTGCATTTTGTTTTTGCATAGTTTTGCTCATAGTTTTGGGAGTGATAGGGGATATTTTAGGTTTTTTAGATGATATTTTTAAGAACAATATTCCCTTAGGAAGTATAATTTCTTTCTATCTCTATCTTGCCCCGTTCGCGTTTGTTAATATGATACCGTTTGCCTGCTTGTTAAGTGCGGTATATGTATTCAATTCTTTAAGTAAAAACCATGAAATTACCGCTGTAATAGCAAGTGGATTAAGTTTATGGGAACTTTTAAGGCCTGTACTTTTGGCGACTCTTGCTCTGTGTCTTTTAACCTTTATTGTTAACGATAAATATGTACCTCAAACTATGCAGAGAGCAGGGGAGATACGTCAAAATGAACTTGAAGGTATAGGAAGCCAGGAAAAAGAGATTCGGAAAGATATTTCGTTATATGGCAGAGGAAACCAGATAATATTTGCCAAGTCTTTCATTCCTTCAAAGAAGGAACTTCACAATGTTATCATACATCGTCAAAACAAGGATCATAGTATATCCGAAAAAGTAAATGCACGTATAGCTACATGGGAAGATGGGAAGTGGAAAGGAAAAGACGTTATAGTTTTCGGGACTGACAAGGACGGAGAAGTAGCGAGCACACCTCAGGTTTATAAAACAAAGGATATCGGCATCGATGAAAGCCCGGCGGACTTCATGGAAAATCAAGGTGATCCTAGATTTATGAGCTACGATCAACTTAAAAAATATCTTAAGATTTTCGGGAAAAAAGCAAATTTTACAACGCGCCGTCTGCTTGTGGATCTTAATTATAAATTAGCATTTCCATTTACGGCTCTTATAACCGTTTTGGTAGGCGTCCCTTTCAGCGTAGAAACCGGACGGTCCAATGCTTTAATAGGCATGGCCAGAGGTATTTTGGTAGCTACGATGTATCTACCGGTCATGGCCGTATGTCTGGCTCTAGGTAAAGGAGGCGTCTTACCTCCAGTTTTGTCAGCATGGCTCAGTAATATTATATTCGCCGGTGTCGGGATATATTATATCAATAGAAAAAGCTAGAGTAGACCATTGACTATTGACGATGGACTATTGACCTTTGCAAAAAAAGTTTTAGTCAATTGTCTATATCTAGAGTTTCTCCCGATGTTTTAATTTCAGTCAATCCGTTTCTAGTCAATGGTCAACAGTCAATGGTCTATAGTCCGTTACATCGTCTTTGCTATAGTAAATCCATATACTGACCTTGCACCCGAATCCAATAAGACTTCCGCGCAACTTTTTAAAGTAGTACCAGTCGTTAAAATGTCATCCACTAGGACTATATTTTTGTTTTTTACCCTGTCAGGATAGGGGACAGAAAAAATGTTTTTAGTAATATTGTTAATTCTTTCCGGGCGGGAGAGGCCTGTTTGCGGGCGGGAAGGATGAATTCTCGTCAAGCACTCTTGACCCAAGTGTATGCCGGATAAGGTGCTCAGAAACTTTGAAAAAAGAATAGTTTGATTAAACCCGCGTTCCTTATAGCGATCGCGGTGCATGGGGACTGGAATTATAATGTTTGCCTGACTTTCAATGAACATCTTTTTAACGGGCAGCCTTCTTAAGATCTCAAAAAAGGTCAGGTTCATTTGATAGTTAGCTCTGTACTTAAGTTCATGTAGGCACTTTCGGATAGTGCCTTCATAAGGGACGCATGACCATATTATGCTAGTGTAATTATCATGTGTTTTTATTGGTGATGACGCGGGCGGGATCTTTTTAAAACAGTCCGAACATATGCCTTCAGAATAAGCGATCTGGTCCCTACATACAGGGCAGCAAGGCGACAGTAGTATGTTCAGCGTCACACTTAGCGTTTTCTGCGCTGATAAAAATATCTGCTTCATACTAATATAGACACATTAAAGACCGTTTTTCTCCGAAATATTAAGATTTTCTTGCTTTTGGAACGAATTTGTTTAGAATAAGGGAAATAGATGAAAAAGGAATAGACTATGGAAAAGCCCAAATTATTTAATATATCGATGTTCTTATTAAGACTAGTCCTTGGTACAGTGTTCATTGTTCATGGGGCACAAAAACTATTCGGTATGTTCGGAGGAATAGGTCTTGATGGAACTTCCAAACTCATTGAAGGTCTTGGATTCTCTGAACCTTATGTTTTCGCCATTATATGGGGTTCGGTGGAATTTATTGGAGGCGTATTCCTTCTGCTGGGCGTTTTGGCACGATGGGCGGCAGTGGCTATAGTCTTAACGATTTTGGTATATTTGTGCAGGGTTGACCTTGCATATAGTTCTCTATTCCAATATTCGGTAATTGAGCACAACGTAATAATAATAGCAACGTGTTTGCCGGTCATGTTAATGGGAGGAGGAAGCTGGTCTGTTTGGGATGTATAATAGTATAAATATAAGATAGACTCCTAATAACTTGACCACCCAAGGTCATTCTGATAAAATAAGCCAAACAAGAAAGTGAGGTGTAGAAAGATGAAGGCAGTAATAGACAAAGAGGCATGTATAGGGTGCGGATTATGTGCACAAGTGGCACAGGATATTTATGAAATGCAGGGAGACAAAGCTGTGGCTTTAGTCGAAGAGATCTCTGAGGATAAGGCAGAGGAAGCAAAGAACGGCGCTGACCAGTGTCCTGTATCGGCAATAATCGTTTCTTAAGCAGCCAGTATTTAATCATAAGATCGTCTTTATCTGGACTATTGTTACAACAATGCGCATATTTAAAAGACTCACGATACTTTTTATTGTAGCGGTGGTTTCGCTGATGCTGTTCTATGTCGTATATATGCGCCCGAGGCACGTGGTGCCTATATTGATGTATCATGCGGTAAGTACGGAAAAGGGCGATTCTTTGCATGTAAGTCCGGCAAATTTTCGTAAACAAATTGAATTTTTGCATAAAGCAAATTATTCGGTCATATCATTAGATGATCTAGTTGACGGAATAAACAGCGGGTCAAAATTCCCACCAAAGACTGTTGTGATAACGTTTGATGACGGTTTTGAAGATAATTTTCTGCACGGGTTTCCGGTATTGAGTAAATACGAAATGCCAGCCACTATATTTATCATTACAGGTTACATGGGAAATGATGCCGAAAAAGATTATCTTAATTGGGAACAGGTTCGCGTTATGAGCGATAATGGTATAGATATCGGTGCTCATACAAGGAATAACGTATATTTGCCCGGGATCAAGGACTACGGCGATCTTAAGAAAGAGATAGTAGGAAGCAGGGAGGATATAAAGAGCGCTTTAGGCATAGATGCGATGTATTTTTGTTATCCTATAGGAGGATTTACAACAGCTGTTAAATATATTGTAAAAGAAGCGGGATACAAGGGAGCTTGTACGACTAATAGAGGTTGGGATAGATCCAACCAGGATGTGTACGAGCTGAACCGCGTGAAGATAACCAACTCTGATTGTGTTAAGCCGCTACATTTTAGGGCTAAAATATCAGGGTATTATAATTTGTTTAGAAGTCTTAAGAGTGGTGGATAGAGGAGATAATTCATGAAAAAAGGCCTAGCATACAGCACAAGATACATGGAAGGCTTTGTTACGAAAGAGGACAGAGCCGGCTTGTTGCCTGAGCTTCAGAAGGCGAGAGATCTTATTAAGAAGCGTAACGGGCTCGGTCATGACTTCCTCGATTGGATGGATATTCCCGTATCCACAAAAAAGAGTACTATTGATGATATAAAAGAAACAGCTGAAAAACTGAATGATATATCCGACGTTATAGTTGTAATAGGTATAGGAGGATCATATCTTGGGGCCAGAACGGCAATAGAAGCTTTAGCTTCCGTACCGGCAAGAAAGAAAATACGTTTTGCAGGACATAATTTGTCAGAAGATTATCTTTCGGACCTTTTAATAGAGCTCAAGGATAAGGAAATCAGCGTTAATGTTATCTCCAAATCCGGAGGAACAACTGAACCGGCGATAGCTTTTAGGATAATAGAAGAGTTTCTTAAAAAGAAATACGGACCGGAGAAGATAAAAGAACGCATAGTATGTACCACGGATAAAGCAAAAGGCACGCTTAGGTCTATTGCCGATAAAAAAGGATACAAGAGTTTCGTTATTCCCGATGGTATAGGGGGAAGATTTTCAGTTTTGACTCCTGTGGGTCTCTTGCCTATAGCATGTGCCGGGATAAATATAGAGGAGATCTTGGCTGGGGCAGGAGAACAGCGGGAAAGCCTGGAAAAATGTGATATCGAAAAAAATAGCGTTTATGAATATGCCATGATACGCAATTTAATGTACCGCAAAGGCAAGAAGATCGAGATATTCTCCAGTTTTGGATACAAGTTGCATTACATGAGCGAATGGTGGAAACAGCTTTTTGGGGAAAGTGAAGGTAAGGAAAATTGGGGCATATTCCCCGCCTCCTGTGACTTCTCGACCGATCTTCATGCTATGGGGCAGCTCATACAGGAAGGAGAGCGCAACCTTTTTGAGACTTTCATTATTCCTGATGGTGAAAAAGGTGAAGTTATTATTCCGAAAACAGAAGATAATCTCGATAACCTTAATTATCTTGCAGGGACAAGGTTAGACCAGGTTAACCAAAAAGCTTATGAAGCGGCGAGTGCTGCGCATTTTGAAGGGGGCGTACCAAATTCTACTATATCAATTCCGGAAGTGTCGCCCAATTACATTGGTCAACTTTTTTATTTTTTCGAAAAAGCAGTAACAATATCGGCATATATTTCAGGTGTCAATCCTTTTGATCAACCAGGGGTAGAAGCGTATAAGAACAAGATGTTCAAACTCCTTGGCAAACCGGAATAAGAGGTTTTAGGTTCTAGGTTTTAGGTGTTAGAAAATTTCCTAGAACCTAGAACCTAAAAACTTAATTATGGAATTTTCTCTTACATTTACGGCTATAGCCGTTGCGATAGCTAAACTTTTTGTTCTTATGCTGGTCGGATATGTCCTTTATCGGAAGGGTATATTTGACGACGCTTTCACGGATAAATTAAGTTTACTTCTTGTTAAGATCATATTTCCAGCGCTTATTTTCACTAAAATAGTTTCACATTTTAGTTTTAGAGAATATACATATTGGTGGATATTACCTCTTTTGGCTATAGGTCTCTCGGTTTTTGGGATGATAATCGGATATTTGGTATACCGTATTATCCGAGGGAATGAGGCAAGTAAAGAATTTGTCTGCAGCTGCGCGTTCCAGAACTGTGGATACCTGCCGATGAATCTTATTATTTTTTCGTTTTCCGGGATTTTAGCGGACAGATTTCTTATATATATGTTCCTTTTCATAACCGGATTTAATCTCCTTATGTGGTCTTTAGTACCACTTTTTCTTTCCGGGAAGATAAAAAAGGAATTCAAATGGAGCATATTCTTGAATCCCCCGGTAGTAGCAACTTTGGTGTCCATTTTATGGGTGTTTTTGTTCGGAAAGAACACTTTTCCTCCGATTCTCTTCGACCCCTTAAAACAGCTTGGTCAGGCGGCCTTCCCTGTGGCCATGATAACTCTGGGAGCATATTTGGCCAAGTATAAGGCCTATGACATGGATCCCAATATGATGAGAAGTGTGACAGCGTCTTGCGTAGTAAAACTTTTGATCGTGCCCGCTGTGATACTTCTGATCTTAAGATCAGTTTCGTGGGGGATTGATTATAAATTCTTTTTGTTTCTGCAGGCAGTAATGCCTACGGCGGTATCGCTTGTTGTTATAGGAAGTTATTCCGGAGCGAATAATAAATTTTTGTCAGGAGTAATCTTTTATTCGCATGTCATATCTATTGTAAGCATACCTTTATGGTTTGCTTTATTCAGGGTGATCATCCCGGGATAAGAAGGTTATGTCTTGTTCCGCAGGTTGACTTGCGCAGATGAATGGTGTATTTTCATGCTTATAGGGGTAAATTAAAAAGGGAGAAAAGATGATAGCAGGCATTATACTTATATTTTCCGGGATAATGGTAGCGGTGTATCCTCCTTTGCTTTCTTTGGTGGTTGCGGTTCTACTGATTTCTTCGGGAATAGCGGTTATTTTTGCGGGACTCAAGTACAGAAATATGGCTAAACGTTCACAAAGCACTTTTGTCGATATTTTGTTTAAAACGTGATTGGGAGGCATACAAAATGAGGAAATTGAATTCTAGTGATCTGAAAAAAGCATGTGATCCGTCAGTATTTAAGTTTAAGACCACAGAAGACTATGTTTTTGAGCACGAACCTCTTCATCAGGAAAGAGGTGTAACCGCCATAGATTTTGGTCTAAATGTAAAAGCCGATGGGTTTAATATTTTCGTATGCGGAGCTGCGGGTACAGGCAGGAATACCCAGGTTATTAAAGCAGTGAACGAGATCGCGGCGAAGCAAAAAACTCCTGATGATTGGCTTTATGTGTACAACTTTATTAACGAGGATGAACCTATATCCATGAGTATGCCGGCAGGCCGGGGCATAATGTTCAAGAAAGATATGGAAGAGCTTATAGATGACCTCAAACTGGAAATACCTAAGTCTTTTGAAAGCGATGATTACGAAATACGCAAACAGGCTCTGCTCAAAGAGTATAAGGATAAAAGGGACAGCACTTTGGAGGAGATAGAGGACAAGGCTTTTGAAGAAGGTTTTGTTCTCAAGCAGTCTGCCACCGGAGTTATTCTTGTGCCGCGCAGCGGGGACGATCCTATGAAGGCGGAAGAGTTTGAGAAGCTTCCAGACAGTAAAAAGGAGAAAATAGAGAAAAAGAAAAGTGATTTGCATGTAAAGATAGAACAGGTGCTTGGTGAAGTTCGCATGATGGAAAAGAGCGCAAAAGCAAGACTTAAGGAACTGGAGAGAGAAGTCGCTCTTTTTTCAGTTAAACACACCATAGACGAACTTAGGTTCAAGTATAGGGAATTCGAGAATACCCTGGAATATCTTAATCATGTTCAGGACGACATAGTCGACAACATTGATGATTTTAAAGAAGAAGGGGAGGATCCTCAGGCGTCCTTATTCGGGATGAAAGGGGCTCCAAAAAAAGATAATTTCAAAAAGTATCAGGTAAACTTGCTGATGGATCATCGCCATTCTAAAGGCGCTACCGTGATACAGGAACCAAATCCTACTTACTATAATCTTTTGGGGAGAATTGAATATGTCTCTCAATTCGGATCGATGTCCACGGATTTTACTATGGTGGCTCCGGGAGCTTTGCATAAAGCTAATGGGGGTTATTTGATCTTGCAGGCCATGGATGTATTGAACAGTTTTATGGCATGGGAAGCGCTCAAAAGAGTTGTTCGTAATAAAGAGATCAAGGTGGAAGATATTAATGAACAGTTCAGACTTATAAGTACGACCAGCCTAAAACCCAGTCCTATACCATGTGACATAAAAATAATAATGATCGGACCACCGTGGTTATATCAGATGCTTTACAGATATGATGAGGATTTTCGTAAAATGTTCAAGGTAAAGGCTGATTTTGATGTGGAAATGGATCGTGACGAAGAAAAAATGAAAAAATATGCCGCATTCATCAAAGTAAGATGCGAAGAAGAAGCGCTCAGGCATTTTGATCGGAAAGCTGTAGCTAAAATAATTGAGTATGGATCCAGGCTTACTGAAGACAAAGATAAACTAAGCGCAAGATTCATGCGTATAGCCGATGTTTTAAGAGAAGCCGATTATTGGGCAGGTAAAGATAATGATGAATATGTTGATGTCCACCATGTTGAAAAAGCTCTGCATGAGAAGGTTTACAGATCAAATCTAATAGAGGATAAAATAGAAGAACTGATAGATGACAATATAATCCTGATAGATACGAAAGGTAAGGTTATGGGGCAGGTCAATGGACTTGCTGTAATAGATATGGGTGAATATATGTTCGGTAAGCCGTCCAGGATAACCGCGCGGACCTACATGGGCAAAAACGGTTTTGTGGATATAGAGAGACAAGTGAAGATGGGCGGGAATATACATTCGAAAGGCGTAATGATCCTTTCCGGTTATTTTGGGGAAAAGTTCGCGCAGGATAGGCCTTTAAGTCTTAATGCCAGTATCTGTTTTGAACAATCATATGACGGGGTTGATGGTGATTCAGCTTCCAGTACCGAAGCATATTGTCTTATGTCATCTCTATCTGGAGTGCCCATAAAACAGAATATAGCCGTTACCGGGTCGATGAACCAGCATGGTCAGGTGCAGCCTATAGGAGGAGTGAATGAAAAAATTGAAGGGTTTTACCATGTATGTAAAGCCAAGGGTCTTTCGGGGGAACAAGGCGTGATGATACCCGAGATAAACGTGAGACATCTAATGCTTAAAGATGAAGTTGTAGAAGCTGTGAAAAAGAAAAAGTTCCATATATGGTCTGTTTCCACGATAGATGAAGGAATAGAGGTATTGACTGGGAAGAAGGCCGGTAAGAAAAACAGCAAAGGACAGTATCCTAAAGGTACGATCAATTATTTGGTGGATAAAAAACTTAAGGAATATTCCGATAATTTCACGAATCTTGGAAACAAAGAAGATGCGAAGAAAAAAAAGACCAAAAGTAAAGTTAAAGGAAAGAGTAAAAAGACGCTTTAAATTATGAACATGCTTCTTGTAATAGGACTTATAATACTTCTCGGGTCGGTCAGCGGCCGGATATTCAAGAGACTCAATCTGCCGCAGATTACGGGATATATCATAACGGGTCTACTGTTAGGTAAGACTTTTAATGGGTTTTTGCGCGGAGAGATGATGGATTCCTTTGAGCCTTTATTGAATCTGGCTTTAGGGATCATAGGCTTCATGATAGGATCAGAAATCAGATTGGACAAGTTCAGGCGTTACAGCAAATCGATCTATACTATACTCTTTTGTGAATCTTTTCTTACGTTTGTACTCGTTGGCGGTGCCACAATGCTCCTCACGGGGAAGCTGTATATGGGGCTTATTCTTGGAGCACTTGCTTCGGCTACGGCGCCCGCCGCTACGTACAGCGTTCTAGGTGAGTATAAAGCACGTGGTCCTGTGACCACGACAACCCTTTCTATAGTTGCTCTGGATGATGCATTGGCGCTTCTTATATACGGATTTGCCAGTGTTTTTGCGAGGTCACTTATACTCCATGACACACCTTCCATAATCAGAACTATAGCTATTCCCTTGTCACAGATAGCGGTGTCGGTGGGTGTGGGAGCGGCTGCAGGATACGCACTGCATAAAATATCTTTTAAAGCTAGAGATAGGGACCGGATATTGCCGTTCGCTTTGGGGACGATAATTTTGGTGGTTGGCATTGCATTATATTTCAAGGTAGATCCAATTCTTGCTTCAATGACCTTAGGCGGGGTTGTTTCTAATCTCCAGCCAAAGGATAACAGGGAAATGTTCGACGTTATAAAGAAGTTTAGTCCGCCGATATTTATACTTTTCTTTGTTCTTGTAGGCGCGAGACTTGATGCTACGATACTGGCAAAAGGGGGAGTATTCCTCTTGGCAATAGTTTATATCATAAGCCGCAGTGTGGGTAAGCTGGCGGGTGCATACATCGGAGGAAAAATATCTAATGCCGAAAGTACTGTGACCAAATATCTCGGTTTTTGTCTTTTTGACCAGGCCGGGGTAGCTGTGGGATTGTCTATTGCCGTTTTCAATATGTTTACCATTATTGGGGGAGAGGCCGGAAAAGCCGGGATACTGATTCTTAGTATCATCACGGCTACAACATTTATCCTGCAGCTTATAGCGCCCACAATGATAAAATACGGGATTAAAAAAGCCGACGAAGTAAACAGAAACGTAACGGAAGAAGATATAATTGATTCTAATATGATAAGTGATGTAATGGGAGAGGATTTCTTTCTCATTAAGGAAAATAATAATCTGCATCAGATAATTGACATCATGAAGAATAGTGAATCTTATAATTTCCCGGTTGTAAGCATGGCGGGAGAGTTTGTAGGTATAATTTCGCTGGGTGAAATGAGAGATACTTTCCATGAAGAACAGATGGACACTCTGGTTCTTGCGGGTGACTTAGTGAAAAATGTAGACACTGTTGTTTATGCCACGCAAGACCTGAGAACCGCTATAGATATATTTAAACAAGAAGGAGTGGATTATATTCCGGTCCTTGAAAAGAAAGGATCCACCAAACTGGTCGGTCAACTTGAATACAGGAAAGTGAAAGATTATTTGACCAAGGAAGTGTTGATGCGCCAGGGTGGATTAGCTGTCTGACAAAAATACCTCAGGAAAAGTCCAAGAGAGTCAGGAATCCTAAATATAACAATGAATAAGTTTACTTCTAGTCCTCCCGAAAGGAACGATTGCATGCTCGCATGCGATGATCCTATAGAAACGCTCAAAAAGAAACGCATTATTTTAGCTCCCATGTCCGGGATAACGGATATTCCTTTCAGGTTGATGACTAAAAAGTTCGGTTGCGAGTTTGCTTTTACCGAAATGATAGATATCAACGGCCTGCTGCATAACAACAGAAGGACTTTTTCTATGATGGATACAGTTCCCGGAGACAACCTTTCAGGAATACAGCTTGTGGGAGAGGATGCGGAGAAGTTTCTTCATGTGGGCAAAATGTGTGAAGATAAGGGGTTTAAATTAATAGATATCAATGCGGGTTGTCCGGCCAGAAAAGTCGTAAAATGCGGAAAAGGATCGGCCCTCATGAAAGATGTTAAAAAATTAGCCAAGATAGTCAGCATGCTGGTTGAAAACCTCAACGTACACATTACGGTGAAGATAAGGAGCGGATGGGACGAAAAAAGTATCAATTGCGTAGAAGTAGCAAAAGTTTTAGAAGATGTCGGCGCGAGTGCTATTGGAATACATCCCCGCACGCAGAACCAGATGTACAAGGGGAAGGCCGACCATGAACTAACAAAAAAGATAAAAAGGTCAGTAAAGATACCGGTCATAGCTAGCGGTAATATCTTCAGTGCGGAAGACGTTGAAGATGTTTTCGGTCTGACAGGATGCGATGCAATTTTTGTTGCAAGAGGCGCCCTTGGGCGTCCCTGGATATTCGATGAGATTAGTAGATATTTCGAAGGACAAGAAAATATCTACCCGCCGCCGTTTAAAAAGATCAAAGAAATAATATTTGAACATTACTTGTTGTATGCGGATCTTTATGGAGATAATGTGGCTAAAAGGAGAATGTATAAACATCTTATGTGGTACTTTGGAAAGAATAAGAACAAGAACGAGGTTATGAAAGAATATCAAAAGATCGAAGGCTCAGGAAAATTTAAGAAGTTTTTGAAAAAGATATTTGTGGAAGAAAGAAGACTAGTGATCCAGTAATAACTTAAGGAGAAGAGAATGAAGAAAATAATATTAGCATCGGCATCAGAAAGAAGGTCGAGAATACTCTCTGAATGCGGGATAGCGCATCAGGTTATGATATCCAAAGTGGAAGAGATTGAGGATAAAAACAGGGATATTACTGATATTGTAAGGATAAATGCCGAAAGAAAAACCGAGTCCATTGAACCCGGAGAAGACTGGATCGTGATAGGTGCCGATACATTGGTAATGCACGGAAAGGGTATCATCGGAAAACCCGAAGATGAAGAAGATGCCAGAAGAATGCTTGGAGGTTTCTCAGGTAGCGACCTTGAGATTTATACGGGAGTATGCGTTATAAACGGCAAGAATAAAGCTGTGGGCGCTGAGAAAAGTTTATTAAAAGTATCGCATCTTGAAAAAGAAAGCATTGAAAAGGTCTTCAGTCTACTCGGGCCGTATGACAAAGCTGGAGGGTTTTCCGTGGAAGGTGCGGGAGCGTTAATATTTGATAATATCCAAGGATCATATTTCAATATACTAGGCCTTCCCATGATAAAACTGAAAGAACTATTTCAGCAAGTGGGTGAAAACCTATTGAATTATTGTAAGATAGAAAAAGTGCAGTAATTAGGGGCGTTGCCTAATTAACCTTTCACAGATCATGACAAAACATTATACAATTCCATTTTTCGTTCTTCATAAAGGGTGTCCTTTTAAATGCATTTTTTGTGATCAGAATAGTATTACCGGAGAAGAAAACGTGACTCCGGATAAAGTCCCGAAAAAGATCGATAAATACCTCTCAACAGTGTCTTCGCAAGATGCGGAGGTTGATGTTGGGTTTTTCGGAGGAACGTTTACGGGATTAAAAAAAGAGGAGCAGATAGCTTTTCTTGATCCTGTGCAGAAATATATAAAAAGCGGCCAGATAAAAGGGGTACGCCTCTCTACTAGACCGGACTTCATAGACGCGGAAACGTTGCGCATGCTCAAAGATCTAGGGGTAAGATGTATCGAACTTGGAGTCCAATCAATATCGGATAAAGTGCTTAAGGATTCTAGAAGAGGATATACTTCCGGAGACGTTAAAAATGCCTCGAGTCTGATAAAGGAATATGGATTTATTCTTGGGCACCAGATGATGCTAGGACTGCCGTCAAGTGACTGGGAAGCAGAATATTTAACTGCTAGAGCTGCAAAAGATCTTGGGGCAGAAGAAGTACGTATATATCCCACCCTTGTTATAAAAAATACAGAATTAGCTGACAGGTGGCATCAAACAAAATATGTTCCTCTTGATGAGGCGGAAGCCGTTGAGCGTTCGGCTAAATTGATACTGTATTTTAGTTCTGAAGGGATAAAAGTCATAAGATGCGGGCTGCATGCTTCAGTAGACCTTTTGTCCGGGGAAGGGATGCTGGCAGGTCCCTTTCATGAAGCTTTTAGATCAAAGGCTGAAAGCCGCATCTTTTATTTTTTGTTGGAATATATTAAAGGTAGCATGCATTCAAAAAATAAAGAGATAACGTTGCGTTATAATCCTAGGGATGAGGCTGACTTTTTCGGTTTTGGCAGAGAAAATATAGGCATAATCACCGCAATATGCGGCAAGGCGCAAACAGAAAGAGATGAAAAGGTTCCTAAGGGAGCCTTATCGGCTGAGGTAGGCAATAAGACCATGATTGTCGAAAGATCTATTATTCTATCAAAAATACTGAAACGAAGATGATCGTAATAAAATATGTTCATATTACATGACAAAAGATTACCCCGCGAATATAAGGATGCTTTGAGTTACGCATTTCGCGGAGTTAGATTATTGCCCTTTGATAGCGGAAGAAAGAAACGTGAGGGGAACGCTTACGCGTCTATAGAGCACCATCCTGATATATTTTTTTTTAAATTGGACACTAATACCATTATACATGCACCTTTAGTCGATGAAACATATCTTTCATCTTTCACCGAAGGAGGAATAGAACTTATTCCTGGGAGTAGGGATCCTGGAAAAAGCTATCCTGATACGGCAGGCTATAACGCTGCATCCTTGGGGCGCACACTTTTTCATAATCTTCTCTATACGGATCCCGTTATAACAGAAAATGCGAAAAATAAGAAGTTCGAACTAATTAATGTGAACCAAGGGTATACCCGCTGCTCTTCTGTTACAGTTGGCGATAGCGGTCTTATCTCTTCTGACAAAGGAATAAATACTCGAGCAAAAGTCGCAGGGAAAGACGTTTTGCGTATATCTCCAGGATCTGTTCTTCTTCCCGGAGAGAGTGGGGGATTTTTAGGGGGAGCTTCGGGAGTATTTAACGACGGGGATGTGGTGTTTCTGGGAGATCTTGATTTGCACGAATGCGGACAGGACATAAGAGATTTTATTGCAAAACACGGGAAGAAGTGCGTAGAACTCAAGAAATTACCTCTTTTAGATGTGGGGACTATATTGATGTGGGAAGGGTAATGAGGGCCCAGCACTTGACCCTTAACCCTTTTTGAGGGTATAATCGTATCGGAAAACAAGTTTACATGTTTTATAAAAATAGGGAAGGTAAAATATGTTAAAGATTGTTAAACGTTCTCTTGTTTGCATCTTACTACTGATTCAAGTAGTAAGTGTTTCAGGATGTGCCGCAGCATGGTTCTTGGCGGGAGCCGGAGCAGTGGCTGCTGTGACCTTCATAGCTGCGGAGGATGAGAAGCAGCCGGATACGGAATATGAAGAAGAGGTTTACTTGTCGGAGGAATAATGCCACAAGACATACTTAAAAGTACTCAAAAAGAATAATGGCTCTATTATGACAGATAAAGAACTAATGTTAGCAGCTATTAAAGAAGCCGAAGAGGGGATACTTGCTGGTGACGGAGGGCCGTTTGGGGCAGTTGTTTCATTTGAAGGGGAGATAATAGGTAAAGCTCATAACTCCGTTCTCAAGGATAAGGATTCTACTCATCATGCCGAGATGCAGGCTATTTCAAGAGCATCATCCAGCCTAGATAAATTCGATCTTTCAAGATGCACTATTTACACTACGACCGAACCCTGTCCAATGTGTTTTTCGGCCATACATTGGGCTAGAATAGATAAAATTGTTTATGGCAGCGGGATACAAGATGTTATGGCTCTGGGGTTTAACGAGCTTGCGATTCCGGCTTTAAAATTAAAGAAGATGTCGGATCTAACCGTTCAGATAGAATCCGGCTTCATGTTAGATGAATGCAAGGACCTCTTATCAAAATGGTCATCCCTTCCCAATAGACAGACTTATTAGGACTCGTGACTCGGGACTCGTAAACAGTAAACAGCATATTGACTGATGCTCTATCATTTGTACCGTTTCTTAGCTTCAAAACTATTGCTTTGAAGCTAAGGCCCCTGTAAGTATGGCAAGGGGGTGTAACACGGTGTGCAAATTCGTGAGGCGCCGAGGACGCCTGCCTGCCGGCAGGCAGGTAATGTCCGAGGTGTGTCGAAATCTCCCGGTTTCGACGAAGTGTCCCCTTTTTTGTGTTTAAAGGTGTCCCCCGAGGTGTTCTCTGCCCAAGGTCAATATCTTCTAACTTCTATTTTCTCACTACCAACTATTTATGTTATCTACCTTGACCAAGGTAGCTATAG
>JAVCDB010000087.1 GCA_030765205.1 Candidatus Aadella gelida | reverse complement strand
TACGAAGAATAACACGTTTTGGGCACACGGACAGCCGCTTTTGATCACAAGTCACAGGGATAAGAACAAACCTGGATACAGGTATAAAATTGGTTTGCTAAATGGTATCGTTCTATTTTAGGCGAATCTATTTAATGATACTTTACTCATTGTTATCGCCATAAGACCTGCACTAAAATTAGCCAGGCATAGCCCCCAAAAAATGCCCGTAAGGCCCCCGATAGTCCCTCCTATATAGGCAAATGGGATGTAAAAGATAAAAATCCTGATAAGATCCAGACCCGTAGCAATAAAAGGTTTATTCATAGCGTTAAAAACTGATATCCCCAGAAAAGCACATCCTCTCATCCCGTAACTTATGGACACTATCAAAAGATAAATTGCGATATATTTTGCGACCTCTGGATCCTTACCGAACAAAGTCCCCAGCGGCAAAGAAAACACCAGAAATACCAAGAAAAAGAAAAAACCCTGCATAATAGAAAAAATATGAGCTTTCATGACTGCTTCTTTTACGCGTGTAAACTTTTTAGCGCCCCAATTCTGGCCGACAAATGGTATAAGTGCCGTAGACAAAGACATGACCAGCATAAATACGAACATCTCTATCTTTATTGACACCCCGAAAGCCGCAACTGCCGAGGACCCGTAATAAGAGATCATACGGGTTATAACCGCCATGGTTAAAGGCATAAGTAAACGCGATACCGCTGACGGTATACCTATATAAAAAATCTGTTTCATCGAAGAAACAAACTCTTTAACCGGCGGCAAGGTGAAATCAAGAAGATCTTTCTTGAACCGCAAGACAAGAAAAGACAGTACCAAAGCAAAAAATCTTGAGATTACCGTAGCTATGGCAGCGCCCCTTAATTCCATGCGAGGAAATCCAAATAATCCAAATATTAAGATCGGGTCAAGAATAGCGTTTAACATTATAGCGAAGATCATTATCAAGCTGGGTGTTAGCGTATCCCCGCAGGCCCTTATAGCGCTATTGCCTACCATAGGGACAACTATGAATACTGCCGCAAGGAGCCATATATGCATATATTGTTTGCCAAGGACAAGTATATTCCCGGAAGCCCCGAGTAGCCGGAAAAGGGAGTCCAAAGACATTAATCCTAAGAAGGAGAAGATCAGAACAATTGAAAATGATATCAGCAAGCTATCTGTCGTAAGCCGTTGTACTTTATGATGATCTTCTCTGCCTATCGCACGCGATACCACTGAGGATGTTGCTATACCGAACCCCAGAGATATGCTCGTTACCACCATGATAATGGGAAATGTGAACCCCATAGCCGCTAGCTCTTCGGTGCCCAAGCGAGCAACAAAAAATGTATCGATAAGATTGAACATCACCATGGAAAGCATCCCGAAGACCATTGGTATGGTCAGCGAAATAAGTTTCTTGGTGACGGAACCCTTTGTAATATGATTTTTGTCGGTCATGATAATCGCTTATTATAACACACAGACTTTCTGTAGCAAGCAGGAGAGTGGATATGGGGACGTGTCTCAAATTAATCCCAGATCCTCCCTCGTTTTGTGTCCAGACCTGTCCCCCTGCCCTTATAAAACAAAAAAGTGACCTCTCCCTTTTCCTGGAAAGATCACCTTTATTGCATATACCGGACAGGGACAGGTCTAGCTTTATTTTAGATACAGATCTGTGCTTATTTTAGGAAGCGCCCCTTACTTACCCCCATATTTATTCTCCCACTATTTCCCGGAATAATAATAAAAATAAACAGCGTAATAACCAAGTACGCCAAGAAGGACTACAGCGGCTACAGTATAAACCAGTATTCTGGCAAAACTCTTCTTTTCTAAAATAAACCTGCCAGCGGTATCGAACTTTTCACGGTAAGAGCCCTCCGGCAATAAAGGTTCATGTGTGAATAGTTTTCCCATGGCTGAATTTATACGCATTTGGGCGTTCACCGCCCATCCTGAAGCTTCCAGTATTATGCTCATATCCCTCTTCCTTATTTTTATTATTCCCATGATCAACCCGGGGATAAAAAGAATTAAAGCTATGCTCCCTATCGTCAACAAGACTTGTGAAGCCTTTACCTCCGAAAACGCCTTGGTTATATAAGCAAAAGATGAGCCGAGCGCCGCTACAGCTACACTGCCTCCTAGCAAAAGGTCCCGGGCGGTCCCCGAAGGGCTGGAGGCTCCAAGCCCCTTCTCAAGTTTAGTCTGGCTAGACTTGTTAAACTTTTCCGCCTGTCCTCTGAAAAACTCACTTATCTTTTGGAAAGGAACAAGTATCGATTCCCATATACTGATCGGGCTGATGAGAATATCCACCACCTCAGCGTCCCACTCCCTTCCGTCCACGGCAAAAAACACTCCTCGTTTACCGATCAGCAACCTCCCCGCGAACCCGGAAGTCACGGGAACAACGACATCAAAACTTATATCGTCCACGTCTTTACCGGTTATCTTAAGATATAAAAGAAACATGTTACTTCTTTCGGATATTCTCTTGTGGTCCTGCCTGTTCCTTACCTTCATGGCAAATGTCATCTTGCGCCCGTCTACCACAAGGGTTCCGGCCTCGAAAAGGGCACGGCTGTTGGGATTATACAGGTTAGTAAAACTCACAAAATTATTGGCCAACTCCAACAGTCTCCTCTGATAAAGTATAAGTTTTTCTACATCGTTTATTTTTTCTATCTCTTCACGCACGCCTAAATCCTTTTTGATCAATTCCCGTAGTTTTTGTTTGAGATCCGATTCCAGGTATTCTTTAAGTATTTTTTCTCCGAGCCTTTCAACACTTCCGCCTTTTTTAGAGGTTATCCACCCATTGTAAGCGTCAAATTCTCCATTGATCTTTTCCCATCCATAGGGATCCAATTCTTTGACGGATTTACCCAAAACCCTAAAAATTACCTTATTCTTCAGATCGTTGAACTGTTTTGAATAATATGAATTTACATTACCTTCGAGATCAATAACCCCACGTTTAAAATCAGAGGAAAGCGGTGCCTTTTTTAAAGTTTCGTACAGAAAAGCCTGGTCCGAAAGATCCGCCTTATCTATTTCCTCCTGCTTAAGCCCAAAGGCCGGAATAATACTCTCATTGATCCCAGCCATAGCGCACTGCGTAAAAAACTGCTCAATTTTAGGTTTTATGCTGTTGACGAGCTCGTAGAGCTGGGGAGTATCATCCCCAAAGGGTTTCAATTCAGTCCTCATGATGCCGTCAGGACCAAGCGCCGAACCTTTCCACGAAAGGTAATCTCCGGCCACATTTAAAAACATATCAAGCTCTTTTTCGCTTACACCCTCTTTCCCTCCCGAATCTGTTGTAGAACCCACGGTTTCTATAATGTTCTTTATAAGAAGGGCAACGCCTTCATCCTCCACACAATCGGCAGGCATAACCCCGTCCCCGTTATACTTGGCTTCTAAAATTATCCTTTTGACCTCCCTCACCTGATCAAGAGAAACATCTTCGTTATCCTTTAACTTGAGGTTTTTCAGAATAAACCTGGCTGCACTTTGAACCCTTTCCCCCTCCTCATGGCTCACATTGATCCAGTCTAGTTTAAGCGATAATATATCACCACCGACTGATCCGGTATCCGAAAGCATGCTGAAAAGCCACGCCTGGGCTCTCTTAAGATCAGCCGACAATATACGCCCGTCATTATCGGCATCAAGAAACGCCAATAGCTGGGCGTCGCAATTCAGACTGGATATTGGAATACTTGTCGCCGCCCAGTGCGCTTCAGGTATATCCTGTATTTTAACCAGGTCCTCGGCATTTTCCAGCTTTAGCTGGTAACTTCCGCCGTATTTTTTGAAAATGTATTTAACCATTACCTGCTCCTTTACCCTTCAATTTCTCCATAGACTTATCACGGCATACAAGCTCTCCCCCGCTCCAAGATTATTTCCGGATTGCAATCATAACACCAATCAATAAACCCAATATTGTACTTATATATGGATCACTTGTTAGTGGGCACATACCAGTAGAACATTTACCAAAATAACCAACGGCAAATCCTATCCCACCACCTATGATAGCCCCAAGTAATATTTTAATCAAGATTTCCCCCTCGACGTCTTTATAGCCCCGCAATCAAGGCTGTACGATTATAATGATTCGAAGTAATATTCGAACCGTTTTTAATTCGCTGTCCTTTTTCTTTTTATGTTTTTGTATAACTGAGTAAATATTATCCCCACGGCTATAGTGGTTAAACTAACATCAAAATATGTCTTTTCCGGAAACATTCCCGGATTGAACGCTTTAAAAACAGCTACTAGCATTGAAAATGTCATCAAACATCCCCACACCACCGCCATAAAATTACACCCTTTTATAAGACTAGGCTCATTCCATTTCTCTTCGGGAATCTCCTCTCTCGCGTATTGCAAAGTAAAGGGCTTGCCCGTTAAAACCGTAAACCATACAATAGCGGCCAAAAAACCATTGGAAAAAATTCCCATATGTTTTATAACAAACATGTTTTCCATAAGATTGACTACTACCGCACATATTACAAAAAAAGCTAACGTACCCCACTGCAATATAAATCTTTTACGCAAGGCGCTATACCCTGTCAGTATGCTTGCTAAAAGACATATTATAATCGCGTGTTCCAAACTTACGAGGGTATGTCCGGATATGAACAAAAACAGTATCCAAGGCAGAAACCCTATGATAAATTTTATTATGTCTTTTATGTCTTTCATATTGCCCTGCCTTCTTTTTAATTTATTTTACCTGTTCCGCTTTTACTTAAACTGTTCCTTTACTTTTGGATTCTTCGTTCTTTGGCATATCAAACACATCTTTCAAGGCGTCTTGGCAATTTTTACAATGGGCTATATGGTCATCTATAACTTTCTTCTTTTTACCTTTCATTCTTCCTTCTGTGTAGTCCATAAAGATCTTCGGAGATGGGCAGGCAGTAATAGTAGTTATTTTACTTACCTTTTTTCCGGTAGGTTGCTGTAATGACTTATAGAAAAAATAGATAAGGTAAAGAACTGCTATAAATATTGCTATTCGCGTCAGAAAGAATATCATTTAAACGGTTCCTTTACGTTAAACGGGCACAATATGGACATTTCTTCATAACAACCTCACTTATTGAAATTGAATTAAATCCGTGTCTTATCTGCAGCTAACCTTATTAGCTCATCAAGTTTTTGACTTGTAGCTTTGGTATGCTTCCAAATCATTAGTGGCGAGATGAATAAACAAAAACCTACAGCAATTAGTGCGAGCGCCCACACCAACATACCCATTCCCATAATTGTATCCATCGTTCCTCCTATTCAAAAACAAAAAAGACAACCCCTCTCTTAAAGAAAGATTGCCTTATATAATAGTCATATTCGTAATAATACCAATTCACCACCCCTTTGTAGAGTGTAGGTATTCTACACCTAAAAGGTTTGTCTTTCAAGATTTTAGCATCTTAACAGCTAAAATAGGAGGGACACCCCGCTGCTTTCTTGCGAAAGCAAGAAGCGGGGGGCCCCGACCTCGACGCACAAGGCATGTATGAGGAGGAAACGGTAAGAACTCGTTCTTGCCGCAACGACGAAGAAATGCCAAATCCGCCATAGGCGGATTACAGTAAAAACATAAAAGCGAGATAACCCATTTATGGGATTATCCCGCTTTTTTTTACTGGCGGAGAGGGAGGGATAGTCATCCTGTTAGTGTAGGTTGTTTAAAATGTTCTAGTTATGTAGCACTGGAATGTCACCGTGTTAGGATTGTGTTACACCTTTTAGCCGAGATATTCTTTCATGAACTATTTCAGTTAATTTCTGTTTATCATTTTCATTCAAGTAAGAGTCTTTAATAAGGTCACAAATGAGATCTATTCTTCCAAGAAAGTTATTAAAAATCTCTACTGTATTTATTTCCAGGGTATCAGCAAATATGTCAAAATCACTTCTTTTTATATTATTCTTTTTGCCATTAATAGTTAATGCTGTATCTTCTTCGCTTGGAAGAACAAGTTTCGATGATACAATATCATATGCCGGAGAAAGTCTTACACTCCCATCCGGTTTATGTACAATGGAGAAGTTTTTAAGATGTGCGTCTCCATTACCAATAATAAAATTTAACAAAATCCTTTCAAAGAGGAATTGCAGATCCAATCCAGGCATATCTGAAATCCGGCGAAGAGTTTTAGCAATGCGCTCAATGGAACCTTCGTATTTTTTTGCGGTCCCCAATATTTGAGCAAAATCTTCCTGATGCAGCTTTTCTCCTTTTACCCTATCAAATCTTTTTATTACATATGCAAAACTACCATCTTTAAGTTTAATAAGAATATGCGGAGGTATTTCTATGCCTACATTAGACGCTATATTCATACAAAGATTTTCATTTTGTGGAATATCTGGAAAAATTGCCGTCTGTGGTTTTAAGATGTATTCACCACTTTTTGCTGTTACCTCGAGAGATTTTGTTTCATTGTTTAGTTTAATAGACAACTTTGCCTGCACTCCAGATATTGAAAACTTCCCAACCATTTCCTGGGCTTTGAGGGAAATTTCTCCTAATGAGAGATCAATCTGTGGGATAAAATCTACTCCAAACAAATTCCTAATGCAACTTGGATGATTTCCCTCGTTGCCTGTGATCTCTTTTCCACAAATACTACAACGTTTCATTTTCCTCCTCAACTGAAACCGCACCTATTGTATCTTTACATGTAGCTAATAATACACCAAATTTATCGTTTCTATCAATTTTCATATTCTTTGTTACTATCTCCAAATACCACCCTTCGGGGAGTAACCCTTCAAAAAAAGAAAACAGTTCTTCATTTTCATAAACCCTGTTCTTTATGGGCAATGAAAAAGATATGGCTATACCTTTTTCCATAAACTCATCTTCATATGTAAACCTGTACCCATTGTCAATTTCTTCAATTACTCCTGCAATATCCTGCTTATATTTCACTATTCCTTTACGACGTTTAATCCCATTCATCTCTAACAACCTCAATATGGTGGCCTAAAAATCTTAAAACCTTATTTAGTTTATCCAACCTTACAGTTGGCTTTCCCTGCTCAAGCTCTCTTACAAAACGCAAACCAACCCCTACTCTTTTTGCAAATTCAATTTGAGTTAATTTGGATTTTTTTCTTAATTCTTTTACTTTTTTACCTATT
>JAVCDB010000026.1 GCA_030765205.1 Candidatus Aadella gelida | reverse complement strand
CACAGAAATAGCTGTCGACAAAAAATTCGGAAAACCCAGATTTGTTTCAATTGATCATGTTAACGACCAGTGTGACATGGAAGCAAGGTCAGAAAACAAGGACGGTGTGCCCGACCGTATCGTGAAGTTCACAGCCTATTCCATAGTGCATGCTGCAAAAACGCTCATCAAAAAGAAGAAACAACCTATCAAAAAATATACGATACTGCTTCACAAAAGTGAACGAAAAGGATTAAAAGGCTTGGGATATGCTCCTACGCTGCTACTTCCGGAACATATTTTCTAAACCTTTTTGAAATTAAAGCTAAAGTTGTACCTAAAACGTGCCCATTTAGTCCCAAAATAACGGAAACGAAGTGGGGTGTAGCCCCCAAAACAACCAGACTCGTAAATATAATCGTAGGGGACGTTCCAATCCACCTCGGACATCGTGTCCTCGGCGCCTCTCCGCCCTGTGTGAAAATACTTGCCAATGAAGCGATTGGATGGTATAATTGCTTCATATTATGAAGCGATTAAGGAGGTTAAATGTCTTACATATGGGAGCATAAAAACTGGCCTAGTTTTGTTTGGCAAGATGATAAGCTTATTGGAATTCTTGGAAAAGCACGGCTGGCCCAAGGAAAACTATTAAGTAAAGTGCATGCCCTAGGCTTTGAAATGGGTGAAGAGTCAAGGTCTGAGATACTTATAGAAGAGGTAATTAAAACAGCAGCCATTGAAGGACAGAAACTAGAAGTGGAAACTGTCAGATCTTCTGTAGCAAGAAGATTGGGATTACCCACGGGAGGGGTGAAAAAAGAAGATAGAAAGGCGGAAGGGTTAATAGATGTTATGATGGACGCAACACTAGGATATGAGAAAACATTAACCATAAAAAGATTAAAATCTTGGCAAGCGTCATTGTTTCCAACAGGATATTCAGGTTTAAAGAAAATACGTGTTGGCCAGTGGAGAGATGAAGCGCCAATGCAAGTTGTTTCAGGACCAATTGGCCGTGAAAAAGTTCATTTTGAAGCACCGCCATCTAAGAGGGTGAATACCGAAATTAAAACTTTTATTACATGGTGGGAAAAAAAGTCAAAAGAAATTGATGGATTATTAAGAGCCGGCATAGCGCATTTTTATTTTCTTGTTATACATCCTTTTGAAGATGGAAATGGAAGAATAGCAAGAGCGTTGACGGATATGGCGCTTGCTCAAGATGAATCTTTTCAAAAGAGATATTATTCTTTGTCTTCCAGAATTATGAAAGAAAGAAACTCTTATTACGATATTTTAGAAAGGAGTTCAAAAAAGGATCTGGATATAACACTCTGGCTGGAATGGTTCCTTTTATGTTATTTAAGAGCACTTGAAGATTCGGAAATTGCTATATCGAAAGTCTTAGAAAAGGCTGGCTTTTGGAGGGAACATATTGAAACACAGTTAAATAAGAATCAAAGGAAAGTTATAAATAAATTGTTGGAGGGATTTGAGGGAGGTCTTACTACTCGAAAGTATGTTTCAATGACAAGGACATCCAGAGCGACAGCATACAGAGATATTGCGGATCTGGTTAAAAAGGGGATATTAATTCAAAACAAGGGTAAAGGAAGAAGTGTGTCATATTCTCTAAAACGTCTAAAATAGGGACAGTGTCCCTATTTTTTAAAAACTAATAATTATCTTAACATCCCTTACAACTAGGCATATAATAACTGCTGTGCAAGTTCGTGCAAATAGTTAAATTGAATATAGTGTTTTGAAATAATATCTTTTAAAAAAGAAGCTTACTATAAGGAAGTGAAATAAAGCTCTTTGACAAAAAGGGCATGACAATTACAATCTGTTAATGAATGTGAGTAGAAGAATTAACAGAAATCCTAAAAAAGGAGGTAATTGACATGTCCGGAAAAGATTATACCAAGCAGGTGGCGAAGCGTCAAAAGATAAAAAAGACGACGTTGGTAGTAGGATTGGATATCGGGAATGAATTTAACGCTATGGGTTTGATGAATAAGGCGGGAGAGATTCTGGGAAGATATCCAAAGGTATATAATTCGCGAAAAGGATTTGAGTACTTCAAGGAAGTAATTGAGGAAACAAAAAGAAGATATGGGTTAAGAAAAGTATTAATAGGCTTGGAGCCGACAGGGCATTATTGGAGAAAAATAGTTTATTACGCGAAAGATCTGGGATATGAAGTAAAATTCATAAGAACAACGGCACTAAAGCACCAGCGAGAGGTAGATGAGAGTTCATCGGCGAAATCAGATATGAGAGACGCGATAACGATAGCGAACATCACCAGGGAGGGGAAGTACATAGATACGGTAATAGAAGATGGCGTGTTGAGACAGTTAAGAACATTAGCAAAGCTAAGGGAAAAGATGCAAAGAGGAAACACTTCGGCAAAACATAGGTTAGGGGCGGTATTGGATGATTATTTTCCGGAATTGAGAGGAATGTTCTGGTCTATGAAAGCAAAGGGGCTCGATCGGATATTATTTCACTTCATTGTCCGTTGTCAAAGGAAACATATCATATGGTAAATGAAGAAAGCATCAAACATATGAAGAAAGGAGTCATGATCATTAATACCGGACGGGGAAAACTTATTGAAACAAAAGCTTTGATAAAAGGATTAAAATCCGGAAAGATAGGGTCTGCAGGTCTTGACGTATATGAAGAAGAAAGCGAATATTTTTTCGAAGATTTTTCTCTGAAGATGATCAGCGATGATCAGCTTGCACGTTTGATGACATTCCCTAATGTCCTCATTACTTCTCATCAGGCTTTTTTTACCAAGGAGGCATTGACTAAAATAGCGAGAACGACACTTAATAACGTTAGAGACTTTATGGGAGGAGAATATTTGAAGAACGAAGTCTGTTATAGGTGTGGAGCCGATACTACTCAGTGTAAAAAGAAAGACGCGAAGAGGTGTTTTTAGAGTTGCGAATCAGTCTAAAAGATCTTTTATATAAACTTTGTTTAAAGTACTTATTTATGTAGTTAGCCGGAAAATAAACACTACCTGTTGATTCGGACCTGTCTTTACGAATAGAACCTTCCATTTTTCTGTTCCATACATCACACCCAAAAGATCTTTTTTGAATTATTTTTTTAAAAGGCGAATGTATATTATGTAAGCTGTTTGCTTTAAACAACTTTAATAAAACATTGCAGGGAAACAGAAAGACATATCTATAATTCTACATATGAACTACAATATTAAAAGACTATTGGGGGAGAGATATGTGGTTTAAGGAAAAAGAGACTTTAACTGAAGAAGATGTGCAGCGCGGAATGAAAGCTATTATTAAAGACGGCATGGCATCAACTGCCATGGCGACTTGTACCGGGGGAGTATTTCTCACAGCTTTTGCTTTAGCTCTGGGTGCGTCAAACTCTATTATAGGTCTTTTGGCGGCCATAGGTCCGCTTGTCCAGCTAGTCCAAATTCCGTCGATTTATCTTGTCGAGAAGATAAGAAATAGGCGCGCAATTGTCGTTATATCTTCTTTTATAGGAAGGACATTCTGGCTTTTAATAGCGGCAATACCTTTTATTTTTTCCTATCAGATAGGTATAAAAGTACTCATTTTTGGCATGACTATGCATGCACTTTTTGTCGATGTTGCCGGAACCGCGTGGGGGCCATGGCTACGAGATATCTTGCCACAGGATAAACTCGGGAATTTCTTTTCAAAAAGAATGATAATGTCTACTGTTCTAGGCATTCTCTTAAGCCTTGCCGCAGCTTTTTATATAGACCAATGGAAGAATTTTTTTCCTGACCAAATAATGGGCGGATATTCCATACTTTTTGTATTCGGTTTTATCGCGGGTATGATAGGTTTATATTTTCTTTCGACTATTCCTGAGCCCAGGATGGCCAAGCCAGAGGGGAAAATGAACTTTATTAGGATGCTTGGTACACCCTTTAAAAACGAAAATTTCAAGAATTTAATGCTCTTTTCAGGATCGTGGACTTTTGCGGTTAATCTTGCGGCTCCATTTTTTACAGTATATATGATAAAACGACTTAATATGAAATGTCGGTTATTATTGGACTCTCCATATTAAGTCAGCTGGTTCATCTTGTATTTCTGAGAATATGGGGAAGGTTCACGGATAAATTCAGTAATAAATCGGTTTTAAGAGTTAGCGGTCCGTTGTTTCTTATGTGCATACTGGCGTGGACATTTACTACTATGCCTGATAAGCATGCATTTACATTACCACTGCTTGTTTTAATTTACGTTTTTATGGGAATAGCTACAGCGGGAATCAATTTAGGCGCGGGAAATATTGGAATGAAACTTTCACCTAAAGGTAAAGCAACCTCTTTTTTGACTGTTAACAACTTTATAAACTCTATTGCAGCGGGCACTGCTCCGATACTTGGTGGAAAATTTGCTGATATACTGACTCAGTATGAACTTTCATGGACAATGAAATGGACCGGTCCCAACAAAGTTATTTCTTTTGAAACTTTAAATTTTCAGTCCTGGGATTTCTTTTTTGCTCTTGCTTTTCTTTTTGGTCTCTACGCTATGCACCGCTTATCCCTAGTTAAGGAGGAGGGGGAAGTTGATGAAAAGATCGTATTTGACGGACTTATGGCCGAAACCCGGAAACAGTTTCACAATTTTACTAGTATAGGTGGAATGAGGCAGATGGTGAACTTTCCATTTACGGCATTTAGGTACGTAACCGTGAAGGGGAAAAGAAAAATCTCTCAAGCAACCAGAAATCTTTTTTAACAGATAATGCAGGAGGATCAAAGTGAATCTAATTCTCTTTATTGTGATGATATCGGTGTCCTTTATCGCTGTAAGGATAGGGGCTATAGCTTTTCAACTGACCGGCCTTGAATGGTCGTTGGCGAAATTCCAGGGCCTTTCCTGTTTTACGGGAACTGGTTTTACGACTAGAGAGGCTGAACTCATTGTCGGCAATCCGCAGAGGCGTAAAATCGCCAGCTTACTGATGATCTTTGGGAATGCAGGGTTAGTTGCTTTAATAGCGACATTTGCTAATTCCTTAAGGACCCCAGCTTATGTTTCGCAGCTTAAAATACCTTTTATACACTTATTTTTTGCAGCAGAACTACTTCCATGGATCAATTTAATTATTATTGTAGCGATCCTTTATGGAGGGTACAGGCTGTTTACGCATACAAAGATTTTGCAAAATCTAACAGATAAGCTGAGAAAACGTATCGTTAAAAAAGAATTTGTTAAAGGTGTGACTTTTGAGGAGCTTATGGTATCAACTGGCGGCTATGGAGTTTCAAACATAGAGGTGAATAAGAAGAGCCCTATATTGAATAAAACCATACATGAAGCCGCTCTGAGAGGTCATGATATTACAGTGCTAGTTATCGAACGAATGGGGGAAACCATCCCAAATCCGAAGTCTGATGCTGAGATGCTTTTAGGGGACAGGGTTGTGTGTTTTGGAAAACTTGATAACATAAAGAAAGAGATGGTGGGAGATGAAAAGGTCCATTAAAGTAGGCTTGTTTCTACTTATCGCACTTATAGTGATTCTGTTATCGTTTGAGAATATTATTCTTGTGTCCGTCGCTAAAAATGGCATAAATCATATTATAAAAGTAAAAACACATATGAAAAAGATAGCTTTGCGGCCGTTTGAGGGAAGTATGGCGATAAAAGGATTTAAGATATTTAATCCTTCGGGGTATAAAGAAAAAATTCTGGCTGATGTTTCGCTTGTTTTGCTGGACTTTAAGATTAAGACTCTTTTTGAGCCAGGCGCATATTTTGATAAAATAGAACTGCATATAGATAAGCTAAACCTTATAAGGGACAAAGAAGGAACTATCAATATTGCCAGGATGGAGGGGTTCGGATCGCCTAAGGAAAAAAGTGAAAAACCATTTCTTGCTGACAAGTACATCATAGAAATAGAGAAGGTGTATTATATTGATCGGACGAAGGAAGTGGGTAAGCAGATAAAGGAAATAGATATAAATGAACGGTGGGAATTTGATAACGTCCAAGATCCGGATAATCTTATTAACGTTGTAATATACAAAGTTTTTGTAGGCGGTAAAATAATCGGAGTAGGTCTTGAATTGCAAAAGATCCAGAAAAAACTTGTGAAGCTTGCGAAACATAATGAAAAGTTAGCGGAGGCGATAGAAAAATTAAAGCAGGAACAATCCGAGAAAGATAAACAAGATACACAAGAAAAAGTAGATACTACCGTAGAGGCAGTAAAAGAAGCGGTAGGAGAACAGACTGAAAGGACAAAAGAAGCCGTTGTGCAAAAGGTTGAGGATATAAAAGAAGCAGTGGATAAAACCGCTGAGGCGGTTATGGTTCAAATAGAAAAATCAACTGAAGAGATCAAAGAAAAAGCCGAAAATATCGCCGGCGGCGGAGAGAGCGCAAAATCAATCATTAATACAGCAATTGGAAAAGAAGATCCGGTGAAAGAGGAAAAATAAATGAAAAAAAAGATATGCGGTAGAGGTGTTATTGTACATAAACGAGCGGTTTTATACGCGGTATTATGCAGTCTGTTGTTCTGCTCTCTTGTTAATGCCGATGAAATTTATTTAAAGAACGGTGACAAAATAACGGGCGAGGTCATAGAAGAAAAAAAGACTAAAATAATATTAAAAACACATGCTATGGGTGAAGTTGTTGTTTTGAAGGATGATATAGAGAGAATATCCCGCAAAGATATCAAACATGAAGAAGAAAGTAGTTCCTCGGCAATAGATGGGAGTAGTACGGGAACAATAGAAAAAAAAGAGTCTCCAAAAATAGAATGGAAAAGACAAGTCTCAGCCGGGTATAACGCTTCTCAGGGGAACACAAAAGAAGAAAAGATGTTTGCTGAAGTCTTATTCAACAGGAAGATCAAGTCTGTAGACGAGGTAACAGTAAAAGGAAAAGTGTATTATTCTGAGGCTGACAAAAAGATGGAGACTCAACAATGGTATGGTATGGGAAGGTATGCTTTTAGTTTCGGAGAGAATAAAAAATGGTATAATTTTTATCGCATTGAGGCGGATCACGATAGGTTCGCCAGTATTAATTATAGGGTCATACCTGTTGCGGGAGTTGGACTGTGGATAATAAAATCTGAAGATATCAAGCTTCTTACGGAATTGGGGATAGGTTTGGAACACACTAATTTTACAGATGAAACGAAGGAGACTGATGAGCCCATTCTTGCTCCCAGACTTTTTTACGAACATGTTATTTTTAAAAATGTAACTTTTACAGAAAACCTATACGCATATCCTAGTTTAGGAGAATTTGGGGAATATAGACTGCGTTCCGAAACCTCTGTGGCAATGAGAATAAACAAGACTTTATCTGTTAAAATAGGGATAGAAGACGAATATAATTCCAACCCATCGTTAGATGTCAAAAATAATGATCTAAGAGTTATCACTTCTTTAGCGGCCGATTTCTAAAAAACACAAATATTTATAGACAAGAGGTTAGATGAAACATCAGTATCGGATAAAGGTTATTGTAAGCGGTATTATCATAATGCTGCACCTATCAGGGTGTGCTACTTACTCTAAAACATCCAATCTTGACGCATTATACAGCAAGACGGCAAGTTTATATATGCTAAAACGTAAACAGGATAAGCCTACCAGAAACCCTGTTATAGTTATCCCGGCCCTGTTGGGTTCAAAATTAGTAGATCCTGAAACGGGGACTGTAGTGTGGGGAGCTTTTTCCGGAGTATACGCGAATCCCACCACAAAGACCGGGGCCAGACTGGCCGCGCTTCCCATGCAGGAAGGGACGTCCTTAAAAGGTCTAAAAGATGAAGTTGTCCCGGACGGCGCTCTAGCAAGATTGAATCTGAATGTTCTGCTTATGCCGGTGAAACTGAATACGTATTATAATATTTTAAGAATTTTAGGTGTGGGCGGTTACCGGGACGAGGATATCGGAAAGGCCGGAACAGTTAAATATCCCCCTGGCCACTTTACATCTTTTCAGTTTGATTATGACTGGAGAAGAGATGTGGTTGAAAACGCGCAGCGGTTGGATGAATTTATTAAAACTACAAGGCGGGGTATTCAGGATGAAATCGAGAAACGTTTTGGCATAAAGGATTACGACGTTAATTTTGATATTGTGGCGCATTCAATGGGAGGGTTAGTAGCCAGATATTATTTAAGGTATGGAGCGCTGGATCTACCCGAAGACGGATCCCTTCCGAAAATGACATGGGCCGGAACAAAACATGTTAAAAAATTAGTGATGATAGGAACTCCCAATTCAGGATCTATTTCAGCTTTTCAGGCGCTTATAGAAGGATATAAGAATAAACCTTTTGTCCCTAATTATTCACCTGCCATACTTGGGACAATGCCGTCATTCTATGAAATTATGCCTCAGAGAAAAAACAAGGCAATAGTGGTAAACGCGTCCGGGGCTGAAGGTGAAGCTTTGGATATTTATGATCCCAAGTTATGGGAAGATATGAAGTGGGGATTAGCGTCACCTAAAGAATCAAAAATACTTAAAATCTTATTGCCTGACATAGAGTCTCCTGAAGAAAGAAGAAAGATAGCTATAGATCATCAAAAGAAGTGCCTGTTAAGAGCTAAGCATTTAAGGGAAGCTCTTGACGTGCCCGGCGATCCGCCGAAAGATATTTCTTTTGATCTTTTTGCGGGAGATGCTATTCCAACAGACGCTGTAGCGGGTGTTAATATGGAAAACGGGTCTTTTAAAATAATGCAGAAAGCCCCGGGAGACGGGACGGTTCTTAGGTCCAGCGCCTTGATGGATGAGAGAGTGGGAGGAGAATGGAATCCCAGACTGATCTCTCCAATTAAATGGTCACATGTTATGTTTATTTTCAGTGATCATGTAGGAATAACACAAGACCCGGCTTTCTCAGATAATATACTTTATTATTTGCTTGAACATCCGGAATAAAATAAATAAAATGAAAGGGTACGAAATATAGATAAAAATGAGGAGGAACGATGAACAAAATATTTATTGGCGCCTGTACAGGTATGATCCTGAT
>JAVCDB010000097.1 GCA_030765205.1 Candidatus Aadella gelida | reverse complement strand
TTATGCGGGCCTTTTGCCTTAAAAATTATTTCCCCGCCTTTTGGATAGCCGCATATATCTATTCTGCCTTCAACAATAATACCGGCGTCTTTAGCTATCTCTATTATTACTCCGGGCTCGACAGTAAGGATACTCCCCTCTTTTATAACCAGGTCTTGGCGAACATAATAAGGCGAATTCTCAATTGAAAACTCTATTGTCTCTGCCCAGCAACAGCCAAGAGCTAAAGAAAATAGAGCCATAAAAAGAAATATTGTAATTATGCCTTTGCGCATACCTTAATCCAGCCTCCCAGCATCCTGCCTATCCCATCTATCTTTTTGCAAATAGTACCGTATTTATTTATGCTGAGCAAATGAAAGTCACAAGCTAAGCGGATAAATATAGGTAATTTCTCTAGCTCAACACTTGCCTTTTTAAGCTACGGTCCTTTTATGGTTTCTTCATTTCTGCTAACATCACGCCCTTGATAGATTGGTGCCGGCGGATAGTTGTTCGTCCATAAAAGACTACTATCTATACGCCGGCATGGGTTTTATTCGATCCTCAGAAAGGACACAGGAATAAGTTTGTAGTTCTCTAAGCACACGGTCTGCATCTTCAGTAAAGATACAGAATGTCTAGCACTTAAAAAAAATAGAGAACTACTGGCAACATACCAACGCCACACCGAGATTGCGTGTGCTCGTGCCAACGGTGCAACCGCCGCTGGGCGGACGAAAATGATTAGACTGATAGGAGGCGTCGTAGCAGTAGCCCCATAAGCCGGCGGAACCCTTATTGGTAAAACCTGCAAGACAACCGCCTGAATAAGAGACATAACAACCGCCGCTTACACACAGCGCCTGCCATCCTGTTCCGTCGTGGTATTTAAATTCATCAAAGCCAGCAGAACTATCATAGTATAACGCTCCTTTTTGCGCATCATTGCCGCCAAGCGCTGAATTATTAATATCTTTGAATATTACTACTCCGTCTGTATCCGGCGCAGGAGTTGAGGCTGAATTCGGGTCTCCTATTATCAGTTTATTTGCCCGCATCTCATTATACACCCCAAAAGGGGCGGGGTAATAGGTGGTTATGGTGATATCTTCGGCAAAAGCGGCGGCAGCAACAATGCCGGCTAAACCAATCAATCCAAAGATATAAAGTTTACGCATTTTAATACCTCCTCGTTCTAGTTTATCACTATAAATCTTCAACCATCTGCTTCACTAAAGGTTTTACGTTGGAGATGTCCTCTTTTATTGTCTTTCATACAACCTCGACGTCAACACCAAAGTATTCGTGTATAGGTTTGTCTCGCATCCCTGCTATTTTCCTCTAGGGAATTTACTTGTTCTTATTTTTTACAGTAGCAGGAATTCTCTTTACCGCCTCGCCAATAATCTCTAAAGCCCTTATAACTGCAAAAGCTGTTTTATCATCCTTTTTAAAACCTTCTATTCGCATATCCTTTGTGAACTCCTATATCCTCTCTATCGCTCCAACTATATCCATCACACAATCTTTATATTCTCTTTTCATAAGTAAACAACCTCATTTAGTATGTGTTCGCCTATTGCCAGTTTATCGCCGTCTTAATTTCCTCAAGTCTTTTAATTTTTGCCTCGATTTTTATGAATGCCGTAATACTATATCTTATCGGACTACATATTTCATTTTATCTTTTATTCTTTCCTTGTCAATTGATTCCGAAAATGAAAATGGTGAAAATGGTGTCAGGAACCTTTTTTAGGTCTTCCCCTAAACCTGACTGTTGTTTCAAGACTAAAATTCTTAATGATTCTCTCGCTCCACCTGCTACCTCCGTATGGATTACCTCTTTTAATTGATTTTCTGATAGCACTTTCTTCATCATCTAACTGCGGTTGGTTAAGCCACACAAGGTAATCTTTTGGTTTTTGCATTGGCCACGATGAAAGTAATTCCTTTTGTTTGGATGTGCCATATTCCCTGCGATACGCGCTTCCCCATTTCCATTTTTCCGCTTTTCCAATTAGATTAGCCTTTAAAGCATTCCGTTCAACATAGCGTGCTAGAGAAATAAAGTGATTATCCTCCTGGCAAAGAAATGATTTATATCTCCCCTGATAAAGATGACCTTGCCCCCTTGTTTCTTTACTTGCATGCCAGCGTTGAGTATGCGTCAGCGTAAGCCAGCTCATAAATTTTGAAAGATCGCCATTTCCCCTTGGGTATACCACAAGGTGCCAGTGATTTGGCATAACGGAATACGCCAACAAACGCATGCCATATCTTTCTTTTGCTTCAGTTAGTACTTGCTCAAAAAATTGATAGTCTTTGTCGTTATTAAAAATCTGTACACAAGCGTTTACTCGATTTAATACATGATAAATATAATTACCTACATCTATTCGTAACGCTCTTCCCATACCTTAATTATGCCTTAAAAGGTTCCTGACACTATTTTTGACACTATTTTTTTATGTTTCTGTTGTTTTCTCGAATAATCTTATCTAAAGCAAACAGAAGCATATTTTTAGACCCTAAAGGAATAACCTTCTTATCCTTATCAATCAAAAAACCCTTATAGCCGTTCTCTAAATCCTCTAGGGCGTTGGCAATCACAAAATCACTTCTATTTTCTCTTAAGCTCTTATAGGCTTTATCTATAATCCCTTTTTGCTTAGGCTCTAATTTAAATTGGATAAGTAATGACTTAGAAGCCAATCTACGTATGCGCTTTATAACCTTTTCTGTAGGGATTAATTTTAAACTTCGGCTCTTGCCAGAAGGAATCTTGCCCCCAAATTGTCTCTTTAATTTGTAATCACTTACTGCTGCACTATGGATAATAGCATCATAGCGTTGCTTTTTAATTGCCTTAGAGACTTCTTTCTTAAACTCCTCAAAATAACGATAAGAAATAACTTTTAAGCCTTTTATCTTAATTACCCCTGAAGGGATGGCTTCGCCTA
>JAVCDB010000105.1 GCA_030765205.1 Candidatus Aadella gelida | reverse complement strand
TTTTTTAGATTACTGGAATGGTCATAGTATAAAATCGATTTCAAGTCGAAAAAAGTCTTTTTTAATATAACTGCAAGTTTTGTCATAAGTTACAAGAAGTATTTTTTAAACAACGAGACAGTAGTGTCTTACTCTAAGGCTTTTTTCTTGAGGTTCTATATGTATGTCACTGGCATTTTTCTTAAGCGCCTCACTCACGATCAAATCCACCATTTTTATTGTGGGCGCCGCTTTACTCTCTTTTGCTATTTCCGTTATATCAGCATCATCGGTATTCGATATAAATTCAACTTCAGACTCGTCTTCTGTATTCTCGTCAGTAATTATCTCGGTCAGGCTTTCTTCCTCAGTTTTATAAAAATTATCTAGAGCCTCCTGGATATCCTTTCGAGTGGATAACACAAGTTTGACAGTACATCCCGATCCCGATATAGTCCTTATGTCATCTATCGCAAGAACATCGGCGGGATTAGCGACTACCAGGGTAAGATCCTTACCTATCTTCGATAACGGCAAGATCAGATGCCTTCTCAATAACTTTTCCGGGATGGTCTCCATAACTTCCGGATCAAGGGCCATCCTAGAAACATCGATAAAAGGGACGCCCATCACGCGGCTTACTATAGTTAGTAAGTCCTTGTCAGAAACCATGCCGCTCTCGGTAAACATATTGATTATGTCACCGTCGGTCTCTTCCTGGATCTTGTCCAAAAGAGTATCTATCCGTTCCTTTTCGACGAGTCCTCCGTCCAAAAGTTCCTTTAAGATACGTTCTCTTAGGGATATATCCATCCCTTTTCCTCCCCTAGATATTTATTCTTCCCTGTTTTCAATCGTAACCCTCAAGACCTCTTCCAAAGAGGTCTTCCCCTCCAATACGTTCTCTATTCCATTCTCCCTAAGAGTAATCATGCCTTCTTTTCTAGCTATCTTTTCTATCTCAAATTCCTGCGCTCTATCAAATATGAGTCCTTTTACGCCGGGAGACATTTTCATGCATTCGATTATACCTATTCTTCCCTGATATCCGGAATTAGCACACCTCTTGCATCCCTTAGGACGGTAGATCTTTCTTATCTTTTTATCCTTATCAAAAAGTTTAAATTTTTCAGCAATATCTTTGGACGGCATATAAGATTCCCTGCATTCGGGACACAATTTTCTCAAAAGTCTCTGCGCCGCGACAAGTTCTACCGAGGCTGCTATAAGGAATGGATCCACCCCCATATTTGTCATTCTTATGACCGATCCCGCGGCGGTATTGGTATGAAGTGTACTAAGAACAAGATGTCCTGTAAGCGCGGACTTTATAGCGACATCCAGAGTATCAAAGTCTCTTATCTCTCCAACCATTATCACATCAGGATCCTGTCTTAAAATAGACCGAAGAGTACCCGCGAAAGTAAGCCCAATTTCTTCGTTTACGGCAACCTGATTCAGCCCCTTCATCTCATATTCAACCGGATCCTCAACTGTTATGATATTTTTCGTAGGATCATCAATATGGTTAACAGCGGCATACAATGTAGTAGTCTTCCCGCATCCTGTTGGACCGCAAACCAGTACCATCCCATGGGGTTTTTCGCATGCTTCTTTTACCTTCTTACTATCTCTTTCCTCGAAACCCAACCTATCAAGATTTATCATGGCCTGTTCCTTATCCAATATCCTAAGAGCTACCTTTTCGCCGAAACTTGATGGTACAGTGGAGATCCTAAAATCAATTTTTCTGTCTTCTATCTTTATCCTGAACCGCCCGTCCTGAGGAAGACGTCTTTCCGTAATATCAAGACCTGACATTACCTTAAGACGAGACACCAGAGCCTGATGAAACTTTTTAGGAGGATTGTAACTAACATGCAGCACCCCGTCTATTCTATATCTTATCCTTGTCTCACCTTCCATAGGTTCTACAAGAATATCACTGGCTCTTTCCTTTACCGCTCTTCCCAGGAGCATATTGGTAAGTTTCACAACGGGAGCTTCTTCGGTAATACGCAAAAGATCTCCGGAAGGAATATCCTCATCTTCATCGGAGACCATTTCCATTTTGGCGCTTTCAATGTCTTCTACTATGGTATTTATCTCTTCATTGGCCGTTTTTTCATGATACCTGCGTATGGCGTCCTGCATATCATCCTCTGCCGCCATTACCGGACTAATATCCATACTGGTAACGGCTTTTAGATCGTCCAGAGCCATGATATTGAGGGGATCGACCATCGCAACCGTAAGCTGATTACCGGTATGAGATATAGGGAGTATCTGATACGCTACCGATATTTTTTTAGGGATTATTTTCAGAGTATCTTCATCGACATGAAAACTCGACAATTTTATAGGAGGGAATCCTAACTCTTCGCAAATAGCTGTCATCATGTCGTCCTTGGAGACGACATTAAGGCCGACGAGAACATCACTGAGACTGCCGCCTTTTTTAGAACATATCCCCCAGGCTTTTTTCAGGTCATCCTCTGTAACGAGGTTCTTTTTAACCAAAAGATCGCAAATCTTCTTCGTAAGAGATAATGCCATAAACTATCCTTCCACAGATCCCATATCTATTCGTACAGTTTATTCAAAGCGTCCTGTATTGCCGTAACTGTGCTGATAAAAACTTGTATCTTCTTCTTGGTTATCATCTCGATATCTTCAATGGCTTTCGTGTTCAGAGGATTAGACATAGCAACGCTAAGAATGTCACCCATTATGTCCAGTGGTACTATACTGTATTGCCTGGCTACATTTTCAGGAACTATCGTAACTATCTGTTTTTTAAGTTCATAGTTCTCCAACGGCAGGTAAGGAAACCCGTATTGAACCGTCAAGGCCTGGACAATATCTCTTTCTTTCACATATCCAAGCTTAACCAGAATTTCACCTATCAGCCCGCTTTCTCTCGCTTGATATTCAAGCGCCCTCTGAAGTTGATCTTCTGAAAGAACTCCGGTTGATATCAGTATATCTCCCAGCTTCTTCTTTTCTTTGGTTTCATCAAAATTCACTTTATCATCATCTCCTGACATTTATCCGAGAAGTTTAGAAAGTTCATCCACATCGAACGATCTCGACATGGCATCTTCCGCGCTTATCGCGCCGGCCTTATAAAGCTCGGCTAAGGATTGATTCATCGTCCTCATACCGATCTTTTGTGAAGTTTGTATAATAGAATATATCTGATGCTCTTTCGCTTCCCTGATCATGCTCCTTACAGCGGGATTCGCGACCAATATTTCTGACGCGAGAACTCTTCCTTCTTTCTCTTTTCGCGGCAAGAATTGCTGTGAGATTATTCCGGAAAGAACAAAAGAAAGCTGCGCCCTTATCTGTTTCTGTTGATGTGCGGGAAAAACATCCACAATCCGGTTAATGGTCTGTATGCTATCCGAGGTATGAAGTGTTCCAAGAACCAAATGACCAGTATCTGCAATGATCATTGCCTGCTGTATAGTATCAATGTCTCGTAACTCTCCTATTAGAATAACATCCGGATCCTGACGTAGAACATGTATCAATGCATTGCGGAAAGAATGAGTGTCCTCCGCAAGTTGTCTCTGATCTATTATAGACATCTTGTTATCATGAACAAATTCTATTGGATCCTCTACAGTGACTATATGACAATCCCTGCTACTATTGATTTCATCGACCATTGCCGCTAGAGTTGTTGATTTTCCGCTTCCTGTAGCACCCGTAACAAGGACCAGTCCTTTCAAAATTTTGCAAAACTTCCCTACAACCTCTTCGGGCAAGCCACATTCGGCTATACCTTTTATCCGGAGAGGTATGAGTCTTATAGCACATCCTGTATTACCCCTCTGAATAAATACATTACCTCGATACCGGGCAACCCCTTCTATAGCAAGAGAAAAATCCAGTTCTTTGTCCTCTTCAACTCTTTTTATTTGTTCGGGAGAAAGCAAGGCATAAATGATCTCTTTGGCTTCTTCTGCAGACAAAGGTTCTCCCTCTATCGGCACGAGACTTCCGTCTATGCGATAATGAAGCGGTGTATCTGCGCCTATATGCAGATCCGAAGCATTGTTTCCCGGCATTGCTGCCATGATCTTTTTTATGTCCTCTCTCATCTAAAATCCTTCCTCACATCAAAATATCGCGTCATTCTCCTTTTACAGTATTCTTTCCGCTTTTTTTAGCTTTATCAAGATACTGCCTGGTACTCAAAAATATTTCTTTAACGTTCGCTCCATCAATAGGATTTTCCCCAACCCCTACACTGGCGGTGATCCTTCCTTCCGGAACATCAATATTTGCGATCTTCACACGTATCTTCTCGGCGACCTCTAGAGCTTCCCTTTTGTTCCTTTCAGGCAATAGCATTCCAAACTCATCGGGAGACGTCCTGGCAAGCCTGCCGACCGGAGGAACTATCTCTCCCAGTATTTTAGCGACAGTTCTCAACACGTCTTCTGTTCTCTCTTCCCCGTATGCATCGGCATATTTTTTAAAGTTATCAAGGTTCAAGATTATAAGTGAACACGGTCTCTGATAATACTGTGCCCTCTTGAGTTCCTCTCTCATACATTCTTCCAGATATGAAAACGTGTATAGCCCCGTAAGTCTGTCAACAATTTCCACACTGCTACCTTTCTCCTCCTGTTTTCTTATTTTAGCCACCATTATGTTAATACCATTAGCTATATCTCCAAATTCGTCTTTCCTAGAAACAGGCATTTTAGTGTCATATTGTCCTTTCACTATTTTTTTTACTTCTTCAGCCATGTCGATTGCGGGCAATATTAAGGTTCTTGCCAAAAGACAACCCATCCAGGAGACCCACAGAGCAAATATTACTATTATGGAAACCTGGACCATTTCCGTTTCCAATTCTTTGAATACATAGTTAGTAACAAAGTATCCCATACATAGAAGCGGAACTATCGACATAAGAGCGTATGATATCATGAGCTTATACTTAACACTTCTTTTCTCAAGAGACAGATTGTTACCAAGCATTATTGATGACCTCCCGTAGACTTATTCTCTTCCCTTAATAAAACATTTATATAACTTCGTTACGTTTGACCCAATAAGAATACCTAAAGCAATCGTAAAAGTCAAAAAACAAGGTTTCTTTTTTTTTACACATTGAACCCCGTCTCTAGAAACTCCCTTTTGAGCCATTCTTTTTTAACATCCGTTTGCACATGATCCCACGGCAGAACGTCTTCAGTGTCAAAACTGCGTCCTGCACACTCATCAAGGTCCATCCCGTTTCTTTTGAATGCTTTTCTCCAGATATTTATATCAAAATAGTCGTTCCAGCTATCCATTTTAGCGCCATTTTCCCACGCTTCAAGTATCACCCCCGCAATCCTTCGGTCGCCTCTTGCGAGACCTCCTTCTAGTAAGGATTGTTCAATATTACTAAATTCTGTCTTGACCTTCTTCGTCGAACGCGACATAAGTCCGCGTCTTATCTCGATCAAGTGTTCTTTATCTCTCATCCCCACCCACTGCAGAGGCGTATGCGGCTTCGGAACAAATGCATTAACATTTACTTTTATCTCCGCCGCTCCGCCGGAGAATCCTTTCTTAAGACCGGATAATTGGAATGCCAGATCCATTATACCTCTTGTTTCATCTTTTTTTAAGTCCGGAAAACCTACCATAAAATAGAGTTTTAATCTCCTCCATCCATGCTTAAATGCTTCTTGCGCGGATCGGCAAAGAACATTATTATCTATGTTTTTATCCAAGACAGCACGTGTCTCCTCATCAGCTGATTCTACCGCAAACGTTAATCCGGATTTTTTAATGGCAGATATCATTTCAGGAAGTTTGTAAAAAGCCTCATCCACCCTTAACGACGGGATAGATATTCCTACACGCTCTTTCTTGAAATCTTCTGACAGACCTTTAACCAATTTTCCTAAATAAGGATAATTAATACTTGAAAGGGATAGGAGTGCTATGTTCTCATATCCGGTATTCTTATATGTTTCCCGGCATATCGTTCTTATTTTGCCGGCGGACCTGACACGTACAGGCCTGTTTATAGAAGACGCCTGGCAAAACCGGCACTTATTAGGGCATCCTCTCATTATCTCCACCGCTATCCTGTCATGCACGATCTTTACAAGAGGAACTATTTGTTTGACAGGATAATAGGCCTTTTCCATATCCTTTACCGCAACTCTTTGCACTTCATTCGGAACATCTTTCTCTACAGGCTCAAGGCAATGAAATTTATCCTTTTCGTACACCGCTCTATATAAAGAGGGAACATACACTCCTTTTATCTTGGAAAGTTTTTTCAAAGTTTCTTTTCGTGTACATCCTGTTTCTTTCGATTTTTTGCAAACATCCAGTAATGTTACAATAACTTCTTCTCCGTCCCCTATAACGAACGCATCAAAAAACGAACTCATAGGCTCGGGGTTGTAAGAACAAGCTCCTCCGGCAATAACTATCGGTTCATCTTCCCTGCGTTCATCGGCCAAAAGGGTCACTCCGCCCAAATGAAGCATATTCAGGACATTGGTATATGTCAGCTCATAGCAAAGAGAAAATCCTATGACATCAAATTCATCCAGAGATTTTCTGTTTTCCAGACTGAAAAGTTTTACCTCGTTGTCTGCTAACTCTTTTTCCATATCCGCCCACGGAGCAAAAACTCTTTCACAAACAACGTCTTCTTTTTCATTAAGAAGATGATACAATATCTTCAGCCCTAAATAACTCATCCCTATTTCATACATATCCGGGTACGCAAGAACCATAGATATTTTCCCGGATCCATGCTTTTTCCGAACACTATTGGTCTCGCACCCGATATACCGACCGGGCTTTTGCACTCGATCAATAATCTCATCAATTTTGTTTTTCATAGTTATCCATTTCCAGTCCGGCAAGGCCGGACCGATTCCACAAACTTCCAAGTTCTCCCTTTTTCTCCGCAGACGGTATTGGATCATACCAATTCATAATACTGAAAATATCTGCGCCTGCCGTCTCCTGCATCAGCTTTGCCACCCGAAGGCGGGAGCATTGCACACGAGTTCCGCAGACCGAAGGTCGAGGCGCCGAGGACGTAATGTCCGAGGTGTGTCGAAACCTCCGTGTTTCGACTTTCCGACAAAAAAACCTGCAATGCTCCCGCCTTTGGGTGACAGTTATGATTATTTTAGGGACAGTTTTTCGCACAATTATCTATTAACTCTTCTACTAACACTCAACAGCAGCCCAATACCTGCAAGGGTCACTATTGTATTTGATCCTCCGTAACTTATTGCCGGAAGAGGCAACCCCACGACCGGCATGAGTCCGATTGTCATGGATATATTGACTATGACCTGAAATGCAATCAATGTCACTACACCGACAGCCATGATCTTTCCGTATACATCGCTTGCATCGTTCGCTATTTTTATGCCCCTAACTATTATAAGAGTGTACAGTCCTATCAAAAGTACTGCACCTATGTATCCGCATTCTTCACCTATTACTGAAAATATAAAATCAGTATGTCTCTCCGGCAGAAACCTCAAATAATTTTGGGTCCCGTTTAACCATCCTTTTCCGAAAAATCCGCCTGATCCGATCGCTATCTTGGATTGTATGATCGTATATCCTGCTCCCAAAGGATCAAGATCCGGGTTAATGAATACCATTAGCCGATTCTTTTGATAATCTTTAAGAATATGCCAGAGAACCGGCAAACTCAATAATCCCAAAGACATGGTCATAACAAGGTTCTTTATCCGCGAACCGCAAACGAACAATATTGCCAGAGATATCGGAACGAGAACCAGCGCCGTCCCTAGGTCCGGCTGCATAAATATAAGAAGCGCCGACGGAGCGACCAGGGCGAGCGCTTTAATGAAAGTCTCTCCCGATTCGATCTTTTCCCTTCTCTCCCCCAAAAAGTAGGCAAGTGCCAGAATAACAGTTATTTTAACAAATTCCGAAGGCTGCAGGGATATCGGCCCCAGTGTTATCCATCTCCTCGCACCATACCTTTCTCCTCCGAATATCAACAAAAATATCAGCGCTGCTAGATTCAATCCATATGCAATTAAAGCAAAATCCAGAATACGCAAATAATCCGTATTAGCAATGACCACTAGAACGAACATCCCGACTAAAACCCAGACCGCCTGTTTGATTACAAGTATATTCAATCCGGTCTCTTGGAGACTATATGTAGCCGAATAGATAAAAATTACACCCAAAAAAGCCACAGCCCCAGCCGCAAAAAGCAAAACCCTATCTATCCGCCCTATTTTATCTTTTCTCATAATAAATACTCACATGTTGTCCATAGCACAGTCCATGGAACATAGTTGTTCAGTGAACTGTTAACAGAATAATGACCGATGCTCGAATAAAAATATATTTTTCAAACATACCCGTGCAATAGCTTTGCAACCCAATGGTATGAGTGTTCCAGCGAGTTCCGCACCCCCATCGCTTTGTTTTGCAAAGCAAAACAGCGGGGGGAGGACTGTTTGAGATGGAACACTCGTACCCTTGGGTTACAGTTTTGGATATTATAGGGACTGTTCTCCATCATAGCAATCCAAGCTCCTCGGCCTTACGGAAAACTTTCCCCGCTGTCTCGGCGGCATAATATCCTCCTTTACCCCCGTATTCATCAAAAACAACTATAGCCAATTTTGCATTCTCATATGGAGCGAAACCCGCGAACCAACCGTGACTCTTACCCCTTGAAGTTT
>JAVCDB010000066.1 GCA_030765205.1 Candidatus Aadella gelida | reverse complement strand
GTTCAGGAAACCGCCTTACATAAAGAAAAAGAGGTGGCAGAATGATAAACATGGCATCCCCTTGGTACCTCTTACTATTACTTCTTGTTCCCGCGGCGATCTATTATATTAAGCATAATTCTGATTCTTTAAGAAGTTCATTACGGTTTTCCGAGAAGATAAGTATAGTTAAAAAAATAAGACCCTCCATAAAAAGTCTTATCAGCCAGAAACTCATATATGCTAGGATAGCATGCCTGGTGCTAATAATAATGGCTATAGCCAGGCCGCATTCGGCCATAGAAAAGACACATGTCTATACAGAGGGGATAGATATAGTTTTAGCCATCGACTCGTCTACAAGTATGCGCGCAATGGACTTTAAAATAGGCGGCAAGAAAGTAGATAGGCTGGAAGCTGTCAAAGATGTTGTATTAAAGTTCATAGAAAAACGTCCTAATGACAGAATAGGAATGGTAGCTTTTGCGGGTCTTGCATACACCGTATGTCCTTTGACGCTTGATCATGATTGGCTCGAGAAAAATCTAGAACGAGTTGAGACGGGGATGATAGAAGACGGTACAGCGATAGGGTCCGCAATAAGCGCGGCGCTTAACAGGGTGAAAGATACTGAAACAAAAGAGAAAATAATAATACTATTAACAGATGGAATTAATAATGCAGGGAGAATCTCTCCTATTGCCGCAGCCGAAGCCGCAAAGGCTTTAGGAGTTAGGATATATACCATAGGTGCGGGATCAAGAGGGTATGCTCCTTATCCCGTAAGAGATATGTTCGGGCAGGTTATCATGAAATCCATACCGGTAAAGATAGACGAAGAACTTTTAAAAAATATAGCAAAAACCTCTGACGGAGAATATTTTAGAGCTACGGATACAGCTTCACTTGAAAAAATCTATAAAAAGATCGACGAACTTGAAAAAACTCCGATAGAAGAAACAGGATATAATATTTACAGGGAACTTTTTCCTTTTATACTTATCCCGGCACTAATCTTGTTGCTGCTGGAGATAATACTGTCCAATACAGTCTTAAGGAGGATCCCATAGATGAAGTTCGGCGCACCCTCTATGACAGTTTGGCTTTGGTTAATACCGGCACTTATAATGTTCTATCGTTTTGCTGGGAAGGCAAGAGACCGAACTATGAAAAAGTTTGCTTCTGGTGAGGCTTTGATAGAAATATCGAGATCAGTCGACATTAAAAAGAAAACAATAAAAAGAAGAATTTTGATAGCAGCTATTTTTCTTATTATTTTCTCCTTAATGAGGCCACAGTGGGGTTTCAAGTGGCAGGAGGTAAAGAGGCAGGGACTAGATATCTTAATAGCCCTCGATACTTCAAAAAGTATGTTAGCAGAAGATGTTCTTCCCAATAGGCTAGATAGAGCGCGTCTTGCCATAAAAGATCTTATGAAAAAACTTCATGGAGACAGGGTAGGTTTGATAGTTTTTTCGGGAAAAGCTTTTCTGCAGTGTCCTTTGACTTTGGATTATTCCGGATTCATGTTGTCTCTGGACGATGTAGATGTTGATTCTATACCTATGGGGGGAACCTCTATATCCAGCGCAATCTATACGGCCATGGGTAGTTATGAAGGCGGCAAGAAAAAACACAAGATACTGATACTTATAACGGACGGTGAGGATCTTGAAGGAGGCATAGAAAAAGCTATAGAGGCAGCAAAAGCCGATGGTATAGATATATATTGTGTAGGAATAGGCGATCCTGAAGGTGAACTTATACCTATGACAGATAACACCGGGAAAAGAGTGTTTATGAAGGATATGGATGGGAATGTAGTAAAGACAAGACTTGAAGAAAATATCCTGCAACGTATGGCCATAGAAACGGGAGGCATATATGTACGTGCTACCGGTGCACAGTTCGGGCTTGATATTATTTATGATGAAAGATTGAGCCTTTTAGAAAAACAAGAATTTGAGACCAAGATGGAGAAGAGGTATACAGAAAGATATCAGGTACCTCTCTGTATAGCTCTTTTTCTGCTTTTAATTGAAATGGTGATAGGTGATAGGCGCCGAGAGAGGATAGAAGTTAGAAGGAAGAAAGACGAAGGATGAGAGACGTAATGAAAAAGCGGTCAATACATACGAATTACGAACTGAGAGTTAAAATTATGAAGCGATATGCGATATGCTTAATGATATGCGCGGTGTACTTATTCGCACTTTCATCCGAAACGGCTCAGGCAGGGTCTTTTTCGAGTAATATGAAAAAGGCTGCCAAACTTTATCAAGAAGAGGAGTATGATAATACACTTGAGTGTTATGATAACGCACTTTTGGAAAGGCCTAATGATCCGGTAGCTCGCTACAACAGGGCAGTAACGCTTTATAGGAAAAAAGATTTTAAAGAAGCTGAAGAGGCTTTTCTCGAGGCTTTAGCATATGGGGATGAAAAAACAGAAAAGCTTGCCGTGTATAACACGGGAAACAGTCAGTATAGCGCAACTGCGGCTCTAGAGGGGGAAGATGCTAAAGCCGGATATGAAAAAGCTCTAGAGTATTACAAGAGGGCCATGGAAATTTCTCCGGATGATGTAGATGCAAAGTATAACTATGAGATAACTACTAAAAAGATCTTAGAAATGGAGCAGCAACAGCAGCAGCAGGACAAGAACGAAGAAAAGGAAGAGAACGAACAGCAGCAACAACAGCAGCAGAAACAGCAGCAGCAGCAGGATCAGGAGCAAAAAGAGCGGCAGGATCAAGAGAAGAAGAGTCAAAAGCAGCAAAAAAAAGAGCAGCAGGAAAAAGAACAGAAAGAAAAACAAGAAAAGCAAAAAAAGGAAGAGCAGGAAAAACGCGATAAACAAAAAGAGCAGCAGCAAAAAGATCAGCAAGAAGAAGGAAAAGGTCAGCCTCAAGAGGAAAAAGACGATGAGATGAGTAAAGAGGAAGCGGAGATGCTTCTGCGTGCTCAGCAGGAGGAAGAAGATAGATTGAGGGCTGAACAGAAGAAAATAAGAAAAGAAAGAAGACCTATAGTGCTTAAAGATTGGTAGATGGTAGATGGTGAATGGTGAAGAGTGAATGGTGTGGAGTTTGGAACTGAGGGTTGGGGAATGGAGATGTCACGTTCTGCCGTTGTGAGAATCTAAAAGTCAATAGTCAATTGTCGATAGTCAATGGTCCACAGTTACGATGTATGAGATACTAGATACGTTAGTACAACGGCTACAATAAGGATATAGGATGAAGATTAAGAGTTTTACAATAGCACTTTTAGCGGTACTAGTATGCACGGCATTCTGCGGGAATGTTTTTGCTGAGGAGAAGAGGCTGGAAGCGAGTCTTGAAAGGACCACAGTATCGGTGGGGAACCCGGTCTACCTATATATAACCTTTATTGGAGCACAGGATGTCACGGAACCCGAGATTATTCAGATAAACGGACTCAAAATCAATTATGTAGGCGCCTCGACTAAGATATCCATAATTAACGGTGCGAGGACTCAATCTGTAACACATACATATCTGGTTATAGCTCGCAGTGGAGGCAGATTCGATATTGGACCGTTTGCAGCGCTGTATGGAGGAAAAAGGTATAATGCACCTGCTGTAACGCTTATAGCCAGCGGGACTCCAGCGTCTTCTGGCGCGTCCCGCACGCAAAACACTTCATCCAGGACGACGAAAAGTTATCAGCAGACCGTTAATGAAAACCAAAATCTTTTTGTGACAATGGAAATCCCTAAAAGACAGGTATATGTAAATGAAATGCTTCCTATTTCAATCCTGCTCTATGTAGGACAAGTTAAGGTCAAAAATGTACAATATCCTACTTACCGGCACGAAGGATTTTCTGGGGGAGAATTTGGGAATCCTAGAAGGATGAGAAGGACTATGAACGGAAGGAATTATGAGGTACTTTCCTTTAAACAGGATCTTTATGCCATAAAAGAAGGTAATTATCAACTAGGCCCGGCACGGATAAACTGTCAACTTATGGCAAAGCGAGGAGGGACAAACAGGTCTGCAAGATTTAGCATTGATGATTTTTTTGGAGGGAATTTCGGGTATGTTACCTACCCGGCAGAGGCTATCTCGGAATCTGTGCCTATAAAAATATTGCCATTCCCGGAAAAGGGAAGACCGTCGGATTTTCAGGGTGCTGTTGGAAACTTTAATATGACGGTTTATGTGAAGCCGACTACAGTCAAAGTTGGGGACCCGATAGTAATAACGATGACTGTAACCGGTGATGGTAATCTTGATACCGTAACATCTCCCGTTATAGACTTTACGGATGACTTTAAGACCTATGAACCCGAAGTCCAGAGGGATAATAATAGAAAAATATACGAACAGATACTTATCCCTAAAACACATAATATTACAGAGATCCCGAAAGTTTCTTTCAGTTTTCTGGATCCCAGAACAGGTAGGTATAAAACGGTTAGTAAAGGACCTTTTCCAATGTCAGTCATGGAACGTCCTGATTCTGAAAAAGGCGTTAAAATGGTTTCCATGCCCGGAGGAATAGGCGTTAATGTATATCCCAAAGAGGAACTGGGAAAAGACATTTTGCACATAAAAGAGGATATTGGGCAGGTCAAGAAAAAGAACGGGGAGCTGTATCGTAATAAAATATTTTTATATGTTCAGATCCTGCCACTATTGTTATTAGCTGCTTTTTATAAGGGGTACAAGAGAAAAGAAAGGATGTTGACCGATAAAAGATATGCACGTTTCATGAAGGCCCCGAAAAAAGCCCGTAAAGGTCTTGAGAAAGCCAGGGTATATCTTGAGAAGGGTGATACTCTGCTATTCTATGACGCTGTATTTAAAGCCATGCAGGGATATTTGGCAAATAAACTGAATATAGCCATAGGAAATATTAGCGCCAGATCAGTAGAGGAGAAGTTGCACGGGTCCGGATATGATGAAGATCTGATAAAAATGATACATGAAGTATTTGAGTCCTGTGAAATGGCGAGATATGCGTCCTCGACAACAGGAGGGGAAGAATCTCAAAAAGTGTTTGATATGGTAAAGAGGGTTATAGATAGAATAGAGAGAGCAAAACTATAGAAAAGGAACGTAACTTATGAGAGTTAAAAAAATATATTTTATAATAGTCGTATGTTTGATAGTGATCTTGGGGACGTATTCGTTTTCTTTTAGCGAGGAAAACCCTAAGGCATTGTTTCAGGAAGCCAATATCTATTACGAGGGAGGGGATTATGGCAAAGCCATTGAAGTATATGAGAAAATTCTTAAGGAAGGACATGAGAGCGGTCCTCTTTACTATAATTTGGGAGATGCGTACTTTAAATCCGATAAGTTAGGTATGGCTATACTAAATTACGAACGTGCCAAGAAACTGATGCCGCGCGATCCTGACTTGAACGCAAATTATAGATTTGCAGCCTCTCGTATAAAAGATAATAGGAGAATACCTTCCAGCAGTATATGGAACTGGACGCCATTAAAGACATATGAAGGATCTTTTACCGCGGACGAACTTCTTCTCTTCGCAGTCGCGGCATATCTTATAATGGTAATAATCTTAGCCGGATTTGTAATACGGCCCGACATGAAAAATGGTATTATAATAGCCACAAGTGTTATGGCTGTCATTGCTGTGATAAATGTTGTAGTATTGCATCATAAAGTCGGCACAGCTAGAGCTGTGACCGTTGCTTCTGAGGCCGATGCTTTGTTTGGACCGTTTGATTCTGGAACTAAATTTTTCACATTACAGGAAGGAATGGTCTGCAGCATATTACAGTCTAAAGATGACTGGTGTAAAATTAGGCGGGAAGACGGAAAAACCGGATGGGTGAAGAAGAGTGCGGTAGAAAAGATATAGCGAGATTAGGGTAGAGGGAGATTGGAAGCTAGAAGTTAGAAGCTAGAGATTGGCGCGGACTTTTAAGCCCAGAGAGTTGTCATTGTGAAGGAGTAGGGACAGTGAATGATCGATGTGTCAGCTTGTCATCCCGACCGAACGAACGCCTGCCTGCCGGCAGGCAGGAAGTGAGAGAGTGGAGGGATCTTAGATCAGATTCCTCGATTCACCTACGGTTCACTCGGATGACATTGTTAGAATACACGATATACGAATTATAGGATACTAAATGGAAAAGACGTTTAAAGAGAAACTGCAAACAGATATAATCCTGCTGGACGGGGCTTTCGGAACATATGCCCAGGAGCTTGGACTTGGAGACGAACATTTCGGCAGTAAGCATGGCTGTATGGAATATCTTTCCATACAGTCTCCGGATTTTGTCAGCAGAATACATAATGATTATCTTGAAGCCGGATCCGATGCTATTGAAACAAATACCTTCGGAGCTAATTCTATTAAACTCGCGGAATACGGGCTGGGCAATAAGGTCTATGAGATAAATCTTGCCTCAACGAAATTGGCCAGGAAATGCGCCGATAAATTCTCTGATAAAGGTTTAGAAAAATATGTTGTTGGTACAATGGGCCCGACGGGGAAATTACCTTCTTCTTCCGATCCTATTCTAGGGGATATTACTTATGATGAACTAAAGAAAATATACTGTGAACAAGCTTTAGGGATATTGGATGGTGACGCTGACGCTATACTGATAGAGACCGGACAGGATATCTTGGAGATGAAAGCTGCCGTTAACGGCGCGAAAGAGGCGATGCATAAGAAAAAGAAAGATATAGCGATAATAGCCCAATGCACACTGTCAAATAACGGAAGGATGCTGCTGGGGGCGGAAGTAGGGGCAGTTATTGCGGCTTTGTCAGATATAGGTATTGATGCGCTTGGACTCAATTGCAGTACGGGGCCGCTAGAGATGGAGAACAGTTTAAGACTTTTGAGTGAAAATAGTCCGTCTTTTGTCTCATGTGTGCCCAATGCCGGTATGCCTGTGGAAAAGAACGGGGAGGTATCATATCCTCTTTCTCCTTCCGAGATGGCTGAGCTGCTTCAAGGATTTTTAAAGAAATACCGCATAAACATTATAGGTGGATGCTGTGGTACGGGGCCTGAGCACATACGCAGCATGAGGAAAATACTTACCGCGCCCTCAAAAAAGATAAGTAACAATAAAACGTTTATGGGGAATCATTATAAAGCTTTTGATACTAGTGAGGCAAAGAGGCCCATAATAGTAGGTGAGAGGATAAATACCCAGGGATCACGTAAGATGAAAGAACTGCTTACCGGGAAAGATTATGACGGAATAGTCGAACTTGGGAAACTGCAGCAGCAGCAAGGTGCAGATATCCTTGATGTGTGCGGCGTTCTTACCGAAAGGAATACGGAAGAGCAGGATGCTGTGACACTTTTTAGGCATCTAGGTGAAAGTGTGCAGATTCCTCTTATGGTGGATTCAACCGATATCGATGTTATCAGATCCGTCCTTGAAGTCTATCCGGGAACAGCGGTGATAAATTCTGTTAATTTAGAAGATGGCGGAAAGAGAGCAAAACGGATATTCGCTTTGGCAAAAGAGCATGGCAGTTTTGTTGTTTGTTTGACAATTGATGAGAAAGGCATGGCAAAAGAAGTTTCTGAAAAAGTCGATGTAGCCGAACGTTTATATGGTCTCGCGGCAGGAGAATGCGGCATTCCTCCTTCAAAGCTGATCTTTGATATGCTTACATTCACTTTGGGGACGGGGGAAAACGGTTATAAAGAGTCCGCTCTAAATACATGCGAGGCTATTAGAAAATTTAAGAAAAAGCATCCCGAAGTTTTAACGACACTGGGTGTGAGTAATGTCTCTTTCGGACTTCCGCCGGCCTCAAGGAAGATCCTTAATATGACGTTTTTAGGGAATGCCGTAAAATGCGGCTTGGATATGGCGATCGTTAATCCTGCCGAATATTTGGGATATGAGGATATACCTATTGAGGAGCGGAAAGTCGCTGAAGACCTGATTTTTAATAAAGGAGGAGATGTCCTCGAAAAATTCGTTAGATATTTTTCTGAAAAAGGAAGTGTCTCTTCCGAACAGAAAGTCTCTTGTGACGATAAGTCTCTTGGAATAGAAGACAGATTAAAAAAATGTGTATTTGACAGGAATAAGAAAAGAATTATTCCTCTTTTAGACGAAGCTATGAAGAACTCTTCCGCGGAAGAGATTATGAACAATATTCTTATGGAGGCGATGAAAGAGGTCGGAGAACGCCTGGAAACGGGAGAGATGGTCCTGCCATATGTACTTCAGTCCGCCGAAGTTATGAAAAAAGCTATAGATCACCTTGAAAAATTCATTTCTCATGCCTCCGGCAAGAAGCGCGGAAAAATACTTCTGGCTACAGTTTTTGGAGACGTACATGACATAGGAAAAAATCTTGTAAGAATGATTCTTGAAAATAACGGATTTTCTGTTATAGATCTGGGTAAACAAGTGCCTATCGAACGTATAGTAAAAGAAGCGAAAAAACATAAAGTTGACGCTGTGGGGCTGAGTGCTCTCCTTGTATCTACAGCAAGACATATGAGGACCTGCGTTCAGGCCATGCATGAGGCAGGGCTTGATTATCCTGTACTTATAGGAGGCGCGCCTACAAATAAACATTTTGCGAAAAATATAGCTTCTCTCAGCGATAACAGTATGTATTCCGGAGGAGTATTCTACGCAAAAGACGCTTTTAGCGGACTTGCCATAGTGCAGGCATTGATGGACACTGAAAACAAACAAAAATTGATGCAAGAATACAAAGAGAGCGTACAAAGCGGCGAAGAAGATGTGAGAGATAAGCCCAAAGATATTAAGGCAAAGAGCGTGACAAAAGAAAGTACGAGCACTGACTGCGTGAGTCTTCCAATACCGCCTTTTTTTGGGACAAGATCTCTAAAAAATATTCCAGCAGATGATGTCTTTGAGCATCTTGACAAAAGAATGCTTTTTGATCTGGCATGGGGAGTTAAAATAAAAGATGAAGGCGCAAAAAGAATTTTCATAGAGGAAGAATGCGAGCCCATGCTAAAAGAACTGAAAGAAGAGGCTTTGCGAAAGGGTTGGCTCGACCTTAAAGCGGTATATGGATATTTCAGGACGCGAAAAGAAAACGGAAAGCTTTTTGTGTCGGATGATGAAGGGAAAGACCTGTATGCTATGAATTTTGGGACAAGTGATAAAGCAATGAAGCTTAATGATTATTTCTCTGATAAAGATATAGCTGCGTTTCAAGCTGTGACCGTGGGCGGGGAAATAGGTAAGGCTATAGAAGAGCTTAACGAGCAGAAAGAATATTCACGAGCGTTTTTTCTGCATGGGCTGAGCGTACATCTAGCGGAGGCATTAGCGTCTTATATACACGACAGGATACGCGGAGAGTGGGGTCTAAAAGTTGGACAAGGGAAACGTTATAGCCCGGGATATCCTTTATGGAAAGATCTTTCTGAACAGGTAAAAGTCTTCGGTATTTTAGAAGCGGAAAAGAGTATAGGCTTGGAGCTGACAGAAGGTTATCAGATAATTCCGGAGCAGTCTACTACAGCAATGATAATACATAACGATAAGGCTGAGTAAAAGGGGGGAAAATGGCGGAATGTAAGAGTAAAAGTAATATGACAAAATGTAACTGCAGCTATGAACCTTGTTCTAGAAAAGGGATATGCTGCGACTGTTTGCATTATCACCGGCAGAACGGGGAGTTGCCCGCTTGTTATTTTCCGGACGATGTCGAAAGGACGTATGATCGTTCTATAAAAAGATTTGTTGAATTAAATAAGTAGAGATAGAAAAGGATTGGTGGTATATCCCATGCTCAAACAGGTCTCCTGTAACTTTTGGCCTGCGGAACTGCGCTTGGGATATACCACCAATCCTTTTTAGAAGATACAGTGTAATCGTGGAGTGGTGGAAAGGGCGTAACTCGGGATCATCGAGAT
>JAVCDB010000113.1 GCA_030765205.1 Candidatus Aadella gelida | reverse complement strand
TGCCGCCGACTTCCTTCAGATTCCACCTCACGATGGACACCCTTGTCTTAAGCTAACGGTTGGCACTATCAACCCCCATATCGGACTTTCACCGACAAGTAAGCGCCCATGCTGGGCGCACCAAAAAAAAGGCGATCCCGTGACTGGAATCGCCTTCATGCTTATTTTAAATGGTGGAGGTTCCGGGATTCGAAATTTATCTCTACTGACAAATCTTGGACGTATTGTTCTAAAAAAATCCTCTGATACTCTTCAATAGAGTCTTTCTTTAGCCTAAGACCTCCTTAATTTAGAGATAAAGTGAGATAGATCCCTTCCATTATATCGCCGATTCCATTTAATGCCCTTGAATTCAATGATAGTTTGGAGAGTTTATCCTGTAAAATTTTCCATGAGGCCGTGATGGTCGCATTAAATGGCGGACGTTAAATATGGGGCCTTTTAGAGATAAAGAGATAGGTGAGTTGTCATATGGGATTGCTTCGTCGGCCCTTCGGGCCTTCTCGCAATGACGGGTGGGCGTGATAGTGACGTAAGTCTTTAGGACGTGGGGGTATGTGCGATATGTGTAGAAACAAAAAGCCTCGCAACATTTTACTGCTGCGAGGCTTTTATAAGTGGTGAGCCGCCTTGGACTCGAACCAAGCACCCACGCCTTAAAAGGGCGTTGCTCTACCGGATGAGCTAGCGGCCCGCTATTTAACTACGAATTTCTTTTTCTTTATCTGCGAGTATAGTTTCTATTTTCTTAGTGTACTCAGTAGTTATTTTTTGCATGCGGTCTTTCGTTTCAAACTTATCGTCTTCTGTCATCTTGTTATCTTTTTCAAGCTTCCCGGCCTCGTCTATTGCATGATGCCGTGCATTACGTATAGATACTTTTGTTTCTTCGGCTATTCTATGAAGCACTTTTATTAATTCGTCTCGCCTTTCCTGTGTTAGCTGCGGCATTGAAAGGCGTATCATTTTCCCGTCATTCGTCGGGGTTATTCCTATATCAGATGCTAGTATGGCTTTTTCTATCATCTCCATTGAAGTCTTATCCCATGGTTGGACAGCTATTAGCCTGGGTTCGGGTGTAGATATGCTCGCTAATTGTTTGATCGGGGTTTTTGTCCCGTAATAATCTACTTTCACGCCTTCTATTAGACTGGGATGGGCTCTACCCGTTCTAATAGTAGCGAACTGATGTTTTAACGCGTCTACCGCCGTTTCCATCTTGTGTTCGCCCTCTTTAATAACTCTACCCGTTTCTGTCTGAACCATAGAAACCACCCCTTATTTGATGGGTCGGGATCTTTCCGACTCATCATCCTGAGCGAAGCGAAGGATCTCTAACTAAATTTTCATACAGATACTTCAACTTATTCTTCGCCTCTATTAATTCAATCTTTTTCTAACTCTTCTAACCTTTGATCTGTTTTTCTCTATTTTCCCTGTATTTTTGAGATCCTTCGTCGCTTCGCTCCTCAGGATGAGCTGATCGGAGAGTTTAAAAAACTCTCCGATCAGCTCATTTGATTATTGTTCCTATTTTTTTCCCATCGACAGCTTTTTTTATATTACCTTTTTTCTTCATGCTAAAAACTACTATAGGAAGATCATTGTCCATACATAAACTTACAGCGGTTGCGTCCATTACTTTGAGTTTTTTCTCTAAAACTTCCATATAACTAAGCTCTGTATACTTTTTAGCATTTTTATACTTTACCGGATCTTTAGAATAAACGCCGTCAACTTTAGTAGCTTTAAGTATCATCTCGGCACCTATCTCAACGGCTCTTAAAGCTGCGGCGGTATCCGTTGTGAAATAAGGATTGCCCGTACCGCAGACAAAAATTATAACGCGTCCCTTTTCAAGATGTCTTACCGCACGACGCCTGATATACGGTTCAGCAAGCTCCTGCATCTCGATCGCCGTCAGTACCCTCGTATGTACGCCCACTGTCTCTAATGCGTCCTGAAGCGCTAGCCCATTAAGCATCGTAGCCAGCATACCCATATAATCGGCAGTAGAACGATCCATGCCTTTACTTGCGGCGGTCAAACCCCTGAAGATATTACCGCCTCCTATCACTATGGCTATTTCTATTCCGGTTTTTTTTACTTCTTTTATCTGTTTGGCTATAGAGTTACTTACCTTGGGATCTATTCCATATCCCAGGTCCCCCATAAGCGCTTCCCCGCTTATTTTGAGAACAACTCTATTCTTTTTTATGTTTTTCTTAGCCATAATAACAGTTTAAAGGTCAAAAAGTTTAAAAGTCTAATACGAACTTTTAACTAGAACTGTTCGCCTACTTCGAATCGGGCAAAACGTTTTACTACAATATTCTCGCCTAAAGTCGCGATAACTTGCGTGACAAGATCACTTACTTTTTTATCAGGATCTTTTATGAACGGTTGTTCTAGGAGACATGATTCAGAAAAATATTTTGTGAGTTTGCCTTCAACTATTTTTTCAACAACTTCTTTCGGCTTATCTTTTATCTGGGTTGCAAATATCTCTTTTTCTTTAGCTATAACATCTTCCGGGATATCGTCCCTTGAAACATATGACGGGTTAGCCGCGGCTATCTGCATAGCAAGATCTTTAGTAAGCTCCTTAAACGCATCATTCCTCGCAACAAAGTCTGTTTCACAGTTAACTTCAAGAAGCACGCCTATTCTGCCTCCGGTATGCAAATAAGACTCTATTGTGCCCTGCCCCGCTACTCGCGACGCTTTCTTAGCGGCTTTTGTTATACCTTTTTTTCTAAGTATCTCGATAGCTTTTTCTATGTCCCCGCCGGATTCTTTAAGCGCTGTTTTGCATTCCATCATTCCTGCGGAAGTTTTGAATCTTAATGTTTTTACTGCGTCCATCATGCTCATTATATTAGCTCCTATTTTTTTCTTCTTTAAATTTGCTTCGTTTCACTCCCTCCTTCGCCGATATATTTATATATTATCTGGCTACGGCGGACACGCGCAATGACGGTTAGAAGCTCATTTGCGCATCGGTCATTCTATAGTCAATGGTCAATGGTCTACCTTCTACCCTCTGACCTCTTCTACCACTCTATATATTTATGTCGCCTTCTATAGATTCTTCAGGCTCTTCTTTTGCTTGTACTTCTTCCTGCTCTTTCTTAGGTTCTTCCGGCACTTCGACAATTTCTTCGACTATAATCTTTTCCTCTTTTTTCTCTTCGGGTGCTGTTTCCGGGGTTTCGGGTTCAGGTTTTTCTTTCTTAACGGTCGTACCCATAAACTCGTTCCTGCCTTTTTCAACAGCATCAGCTAGTGAGGAGACGATATACTTGATCGACCTTATTGCATCATCATTCCCGGGGATAGGATAATCTACAAGATCCGGATCACAGTTAGTATCGATCAGCGCGATTACCGGTATTCCTATCTTTCTGGCTTCTTTTATGGCTATGTGTTCCGCTTCCGCGTCGACTATTACCAGGCAATCCGGCAAGACTTCCATATCGCGTATACCTTCAAGATTCTTCAGCAATTTGTATTCTGCGCGTTCAATATGCGCTTTTTCTTTCTTCGCCAAATTTTCATACGCTTCGCTTTTCTTCTTTTCCTGCAGAAGATTAAGTCTATCAACACTTTTTCTTATAGTAGTGAAATTGGTAAGGCATCCCCCCAGCCATCTTTCATCTATAAAGAACATCCCGCATCTTTCAGCTTCTTCACGAATGATACATTTTGCTTGTTTTTTAGTTCCCGCAAAAAGTATGGTTTTCCCTGAAGCTGCAAGTTCGTATATAGTTTCTACTGCTTTAGCTAACGCAGCTTCTGTCTTTCTGAGGTCGATTATATATATCCCGCTTTTTGCTCCAAAGATATACTTTTTCATTTTCGGGTTCCATTTATTGGTCTGGTGACCAAAATGTACCCCATTCTCTAATAATGCTTTTATTACTGTTGACGCTATACCCATGTTCCTCTCCTTCTTCATAGCCGATCCCGGGATATCGCAAGATTAAAAAACTTACCCACATAGTAAGCTCATCCTGCGCCCTAGATAGCCACTTTAATGTTAACTCTCCGTTAAAATACTGAACGCCTATTATATAGAAAATAGCTGTAAATGCAAGTATTTTTAATTCGAAAATTGCATTTCGTAAAGTTTTGTGTATAAAGGACTTCTGTTTAAAAGATCCTCATGCCTGCCGCTTTCGACTATACGGCCTTTATCCATCACCAGGATCTTATCTGCATGTTTGACTGTGCTCAGCCTATGTGCGATAATAATAACTGTCCGGCCTTTCATAAGATTGTTTATAGCTTCCTGGACAAGCTGCTCACTTTCGGTGTCAAGCTGTGAAGTTGCCTCATCAAATATGAGTATCGGAGGATTCTTATATACGGCCCTGGCTATAGCTATCCTTTGCCTCTGTCCTCCGGACATTTTCACGCCTCGTTCGCCTATAATAGTATTATATCCGTCAGGGAACTCTTTTATAAACCTGTGAGCGTTAGCTGCGGTAGCCACCCGAACAAGCTGCTCTTCGTCCAGGTCCCCGTGTCCATAACTTATGTTCGCTTTAACGGTATCGTTAAAAAGTAACGTCTCTTGAGTAACTAGTCCTATAAGATGCCTCATAGAGGATACTGAAGCGTCTTTTAGGTCGACCCCGTCTATACGAATATTGCCTAGCGTAGGGTCATAAAATCTCGGGATAAGGTTAACCAGCGTGCTTTTTCCCCCGCCTGAGGGGCCCACCAGCGCTACTATCTCGCCTTTTTTAACAGTAAGATCTATATCTTGAAGGACCATCTCTTCTTCATATTTAAAAGACACCTTATCGAACGCGATCTCATTATTAAAAGAACTTATGCCCTCAGCACCGGGTTTGTCCTGTATTATGATAGGTTCGTCAATAAGACTGAATATACGTTCAGTAGCGGCCAAGGCCTGTTGGTTAATTCCATAAACATTACTTAATTTTTTTACGGGTTTCATAAGCGAAAAAAGAGCTATAAGAAACGCGGTAAAAATACCGGTTGAAAGCTCCCCGCTTACTATGCTTTTCCCTGTCATCCACATAATTACGGCCACACAGGCTACTCCCATAACTTCCGTCATAGGACTTACTATTTTCATCCGTTTTATGGACTTCATGGACAGTTTATAGAACGCCTGATTATGCGCTTTAAAATTATCTGATTCATATTTTTCCATACAAAACGATTTTACGAGTTTGATCCCTGTTATTGTCTCCAGAAGCATATTGTTTATGTCCCCAATCTTCTCCTGCGAATTTTGGCTGATCTTGCGAAGTTTTTTTCCAATCCTCATTACCGGATAAAGTATCAAGGGAACCAGTACCAAACTCACAAGTATAAGGCTCCAGGGAACCCCACCGTATATCTTAAGACCTATAAGAACAGCTGTGTAAACCAAAAGTTGTATGGGCTGGTAAAAAGTGTCGGCGACACCTGAAGAGATAGCGTCTCTTATCACTGCGGCGTCATATGTTATTCGGGACATCAGTTGACCGGTAGGATTACGGCTATAAAACTCCATAGAAAGGCCTTGAAGCTTTCGGTATATACGGTCTTTAACATCTCTTATTACTTTTTCGCTGACATCGCTCATAAAGTACATCCTTAAAAACTCAAAGATGCCTTTCATTATGAAGACCACAACTATCATAATAGTCATGATGTTTAGAAGCTCAAGTGCGGAAAATGCATTTACCCGGGCTATTAAAGAAGCGAGCCAAACCGGCGCAACCGTCCCTGCCGGTAAAACTATCTTTTTCCCGGTTATAACGATGTCTACCAGCGGGATCACAAGCGCTACGGGTGATGCGCTGAACGCTGTGGACAATATCATACACAAAATAGCCAGTGAAAACGTCCCGCCATGAGGCAATATTAGTTTTATAAATCTTATATAGGTCTTCATATTCCGTAGATTTTAGCATATATGAGTGCTATTGTCGAGAAATAGGCTCTATTATAAATCCTAGATAGAAGATAGAAAGCAGACCATTGACTATTGACCATAGACTATAGAAGGACCGATGCGCACTAATAGAAGTAGCTGGGGTTTAAACCCCAGCTACTTCTTCTGATACCCGAATTAAAAAGGACAATAGTCAATTGTCCATGGTCAATGGTCTATTAACACTGTTTACTCTTCCCCACTTCCCCATTTCCCCTCTTGCCCTAAACGGTACGTGATGATATAATCAAGCTCATGGGAAAGCTTAAAGTCGGAGTTATAGGAGCGGGCCATTTAGGGTCTCTGCACGCAAAGATATATCACGCGATCAAGAAAAGGTCAAATATGTCTCTTGTCGGTGTATGTGATACTAACAAAAAGGTCGCTAAAGAGATCGCCAAAAAATACGATACGGACTATTATACTGACTATCATGATCTTTTGGATAAAACCGACGCCGTCAGTATAGTCGTGCCTACCACCTCTCATTATGCTGTCGCTAAAGATTTTCTGTCAGCGGGTTCACATGTTCTTGTGGAAAAACCAATGACAAGTACGTTAGAAGAAGCGGATGAGCTTATAGAAATTGCTAAGCGAAATGAGCTTATCTTACAGGTCGGACATATTGAACGCTTTAATTCGGCTGTACGAGCAATTGAACCTTTGCTTGATAAACCCCGTTTTATCGAATGTCAGAGGCTGGGATCGATCAAAAAAAAGAAACGCATAAAAGACGTAGGCGTCGTTCTGGACCTTATGATACACGATATAGATATCATTTTGGGTCTGGTAAATTCAAAAGTCAAAAACATCGAAGCCGTCGGGATGAGTACTATATCGGACCATGAGGATATGGCAAACGTCCGCCTGACCTTTCAAAACGACGTTATAGCTGATATTACAGCCAGCAGGGTCACCTCGGAAGAGACGAGAAAAATAAGAATATTCCAGGAGCATTCTTATATACTGCTCGACTATATGCATCAGGAAGCTTTTCTGTTCACGAAATCCAACAACACTCTCAATAAAGATAGGATCAAAATTATAAAAAGACAACCGTTAAAAGTCGAGCTGAAAGCTTTTGTTAACTGTGTTCATCAAAAGAAAAGACCTGTTATCTCGGGCCATGAAGGACGACAAGCTCTTGAAGTAGCTTTGGCTATACTCGACAAGATCAATTCTAACGATAAAAAACTCTTACCATTTTATTAGTAGTCGGGGTTTAAACCCCGACTACTAATAAGACCACTGATCAGCACATGAAAAAAAACATACTCATTGTTGCCGGCGAACCTTCCGGAGATATCCGAGCCGGCGAACTCATAGCTTGCCTCAAAAAAACCGTACCAAATATTAATTTATGGGGTATAGGCGGCGATGCTATGTCCGGTGAGGGCGTGGAACTTGTAGAACATGTGCGCAACCTTTCTATAGTTGGGTTATGGGAAGCCTTGCGAAGCATTTTTAAGATACGCAGGCAATATATAGTCCTAAAAAACCAGATTACCTGCCGTAAACCTGATCTTGCAATACTGATAGATTATCCCGGATTCAATCTTCATCTTGCATCATTTCTTAAGAAGAATAATATCCCTGTTGTATATTATATTATTCCCCAAGTATGGGCCTGGGGAAAGAGCAGAATAAAATTAATTGAACGTTATATTAGTAAAACTCTAGTACTTTTTGATTTTGAAGAAAAGTTACTTAAAAAGCATGGAATAGATTGTACTTTTGTAGGACATCCTCTAGTTGACAGCATAAAACCTCAAAACGTAACGTCCGATTCTAAAAAGAACACTATAGCTCTTCTTCCTGGTTCACGTAAAAACGAAATTTTAGTTCTTCTGCCAATCATGCTTGAGGCGGCAGAAAAATTATCTTCAAAAATAAAAGATATTAAATTCGTATTAGCTCAAAACTCAGCTGTAGACGAATCTCTTTACAATAAGTTTCTTACTCAGCATCCTGCACTAAACATTGTTTCCTTTCATGACGATACTTCTTCTGCCCTTGCAGAAAGCGGGTTTGCTATTGTCACTTCCGGAACAGCAACTTTAGAGACTGCATTATGCGAGGTACCTATGGTAATAGTCTACAAGGGATCCCCTATTACATATTTGGCTTTTAAATTATTTGTTCGCATTCCTTTTATCGGATTGGTAAACATTATTGCCGGGAAAGAAGTTGCACCGGAATTTTGGCAACAGGAAGCCGACCCTGATAAATTATGTGACGCTATTTATAAGTTTTTAAATGATCCTGATCGACTTGTCTCTGTGAAAAATGAGCTTCGTAAGGTAAGTGTTTCTTTAGGAGAAAAAGGTGCTGCGCGTAGAGCCTCTGAAGAAATTGCTAAACTTCTTAAGCCGCCCTATCACAGCGCCTGAACAACCATATTACTGTTGTCCGCAGTCCATAAAAGTTCCTGTCTATCCACTATAAACATTTTTCCGCTTTCTATTGCAAGTGCGCTAAAACGTTGTTCTGTCATCTTTTTTATGGTCTCAACCCCTACGGTAGGAACGTCCCATCTCATGTCCTGGTCCGGACGACTTACTTTTACCATAACGCATCCCGCCCCGGCAACCTCTCCGGCACGCTTTATTGTCTGATCCGTGCCCTCCATAGCCTCTACAGCAACCACGCTTTTACCTTTAATAATAACGGTTTGACCGATATCCATACCTGCAAGTTTTTTTGCCATATCGTACCCGAACAGTATATCTTCCTCTATACGTTTATCGGGCATGGCTCGGCTAAGAACGCCTACTTCCGGGATAAGGTGAGATAAGTATTTTCCGGGATTTATAACGGCGATACCGAACCGGCCGAGATGACGCGTTATTTCAGCAAGTATGGAATAATCTTTTTTATTGTCGAGGTCTTTTATAGTCTTCCATCCCTTTTTGTCATATTTTCCTTTTTCATATATGATGCTTTTATCTACTTTGCCGATCAGGGCTATCTCGCGTATACGCTCCTTCAGCAGTAGAAATAGAAACTTTTTATAATGTCCTATCTCCATCCAATATACTTTATCCGCGTGCCGCTCTACCCTTTTGTCAGCCATTTTATTTAGAGCAAATACTATGACTTTGTTCCCGTCTTTTTTAGCGGAATCAATGAATTCTAGGGGAAGTTCCCCTCCCCCCGCGATAAGTCCTATTCTTTTCATGGGTTACCTCTTATTTTTTGTCGACTAAACTGAACATAAGGTCGCCTTCACAGACCACTTGTCCTTCCACGCTTGCTTCAGCATGTGTTTGGATTATATTTCCTCTTACTCTTTTTTTAACTTCAACATGCAGAAGAAGCTGGTCTCCCGGGACAACGGGTTTACGAAATTTAGCATTGTTTATCGTCAGAAAGAAAGCAAGTTTGTCCTCATCGTCGTTATTTATAAGCGCTAATATGCCGCCTGTCTGCGCCAAAGCTTCCAGTATTAATACGCCCGGCATAATAGGTTCCGCCGGGAAATGTCCCTGAAAAAATGACTCGTTGATCGTTACATTCTTGATGGCTTTTATCCATTTTTCTTCTTCATAATCCACCACTCTGTCAACTAAGATCATCGGATACCTATGCGGTATCTTGGACATTATCTCTTTTATGTTCATTTCTTTTTTTCCCATATCATCTCCTCCTTATTTTTCGTGACTCGTGACTCGTAATTCGTGACTAGAAGTAGCTGGGGTTTAAACCACAGCTACTTCTGTGGTATAGCGTATATAGTACGCAGTAAAGTGGCTCATCAAAATAAAAGTATATTCTGGGGACATCTTGAGGGATAGGTTTACACTCCTCGGGAAAGGTGTCCTCAGAACGTGCGTAAATTGACCTCTTTTTACTCTTGTAGGGTGTCCCCAAATGGAACGTCCCCGAGTACGCTAGCTTCTATTTCTTACATATTTCTGAAACAATTTCTCTGCCATTAATGCATTTAGGGCGTGACCGGATCTTTCTGCTATGATCTCGCCCATAATGGGTCTTCCCAGCATATACATGTCCCCTACCAGGTCTAATATCTTATGCCTGAGGGGTTCGTTGGGGAATCTTAATACGGTCCCTACGGGCCCGGTCTCGTCCATGACTAAAGTATTTTCGCAATCCGCACCCTTGCCCAGTCCCGCCTTTAAAAGCTGTTCCGCTTCTTGTTTAAGGCAGAATGTTCTTGCAGGAGCTATCTCTTTGATAAAAGAATTATTATCTAAAGTTATCGTGAATGTTTCTCTGGGAATGGAACTTATAGCATAATCTATAGAATATGAAACTTTGAAAGACTCGTTTGGCAAGATAGTTATTGAGGCTTTCCCGTCGGACACCTCCTCTTTTTCTGTGATCTTTACTATGTGACGCGGAGCGTTTTGTTCGGAGATCCCCGCTGCTCCTAGAATATCTAAAAAACCTTTCGCGCTACCGTCAAGCGCGGGCAGCTCTGCTCCATTAATGTCTATCTGCACATTGTCTATCTCGAGTGCCCACAGCGCAGCCATTAAATGTTCTATTGTCTGTACGCTGTGCGGACCCATACCAATAGTACTTCTTCTTTTTTCGGATACGGAAAAAATGCCGTCATTAACGCGGATCGGAACGCTGTTTTCAGTATCTGTACGCAGGAACACTATCCCGGAGCCCTCTCCGGCCGGACGGCACACAACAGAAACCTGCGCACCTGTTTGCAGGCCCTTCCCCGAAAAAGAAATCTCGTCACGGATCGTCTTTTGCCTGATCTCTGCCATTGTATTCGTCCTATAAGAAGTTAAGGGTCAAGTCCAAGGGAACTGTTTTCCTCTTGCCACTTGACCCTTAATGTTCTTTTCTTATCTTATTTCTTTTCTTTCAGATTTTTAATAACTTCATCTGTTACATCAGACTCTTCACCGGCGAATATAACGCTTCTTGAGTCCAGAATATAATCGTAACCGCCGTTTTTTCCCACTTCATCAACGACGTTTTGTATATCATCCGCTATCTCGCGATATATATCGTTTTTCTTGGTTTGTAGTTCTTTTCTTACTTCGTTCTCGAATCCCTGCAGCGTGACCATTTTCGCTTCAAGTTCTTTTCTCTTCTTGGCTTTCTCTGCATCTGACAGAAGTTCTGCCTCGTCTCTCATCTGGGTTATTTCCTGGATCATAACGGTTTGTTCTTCTTTTTTAGTTTCTTCGTAATCTCTGAGTTCGTCTTCTTTCCCTTTAGCTTTATCGTTCTCGTAAAAAGCTCTTCTGAAATCTACATATCCTATTTTCGATCCATCCGCCGCATTGCCCGTTAACGCAATACCGCTTACCAGCATCAAGGAAACTATTACCGTGATCAGTGTCTTTTTTATCAAGTTAGTCATATTGCTCCTCCCAACTATATTGTTTTGTCAGTCTTTGGTGTTCCGTTAAAAGCCGTGGCTTACACTAAACCAGAGCTGTCCTTCTTTTTTGTCGTCATGATTATCGGTTAGCGGAAATCCATAATCGAGTTTTACGGGACCTATTGGCGTCTTTACTCGTACGCCTAGACCCGCAGCTTGTTTATAATTAGAATCGGTAAAGATATCGCTGTATTTTGCCGTTACATTACCAACATCGTAGAATACCGCGCCTTTAATAAGTTTTTTGTATACGGGAAAAGATACTTCAGCATTACCGATCACCATACCGTCGCCGCCCAGATAATGCCCTGCTGTATCTCTTGGGCCTACAGCTCTCTGGCTATACCCGCGTATAGTGGTAGCTCCACCTGCGAAAAATCGTTCATATATGGGTACCTTATCAGTGTCGCCGTAAGCTGTGGACGTACCGGTACGTCCCTTAAGTTCGAGGATAATATTCTCTATTATGCTATGGTAATATGTAGTGTAAATATATCCTTTTACAAAATCTTTATCTCCGCCGATAAATCCGCCCGCATTTTCTAAACTCGCCCCGCATAACCATCCTTTTGTAGGAGAGTACTTGCTGTCTCTAGTATCATACTGGATAGATGACGTTAAACGGCTGCTCACGTTCGATCCTGATTCGTCCAGAAGATCTTGTGCGGCATCATCCGGTAGACCCGATATTTTTACTTCTTCAAGATTGTACTTGAGTCCTGCATTAAGATTGTCTGTTATGTCTTTGCCAAGTCTGAGCGCTCCTCCGGTACGGATCTCATCGTAATCGTACCCGGAAGTACCTGACTTATTATGCTCGTCTCTATACAGGTCAAAACCGAACAGGTATGGATATCCCATTATCCAGGGATCGGTCCAGCTTAAAAGATAATTTGTCCTCGTGCTTCCCATTTCACCGCGCAGGATCAAGTCTTGACCGGCTCCGGTAAACGTTGGAAAGTTCATTATATCAAAGTTTCTCTGCCTTACCTGCACAAAACCTATAAATGAATCTACCGAACTGTATCCGCCTCCGAAAGAAAATTCCCCGGTTTTGGTTTCTTTGACCGTAACATCCAAGTCTTTAACGTTATCCGTACTTGTCGGAATGGTCTCGAAATATACGTCTTCGAAATATCCGAGGTCGTATATCCTTTCTTTACTCTTTTTGAGCTGGTCGCCCTCATACTTCTCTCCGGGGTACACTCTTAACTCTCTTCTTATAACAACGTCTTTTGTTTTGGTGTTCCCGATGATGTTTATTTTCCCGACCGATATTTCGTCGTGTGAATTTATGTTATATGTGAGATTCATCATGTCCGATGAAGGGTCGTATTTATGCGCGAGGTTAACTTCGGCATTCATGTATCCCCTATCATAGTAGAATGCTTTTACGCTATCCACATTTTCTCTGATCTTCTCATAGTCGAATGGATCCCCTTGTCTCATCTTCAAGATAGCGCTTATCTCTTGTTCGGGAAAAGATAACTTGCCTGATATCGTGGTCGTGCCTACAAGATATTTCTTACCTTCATCAACTATTATTGTTAGGTGTATGTTTTTTCCATCTTCAGAAAAGACTTCCCGGCTGCTTACTTGCGCATCTAGAAAACCCTTACTCATATAAAGAGTTTTTATCCTGTCTAGGTCAGCTTGGAATTCATCATCATCGAACGCGCCTTTATTAATGAACCACCACGCGGTTTTTGTCGCGATATATTTTTTGAGTTCATCATCCGACATGTTCTTGTTGCCTTCGATATCTATGGTCTTTATTCTAAGCGCTTTGCCTTCATCTATAACGAAGACCACTACAGCTGTTCCAAGATCGTTCTCGGCCTCTATTTCATAATCTACTTTGATGAATTTGTATCCCTGTTCTACATAATAATTCCTAATTTCCGCCATGTCCTGGTTCAATGTACTGAAGTCTAGAAGATCACCTTTTTTGATAGATATTTTCTTCTCTAGATGTCCATCTTTTAGTTTTGCATTTCCCCTGAACTCAACATCTTTGATTATAGGTTTTTCGAGAACGGTAAACATTATGACTACGCCTTCCGGATTATCTTTGGTCTCAACGAAAACATCACTGAAGTATCCGGTCGAGTAAAGTCTTTTTAGTTCTTTGTTAAGCGCGCTTTCTTCGAAAGGGTCTCCGGGTTTCAGTTTTAGTCTACTAAGCACAGTAGCCGTGCTTACGGCACTGTTTCCGGTGATCTTTATGGCACTTATTTTCTTTTGCTGGGTACCTGAAGATTGCGCAAATACCGAAACAGAACAAAAAACAGATACCATAATTATTACGATCATGCATAACATTTTTTTTCTTTTCATCAGAAACCTTCTTCCTCTTCTGTTCTGGCCAAATTAGTGAATTTAGTATATTCCGGCAAAAATGTAAGTTTTACTGTCCCGACCGGACCATGTCTTTGTTTCGCTATAATTATCTCGGCTACTCCCTTATTTTCTTCAGTAGGGTTATAATATTCTTCCCGCAGTATAAGCATAACAACGTCCGCATCCTGTTCTATGGCACCTGATTCCCTAAGATCGGAAAGCATCGGCCTTTTATCCTGTCTCTGTTCGACGGCGCGTGAAAGCTGACTTATAGCAATTATCGGTACGTTTAGTTCTCTGCCCAGAGCTTTCATTGATCTTGAGATATCGGATATTTCCTGCTGCCGATTCTCAAGTCTTGATGCGCCCTGCATGAGCTGAAGGTAATCTATGATAATAAGCTGGATATCATGACGTCCCTTAAGCCTTCTGGCTTTTGCTCTGAGTTCTAAAGCGGATATCCCGGGAGTATCATCTATAAATATAGGTGACTCAGATAGTTTTCCGGCCGCTGTTACGAGTTTAGGCCAATCTGTTTGCGAGAAAAATCCTGTCCTTACCTTATGCGCATTCACACCTGCTATTGAACATAACATTCTCTGCGCAAGCTGATCTTTTGACATTTCGAGGCTAAAATATGCGCAGGGTAATTTTTCGACAACGCCCGCGTATTCCAGCATCGATATCGCTAATGCACTTTTACCCATTGAAGGTCTTCCCGCGAGAACTATAAGATCAGAGTTCTGTAAACCCGCTAATTTCGTATCAAGATCATGGAATCCCGTAGGAATGCCGGTTATGTTCTCTTTTCTCTGATACAGCCTGTCTATGGTCTCTATGCTCTCTTTGACGATATCTTTCATCGCAGAGACCTGCATTTTCCGTTTTTGCGTGGCTGTTATATCAAAAATGAGACTTTCTGCCCTATCCAGAAGGCTTTCTATTTCGCTTGAAGGTTCAAAACTTTCAGAAACTATTTGTGTGGCTGTGTTGATAAGACGTCTAAGCAGGTATTTTTCTCTTACTATTTTAGCGTAGTGTTCTATATTGGCTGCAGTAGGTATACTGTTGGCAAGATCGGTAATATATGCCGGTCCGCCTACATCATCAAGTTCTTTGTTTTTTTTAAGTTCTTCGACTAGAGTAACAATATCTACGGCTTCGTTGCTGTCGTATAGTTTTACTATGGCTCTAAAAATACTTTTGTTCGTCTCGGAATAGAATGCTGTATCTTCAAGATGCTCTATAGCCTGGGCAATGGCCTCTCTATCAAGTAGCATAGCGCCCAAGACCGCGGCTTCGGCCTCGTTATTTTGAGGGGGTACTTTTTCAATGAGGGTTTTTGGAATCATTTTTTAACAACCCAGATCCTTGCCCGGGCCTTAACTTCAGGGTGTAAGTGTATGTCTATATTGTATACTCCTAGAGTCTTTATGGGTTCCTCTAACACTATTTTCTTCTTATCTATTTCAATCCCTTCAACTTTCAATACTTCCGCTATTTTTTCCGAAGTAACCGTTCCGAAAAGCTTGTCTTCCTCTCCGGCTTCCATCGTTATTGTGCAGGATGTAGACGCTATCTGTTCGGCAAGTTTCTCGCATTCTTCCTGAAACTTTTTCTCTCTGGCCGCTTTTTCTCTTCTCTTTGCTTCGAGAAGGCGTAACGCGCTCTTGGTAGACTCAACAGCTATCCCGTTAGGGATAAGATAGTTTCTCGCGTATCCGTCCTTTACTTGCAGCTCACCACCTATCTCACCCAGTTTATCTGTATCTTTGAGGACGATTACCTTCATGTTGTCCTCCTGGGTTTTCTTCTGGCCAAACCTTCTTTTATCTTCACGAATGGAAGAAGGGCCGCTAGTCTCGCTTTTTTTATCCCCCCCGCTACCATTCTCTGATGTTTAGCGCAATTACCGGTTATCCTGGGGCTGATTATCCTTCCTCTATCTGAAACGAATGATTTCAACATATCTGCATTTTTATAATCAACTTCTGTTGTTTTATCTCGACACAACCTGCATGGTTTTTTCTTAAATACTCTGCGGGCGGTTTTTGGTTCTTTCTTCTTTGCCATTTTTCCTTTTTCTCCTCAATTTTCCGTCTTTTTTTTAAATCTTTTTTCTTTCATGCCTTATTCTTGCTTACTAGAACGGTATTTCACTCCCGCTCATATCCTCTTCCACATCTATCGAACCTACTTTTCCAAGGTCGTCACTATTTTTATTCTCACTCGGCCCTTGACTCGGCGCTTGAGAAGAACCGGAACGCGACCCCAGGAACTGAACGGTTGTAGCGACAACATCTAATGCGCTGCGTTTTTGTCCGTCTTGCGCTTCCCAATTGCGCGACTTTAATCTGCCTTCAACGAGTACTGGTCTTCCTTTAGCTAGATATTCCCCGCATATTTCCGCCATCTTCCCCCATACAACCACACGGATGAAAGATACGTCTTCTTTTTTTTCTCCGGCGCTATCTTTATAATTGCGATTAACCGCAATAGAAAAATTAGCAACAGCTGTCCCTGAAGGTACGTACCTAAGTTCGGGATCTCTAGTCAGGTTACCCATTAAAAAAACTTTGTTTAGACTGGCAGCCATATTTCCCCCTGTTTATAGCTATTATGTTAGTGAACCGTAATCAGTAAGCTGTGAACAGTTCTTCTCTTTACCGTTAACTGCTTGTCTTTTACTAATCACTGTTCACTGTTCACTACTCACGATTTATGATTTGTCTATCAGCGCCCTTAATAAATCGTTATTTATGCGGAATAAACGCGACATTTTAGCTACCGACGCCGGTTTGGCCGAAAAATGTATTTCATAGTATATCCCCTCTTCTTTTTTCTTGATTGGATATGCTAAAGTTTTTTTGCCTATATCGGTCTCTTTAACGATATTTCCGGAATTATCGCTTATAATATCCTTTATATTCGCCTTTACTTCGTCAAGATTGTCCAGCTTTTCAGGGACTATTATAAACAATCCCTCATATGATCTTACCTTTTCCATATTTAACCACCGTTCTTCTTTAGAGTTACTTTAATTGTCCTAAAATCTGTTTTAAATGATAACACACATTATATACTTGCGCAAGACAATAGTTTGGGGCAATAGTTTGGGGCCCTTAATAGTCATTATTACTGTTATTATACAGCCTCATTGCTTCTTCTATGCCTTTTGTAAGCCATTTTTCTGCACATTCGGCAGATCGTTCGATTGCATCGCTCATTATACCCTTTTCTCGTCTTGAAAATCGCGACAGAACATATGAAGATGTTTCTGGTGGCAACGGTCCCGAAGCTACCCCCACCCTTAATCTTGCGAAATCGTCCCCCATATGCTCAATAATGGATTTTAGCCCATTATGTCCGCCGGATGATCCGTTTGCTCTAATCCTTAAGCTGCCTAACGACAAGTTAATATCATCGCTGATAACCAGTAGATCTTTTTTATCCTCAAGTTTTGGCGCGGTGATCGACTTCAAAGCTTCACCGGATCTATTCATATACGTCATGGGCTGGAAAAGGATGGTTTCTTCCCCTCTTATCCCGCCGATACCGTATAACCCTCCAAAACCTTTTTTCTTGAGACTTATACGATACTTCTTGGCAAGAATAGATATCACTGCGAACCCTACGTTATGCCTCGTGTTCCTGTATCGTAGTCCGGGATTCCCCAGACCCGTTATTATTTTCATCTAGTCACCGGTTTGCTTAAGCCTCTGGAGCAGCCTCTTTCTCGGGTTCTTCGCCTTCTTCCTCTTCTTTCTTACCTTTCTTGATCAGTTCGGGTTCTTCGCCTTCTTCCGCGCCTTCCTCTTCCACTACCGCCTCTTCCTCTTCAGCTGCCGGAGGACTTACAGAAACTACAACTGTTTCGGGCTCTTCAAGAAAGGTTACTCCTTCGGGTGCTTCCATTTCTTCAATGTGTATCGCGTCGCCTATACGAAGCTCCTCAACCCTGACGTCAAGATGTTCGGGTATAGCTGTTGGAAGACATTCAACTTCGAGTTCCCACAGAACCTGTGTTAACACGCCCTTTTCTTCAGTAACCCCAACGGCTTCACCTTTAACATTTACAGGAACGCTGACTTTTAGTTTCTCCGTAAGAGAAATTTCATGGAAATCCACGTGTACATATTTCTCGCTAAGAGGGTTTCTCTGTATCTCCTGTACGATGACCGTTTTTTTAGAGGGTTTCTCTCCGGCTGAAATATTCAAAGTGATAATAGCGTTCTCTCCGGCTTCTGTATGTAGAGCCTGCCCGAGCGCTTTGGCATCAATATGTATACTCGTTCCCTTTTTCCCGGCTTTATATACCACTCCGGGGATCTTCCCTTCTTCCCTGAGATGTTTACACCCGCCTTTTTTAAAAACTTCTCTTTGTTCTGCATCTAACATTACCTTTTCCATTAAGCTCACTCCTTTGTTCGTAATTCGTAATTCGCCGAGACAAATCACGGTTCACTTTTTTCTATTCAAACAACGCGCTTACAGATTCTTCGTTATGTATTCTTCTTATAGCCTCTCCTAAAAGATCGGCAACGGATAACTGAACGATATTAGCTTCTTTCTTTTCTTCGTCAAGCGGGATGGTGTCCGTAACTATAAGTTCCTTGATCTCGGACCCCTTAAGCCTTTCCATTGCCGGACCTTGCAGAACCGCATGGGTTATGGCCGCATAAACATCTTGCGCGCCGTTCTTTTTTAATGCTGCCGCCGCTTCGGTAATGCTTCCCGCAGTAGCTATAATATCGTCAACAAGTATAACGTTCTTTCCTTTGACGTCACCCATTATGTGCATGACTTCCGCTTTTGTATCGCTTAGGCGCCTTTTATCAACTATGGCAAGATCCGCGCCTAAACGTTTTGCATATGCCCTGGCCATCTTTATCCCTCCAACATCGGGAGATACTATCGCAATATTATCGATCTTTTTCTTTTTAAAATATTCCGCAAAAATACGTACGGCATATAGATGATCCAGCGGTATATCAAAAAAGCCCTGTATCTGTCCGGCATGGAGATCTATAGTTATTATCCTGTCTGCGCCTGCTCTGGAAATAAGATTTGCCGCAAGTTTTGCTGTTATAGGTACTCTGGGCTGATCTTTCCTGTCTTGCCTGGCATAACCAAAATACGGCAGCACCGCTGTTATTCTTCGAGCGGAAGATCTTTTTAAAGCATCCATCATTATCAAAAGTTCCATTAGATTCTCATTTGCGGGTGAGCATGTAGGCTGCACCACAAAAACATCTTTCCCGCGAATGTTCTGATTTATTTTTACCCGCGTTTCTCCGTCACAAAAACGGTCAACAAAGCTGTCTCCTATTGAAACATTCAAACTCTTGCATATTTTTTGTGCGAGTTCAGGATGAGCATTACCCGAGAAAATAGTTAATTTATCCATATGTTCCCCTTTTAGAGTTTGTTGTTTCGTTTATCTTTATATGCGAGCTCTTTATTGTTTCTTAAGCGGTTTTGCCGGAACGCCTACAACAGTTTCACCTGCCGGCACGTCTTTACTCTTTGTTACTACGCTCCCGGCCCCTATCTTCGCCATTTTCCCAACCTTAACCGGAGCTATAAGAATTGCTCCAACTCCGATAAATGCTCCGTCTTCTATAACCGTTCGATTCTTGCTATTCCCGTCATAATTAGCCGTTATTGTACCCGCACCTATATTTACGTCACTCCCTACGGTCGCATCGCCTAAATATGTATGATGCTTTATCCTTGTTCTGTCGCCGATTTCTGTCCTGCATATTTCCACAAAGTTACCTATTTCAACTTCATCTGATATTTTGGTTCCCGGCCTTAATCTGGCAAAAGGTCCTATGCTGCACCTCTCTCCTACGATAACGTCGTTCTCTATAACCGTGTTGGGATAAATCGTTGTGTCTTGTGCAATTTCTGCGGCCTCATCTATGCATGTAGTTTCGGGGTCTATTATCGTAACTCCGCTGTTCATCAATTTCTCGAGCGTAGATTTTTTTATTATCTTATTCACAAGCGTTATGTCCTTTCTTGAATTGATACCAATAACTTCCCGGTAGACACATTCAATACTGTTTATTTTCTTGTTGTCCCGGCGAAGTATTTCTACGATATCTGTTAGATAATATTCTTTCTTTACTGGGTTCTTCTCTATTTTATCTATATACTTTTCAAGGCTCGTTCTGGAAAAACAATATGTCCCGGCATTTATCTCTTTTATATCCTTCTCTCCGGCACTAAGGTCTTTTTCTTCAACTATTTTCTCTATACTCCCCGTTTTGTCTCTGAGTATTCTACCATAACTCGATGTATCATCCGCATGGCATGTCAGAAGAGTGCAATCCGCGTTACCCGTAAAATGTTTTTTAATCAAGCTATCAAAGATCCTGCTGTTTATCAGCGGAGCGTCTCCGCAGCATATCACTACGGTTTTTGTCTTGTTGTGAAGCTGTTTAATAGCTTCTTTTACAGCATCTCCCGAACCGAGCAACTGTTCTTGAACGGCAAACCGTACTTCATTTTTGAAATGTTCCTTGACCTGCTCGGCCTTGTATCCCACCACAACTATAATATCATGTATCTCAGTTTTTTTTAAGTTAGATATAACTTTCCCGAGTATGGTTTCCGATCCCACTTTATGCAACACTTTGGGAGTGTCGGTCTTCATTCTCGTTCCCGCGCCTGCTGCTAGTATTATTGCTGCTGTTTTGTCCATAATATATTGACCGTTTATATCCATAATTGTAGCTGGGGTTTAAACCCCAGCTACTAATCTAATCGTTCCCATGAATCTCTTCTTCTTCACTAGCGGGCAAGGCAGCTCGTCCTATAATGCTCCTGCTCGTTTCTTGTCTCTGTCTTTTTGACCGTTACTACAACTGCGGGCAAGAGCTCGGCGCCTTCATCTCCGGATCAGCTTTGTTTTGGATCCTCACTAACGTTCGTATCGTCACAAAACTTCGGAGATTCCGGTCGGCCAGTCGCCACTTCATTTGTTAGTCGCTTGCTCTCCTGCTCGCAAGCTCCCTTGATTAAAGGTTCAGTGTCTCTCTTCGAACCCTTGCCTATCTTTTGGCTGGCGGGCAAGGGTTCGAACCTTGACAAGCAGCTCCAAAAGCTGCGGTGCTACCATTACACTACCCGCCAACATCTATCAAAATATATCGCTTTATCTATAGTGCTATATCAGACCCGTCATTGCCGGGGATTAGATCTTCTTTTTTTTCTTCTTTGGGCTGTTTCTCTTCAGGCTGCCGCTCTTCTTTTTTAACCTCGGGCTCTTCTACCTTAGGTTGCGGTTCTTCTTTTGGCTCTTCTTTAGGTTCTTCAACCTTAGGCTGCTGCTCTTCCTCTTTGGCCTCTTCAGGTTGCGCTTCTTCCTTTTTTTCTTCTACCGGAGCCTTTTCCGCAACTTTTTCTTCGGGTTTAACGGCCGGTTTTTCCTGTTTTGCTTCCTTATTATAGGCATCGAGGATCATTTCTTGAATATAGATACGGCATTCTTGTGTTATGGGATGCGCTATATCCATATGTCCGCCTCCATGACTATCTTTAGAATCTTCATGATGAGTCGGTTGAGCGCGCACAGGCGCGCCGCATTGATTACAATATTTGCTTCCCACGACATTCTTGTACTGACATTTCGAACAAGCGGTTACAGCTTTACGTGAGGGCATTGCCACGAAAAGACCGTTATTTCCCTGTATCACTTTGACGTTCCTCACAACAAACCAATCATCGAATGTCATAGTGGCGAAAGCTTTGAGTTTCCCGTCTCTGCTTTCAGTAGAAAAAATCCTGACCTCCGTAATCTTCATGGTTTTACTCCTTTGTTGGTTAGCTTCCGCTCCTTAAGCTCTCAACCTTTATCTTTTCAGTCATTAGTTGCCAGTGACTCGTGACCCGTGGCTCGTGAACAGTCTAAAGTCAAAAGTCTAAAAATTGTCATCCCGAGCGAGTGAGTGTAACGAACGAGTCGAAGGATCTTGCAAGTCTTATAAAGATTCCTCCACTCTCTTCCTGCCTGCCGGCAGGCAGGCGTTCGGTCGGAATGACACAAAAACGCGCATATACACATCGGTCCAAGGTGAACAGTTTAAAAAGTTTAAAGGTTCAAAAGTTAAAAAGTCTGTTTCTCCGATATTCTATTCTTCTCGCATCGGTCATTCTATAGTCTATGGTCAATAGTCAATGGTCTATTTTCTACCCTCTGCCTTCTAATCTCTAGTTTCTACCCTATATACCCTATACGCTATACTCTATACCCTGAACCCTCTACCCTAACATGTATACGTTTCATACACTCCCCACCCTTGTTCCTGTGGAAAGATTGTTTCTAATCGTTTTTTAGCGCTCTTTACTGTTTTTTTATCAAAAATACCAAATACAGTAGGTCCGCTTCCGGATAAAAGCACCCCTTTAGCTCCTGACGCCTTGATCTCATCAAAAGCTTTCTGCAGGGACGGATTTTCCTGTAATGCTATAGGCTGTAAATCGTTATAAATATTTTCCGCTATAGCGTTTATGTCATTTTCCTTTAAAAAAACGTTGAACATTTTATCAATGCCTTTTGTGTTTGTCAAGCTGAAAGCAGATACTCCCCTATATATGTCTTCTGTGCATGTTCCAAAAGGTGGATTGATTAATATGTGGGCTATTTCCATGTGCGCTTCAGCTTTTTCTATCTCATCTCCCCTACCTGTTCCGAATGCAAAACTATGGCCCGTAATAAAGAACGGAATATCGGCGCCCAGTTCTCTCCCAATTTCTATAAGTTCTTCTGTTTGAAGGAGTTGACCCGTTAGTTCATTGAGACCTTTCAGAACTGCAGCAGCATCGCTTGATCCTCCGCCCAAACCTGCCGAAACAGGTATCCTTTTGACGATACTAATGTCAAAGGGCGCCTTGCACCCGGCTCTTTCACGGAATTTCTTTATGCATCTTCCCACAAGTCTGTCTCCACCAAGAGGGATCTCCGGATTGTCACACTGGACCTTATCTACTTCGTCTCCAAATCCGACTGTGATAGTATCAGACAGATCTATCCTTTCGAAGAGAGTCTCTATATTATGGTATCCATCAGTACGTTTTGATATTACCTTGAGACAGAGATTCAATTTGGCAGAAGCGTTAATAGTAATCATGTTGTTAGGTTTTAGGTTCTAGGTGTTAGGTTTTAGGGGTTGGGTTCTAGGTTTTTGTAGAGCTCTTTTCTACTCTAATCCCTAACACCTAAAACCTAACACCTGCTTTTTTTCCCTTTTCTTTCTACCAGCTTTACGGCTTCTTCAATAATGTGTTCTTCGTTCAGGCCGAAATGTTTAAAAAGTTCGTCCGGGCTTCCGCTTCTTCCGAACACATCTCTTATACCCATCATCTTTATTGGTACAGGACATTCTTCCGAGACAACTTCAGCTACGGCGCTTCCCATTCCTCCGTATATAGTATGTTCTTCAACTGTAAGAAGCGCGCCGGTCTCTCTTGCGGCTTTTATGATAGCTTCCCTGTCTATAGGTTTAGGTGTATGAAGATTGATAACGCGTGCTTGTATATTCTTGCTTTTCAGCTGATATGCGGCTTCCATAGCTTTTGCGACAAGATGACCGCATGCTATTATGCTAATATCGTCTCCCTCTGTCAGAACCTTGGCCTTGCCTATCTCAAAATCAGAACTATCACTCAATGTCGGAACTTTAGCCCTTCCTAGTCTCAGGTATACAGGACCGGGAATGCCCGCCGCATGTTTAGTGGCCGCATACGCTTCTTCCGAATCCGACGGGACGACTACCGTCATGTTGGGTATAACTCTCATAAGCGCTATTTCTTCAAGAGCCTGATGGGTAGCGCCGTCCTCACCGACAGATATTCCTCCGTGAGAGCCGGCTATATTAACATTGAGATTCATGTATGCTACGGATATTCTTATCTGATCCCAGGCTCTGCCGGTAGCGAATACTCCGAAAGTGCAGGCGAACGGGATCTTACCCGAAAGCGCAAGTCCTGCGGCCGTTGAGATCATATCTTGCTCAGCAACACCGTGACTTACGAATCTCTCGGGATATTTTTCTTTGAACCAATGAGCTCTGACCGATTCTGTAAGATCAGCTGAAAGCGCAACTACATCTTTATTCTGTCCTCCAAGATCCAATAAAGCTTTTCCAAACCCGTCCCGTGTTGCCTCTTTTTTCACTGCCCCTTCTGCCATTACTTTTTCTCCTTAACTTGTTGTTGTGCGCTTTCGCCGCCTGTATCCATTATAATGCTGTATTGCTGACCTGTCCGCCTATCACCTTGACTATGTCTTCCATTAAAGGTTTCTCCTGATGAAAATTATAAAGATCGTCTTCTGAAACCGTGAACCTAGTGTTTTCTAGTTGATCTTCGAGAATAAGAAAATCAAAATCATTAAATTTGTATCCGTAAGTAACCTCGTTTCCTATGCGGATTATCTCTTTCATCTTATCTCTTAAGAGATCTCCTTGCGTTTCGTCAGTTTCCTGATCAGCTATTTTGTATGTTACAAAAAACGAGCCTTTATCATTTTCGGGAAGATATATACTTTCCGCATTAATGAACTTGAATTTTTTAGAAAGGTCTTTATCACTTCTAAAGTCTGTTTTTATACGGTTAGCCATCTGTTCTGCAAGAAATTCCGCTAAGGTTATATCTTTAAGATAAAATTCTCCTTTCCAGTAGCCTACGTCGCTAAGCTTTGTCGGCGGGCTTCTGAAAAATTCGTCTAATACTTTTTGTCTTATTTCGTCATCCACTCCCAGCCTATTGAACGCTTTTTCAACGGACCTTTCTTTTTCTGCCTGCGGAGTAAGATTTATGCTGAAGAGCGTCCGCTTGAAGGATTCGCTTCTTGAGATATTCCTTACCATGCTGCGCTTAACATCCTCAACATATTTAATAATAACGACTTGAAGTTCCGGAAGCTTTACGTCTTGAGTTACTACGCAATAAAATTTTATATCAGCATCCGTTGAAAGAACTATGCGGGAAGCTACCAGTAAAAGATTACTAATCTTGTCCCACGCTCCCTCGCTTATCCCCATTCCCGCATCAAGTAGGCTTTCCATAGGATAATAAAGTCCCATGGTAGTCCCCCTAACCGTAACGTCAACCTCCATACTGTACTCATCTTTACATACGTCCTTGACTGCTTCGGCAAGGGTTTCTTTGGGATAGCTGGGAGTACATGAAGAGACAAGCGCGCAGCAGACTACGCTCGCTATAAAAAGAAAACCTTTGCTTTTAACTATATCAAACGTTTTTTTCGTCATATCCTTCTCGGTTCTCTTTTATTCCAAAGGCTTCAAATATAGCTATGATCTCATCATATTCGAGCTCTTCTCGTTCCAGAAGTTCTTTAGCAAATTTGTCTAGCATATTTTTGTTCTCGCTAAGCACTTTTGAAACTTCTGCAAGACATCCCTGCAAAACGTCGTTTGTATCATTGTTAAGCGTGAGCTTGATCTCTTCCGCTATTTCTTCTTTTGGGATAACGGTATAATCTCCTACATAATCGCTTTTACCCATACCCATTTTCCATACCATGTTATGAGCTATTTCCATAGCTTTAGCAAAGTCACTAGTAACACCGCTACTAGTCGTATTAAATGTTTCTTTTTCGGCGCAATATCCTCCCATGCTTACCATTATAAGTTCAAGCAATTGTTCTTTGCTCCTGGAATGGAGTTCTTCTCTTTCGGGGGCCCAAACAACTCCCAGAGTTCCTCTTCTAGGCAGAATACTTGCTTTAAAAACTGTCTTTGAAGGCGCTTTCAGATAGTTCACTATTAAGTGTCCCGACTCATGATAAGCGGTCATTTCTTTTTCTCTTGGCGTTACTGTAAGTTTATATTTGATCCCTAAGTCTACCCTCTCGAAGGCTTCGCTGATCTCTTTGAGGCCTATAGCGGCCTTCTTGTGCCTGGTAGCTATAAGAGTTGCTTCTTTTACAATGTTCGCTATGTCAGCCGGGCTTTTCCCTACGGCACGCCTTGCGAGGCGTCCCAAGTCAAGAGATTCTTCAGCTTTTACTTTTTTTAGATAGAACTTGAACAGCTCCTCCCGATCGTCCTGTGAGGGGTTGGTAACCATTATTTTTCTGTCGAACCGGCCGGGCCTTAAAAGAGCCTGATCCATATGCTGTTCGTTTGCGTTAGTAGCTCCTATGACCACGATATTGTCTTCAGTTCCCTTTAATCCGTCCATTTCGGCCAGAAGCTGATTAAGGGTACTGTTTGTTTCCTGGCCTCCCATAAAACTAAAGGCCCTGGATCTACCTATAGCATCAAGCTCGTCAATGAAGAGTATGCATCCCCCATATCCAAAGGCGAGGTCTCTTGCTTTTTTAAAAAGTTTACGTACGCGTGAAGCTCCGACACCTACAAAAACTTCTACAAATTCGCTGCCCGACATCGATATAAACGGCATATCGGCTTCCGTAGCGATGGCTTTCGCCATATATGTTTTTCCGCATCCCGGAGGTCCTAACATGAGAAGCCCCTTAACCACGCTTCCTCCCATTTTTTTGACATTCGCCCTATCTTTGACAAGCTGGACTACTTCCCCGGCTTCCTGCTTAGCGTCATGCATTCCTATTACATCGTCCCAAGTGATAGAAACATCTTTTCCTTTAATGGGAGCTTTATCAAGTTTCGCGAATCCGCCTTTCATAAACGTCAGATACATAAACACGAATATCCCCGCGTGTATCCCTGCCATTATAAATTGAACAGGCATTGTTGCTATAGTCATCTTGCGGTAAAACGATTCAAGTGACATCAGTCCTATAACAGACAAAACGATCAATACTATCACTACTACCGCCAAAATTATCTTTACCTTGTGTTGCCGAAAAAACATTTGCACTCTTCTACGTACCATCATAACAATATCTCCTTAGTAAGTTAGTAGCTTGCAGTTCACAGCAGTAGCTGGGGTTTAAACCCCAGCTACTGCTTCTATCCATCATTCGCCCTACTGCGCCTGCCTACCGGCAGGCAGGCAGCGAAGCAATCTGTCCTCTATCCACTCTATATCTTCTTTTCCGCTTCCTCTAGTTCTAGCAGCGCTCTTTCTAACTCGTCTTTTTTTGGAGCAACCCCGTGCCATTCAGCTTTGTTCTCGATAAAAGATACCCCTTTTCCTTTTATCGTGTGAGCAACAATGAGCTGCGGTTTACCTTTTATCTGAAGAACTTCATTGAAATTTTTGTTGAGTTCTTCAAAATCATGCCCGTCGGTTTCCACGGTATACCATCCGAAACTTTCCCATTTCTTTTTGTACGATCCAAGATCCATAACTTCGCAGCAAAAACCATCAATCTGCAATTTATTATAATCAATGATCCCGCATACATTATCAAGTTTGTAATGCGCCGCTGTCATCGCCGCTTCCCAGACCTGTCCTTCATTAGTTTCCCCGTCACCCATAAGACAATATGTTTTAGCGTTTACTCCATCCATCCTATCCGCAATAGCCATCCCGTTAGCCACAGAAAGACCCTGACCGAGTGATCCGCTGGAGATCTCAAGCCCGGGAAGCCCGAGTTGAGGATGCCCCTGAAGCCGGCTTTCTATCTGACGAAGAGTCCAGAGTTCCTCTCTAGGGAAAAACCCCATATCCGACAAGACTGCGTACAAAGCAGGACACCCATGTCCTTTGGAAAGAATAAATTTGTCTCGCCCTTTCCAGTCATGTTTCTTTACATCAATATTCATCCTGCGGTGGTATAGATCCAACAAGATCTCTACTATCGACAAAGATCCTCCGGTATGACCGCTTCCGGCTTTCTCGAGCATTGTAAGAATATCTTTTCTGATCGCAACTGCTTTTCTTTCAAGCTCTTTAGTGTCGGTTATTTTTTTCATTGATCTCTTTCTTTGTTGTGTAGTTTATTTTTTGTTTTTTTCTATTTTTATCCGCAGGGGTTCATTTTTTGGATCGCCTTTAAGAGCCTTCTTCCACTCTTTTACTGCTTCAAGCGTTTTCCCGGAAGCGTTATATATATCGCCCAAATGTTCCGCCACTACGGGATCGTTTGGCAGATTCTTGGCGGCTTTTTTCATTTCGACCAGGGCCCCATCCATATTGCCCTGTTTATAATATGCCCATCCCAGACTATCGAGATATGCTCCATTGTTCGGATCTAATTTTAACGCTTTCTCTATAAGCGCTACCGCTTTATCAAGATCCCGGTCTGACTCGGCGTACAGGTAACCCAAATAGTTATAAGCTTCGGGAAGACCTTCATCTCCCGCAGTTATTTCTTCTAAAACCTTTATTACTTCTTCTTTCCGACCAGCCTGATCCAATGCCGTGGCCAAATAAAGCTTATATATATCGTTATCACCATCTATCAGGACGGCTTTCTCATATTCCGCACAAGCTTTGCTATAATCGCCTTCTGTGCTATACAGGTAACCAAGACTTGCATGCAAGGATGCACTTTTCAGTCCCTTCGCAAGCGCTTCCTCGACAGCTTGTTCAGCTTCACGATATTTCTTTTGATATAGGTGTGTACTAAAACGGTTCAGATAAGGTTCTACCGAATCCGGGTCTATCTCGAACAGTTTATCATTCTCCGTTTCGGCTCTCTCGAACTGTTTCATCCCGTTGTATATCTGCACTAACCGTATATATGCGTCTTTGTTTGCAGGGTCGAGTTCCGTGACTTTTCTATATCTTTCTATCGCCTTGTCGTTTTTGCCGTCTTCTTCGTAGATAAAACCCAAGACCATTTGTGCCGCAATATACTCTTCATCCACTTCTATGGCTTTTTTAAGTTTCTCTTCGGCTTTATCCAGAAGTTCCAGCTTGCTGTAAATTATGCCTAGATTAAAATAGAGAAAAGCGTCATTATCTCTTATCCTAAGCATTTTCTCGTATACTTCGGCAGCTTTATCGAATTTTCTTTGCGCAATAAAAAGTTCGGATAAAAACGTTAAAGTATCTAGGTTACCTGGTTCGTATTTTAAAGCTTCTTCGTGTTGAGTCGCGGCCTTTCCAAATTCACCTTTTGCCGTATGTATAACCGCTAAAAGAAGATGAACTCTTGTGTTTTCAGGATCGATCTCGGCAGCTTTATTTAATTCTTCCGCGGCTTCATCGAGCCTGTTCATGAGCATAAGATCCGCACCGAGCTTAAGGTATATTTCGGTGACCCCTTTACCCTCCCGCAAAGCTTCCTTATATTCGGCGACAGCTTCTGCGGTCATGCCGAAATTGTCGTAAACAGCGCCCATCGTATAGCGAGCCAGTGTATCCGACACTGTTCTGATGTCAGGATCCGACAATCTATTTTTATCTATTACCCCATTGATCTCATTCGCATGAAGAATCGGTTCAGAAATCCCGGAATGGGAAAAAATATAAAAAAAACTCAAGATAACAAGAACAAAAGAACTAAGACGATTCAATATTATACCTTCCTCTTCTTGTGTCTGTCCCTTCTCATCCTTTTTTTACGCTTGTGGCGTTTTACTTTTTTGATCTTTCTTTTTTTCCCGCAGGGCATATCCGATTCCCACCTCCTTAATTCTGGGTTCTAGGTTTCAGGTTTTAGATTGTTTTTTGGAGACCCTTGCCCCCTAACACCTGACACCTAAAACCTGGAACCTAATGTATTACTTTATTGAGCGGATATTCTATAAAGCCTTGAGCACCCGCTTTTCTTAGCGCAGGGATGAGTCTTTTTACATCATCCTCGTCAATAACAGTTTCAATATCCACCCAATTTTCATCAAACAGTCTGGACACGGTCGGCGTTTTCATTGCCGGCAGTATAGAAATTATTTTCTTAACGTCCTTGTTTCTTGCGTTCATTTTTAGGCCGACTTTACCTTCCGCCAAAATGGCGCCTTTTAAAAGCAAAACGATCTGTTCGGCTTTTTCTTTTTTCCAAGCATCCTGACGGGCGACTTTATTCATGATGAATTGCGTAGTTGATTCGCACACGGTGTCAATGATCTTAAGGCCGTTAGCCCTAAGACTGCTGCCGGTTTCCGTTATTTCTACTATAGCGTCTATCCCGATCTTGGGCTTAACTTCGGTAGCTCCCCAACTGAACTCGACTTCTGCTTTGACACCTTTTTTCTTCAGATAACTTTTAGTTACCCGGACTAGCTCCGTAGCTATCTTTTTTCCTTTAAGCTGTTTCGCTGAGGTGATTTTTGATTCTTCAGGAACTGCCAATACCCACTTTACGGGCTTCATGCTTCTTTTGGCATAGACTAATTCCGCCATCCTGTCCACGCTGGACCTGTTCTCTTCGATCCAATCGTTCCCGGTGATCCCGCAGTCTATTATTCCGTCTTCCACATATCTGGACATTTCCTGTGCCCTGAACATAATAACCTCAATATCTTCGTCATCGATATCCGGGAAATATGATCTTCCCGACTCTTTTATTTTGTACCCTGCTTTATCGAAAAGCCTTATAGTAGATTCCTGTAGACTTCCCTTAGGTATTCCTAGCTTAAGTTTATTATTTTTCATTTTATCCTCGTTTTTATTAGGGTAAATTAAAGACACTCCTCCCCGCTAGCGGGGCTGAACATCTAACCCGTTATTGTGAAATTTCGTGTAAATTGTATATCAATTATAATATATAGTCAAGCACGACCTGTCCAGCGCCTCTTACAGGCCCATAAGATACGCAATACATACCCTCTCCAGTGCCATTATCCTGAGATATGCTTCTTCCAAATCCCTTCCCACAGATAACGCCCCATGCCTCTTCATCAGAACAGCATTAGCACCACCCTTTACCTTTTTAGCCACTTCATCCCCCAGTTCTTCCGACCCGGGGCTCACATAATCTATAACCGGGATGCTCCGCCCTATTATACAGTCGGCCTCATACGAGATATTCTCTATTTTGTCAGTTTTTGTCGAAACTGCTACCATGAACGGAGAATGTGCGTGTATGACCGCTCCTACGTCTTCCCGCGCCTCGTAACATGCTAAATGCATCGGCGTTTCAGAGCTAAAAACGTCTCTATCAAAGCTCTCTCCGTCTGCGGTCATAATTTCCAGATAGTCTCCAGTCTCACCTTTAGACATATCAGCGCCCTTTTTCTTGATAAAGATCCTTCCATTATCTTTAGCGCTGATGTTTCCGCCTGAGGCTATAACCAATTTATTTGCATGCATTTCTTTGCCATATGCGGCAAGCGCGTTTCGAATATCCATAATAAGTTCCCTTTCGCTGTTTTATTTTAATATTATACGCCTTTACAGCTTTTTCTCCAGATAAAAATGCGGGAAGCATCTATACAAAATCATAAGAAGTTGACGTTCACGGAAAAAACTCTATAATATAAAAGTGATGTAAACGGGTTAACAACTTCAAAGGAGAAGATTCTCAAATGGTACTAAATATACTTAGAAGCAAAAAAGTGGCTAAAAAAGTGTTGCTCGGCCTTTTGATCCTCATAGTCCCCGCGTTTGTCCTGTGGGGCGTAGGTAATCTTGGGGAAGGGCCCCCTTCTGTAGGCAAAATAAGCGGCCGCACGATCTCTGCCCGAGACCTCGCGGAAAGTGTGCAGGGCATACACGCCCAACTTGTTTTTTCTTATTACGGCGACTTTCAGGCTCTTAACCGTATACTCCAGAACCGTTCCCTGATCAATAATATGGCATGGGAACGCCTTATCTTGCTTGATGCCGCAAGAAGAGACAAAATAAAAACATCAGATAAAGACCTTTTGCTTTTCATCTCACAACATCCTCTTTTTCGGAGAAATGGAGTGTTCGATAAACGCGTATACGATTATATTCTTCGCAATAATCTTTCTATGGAGCCTCGCACTTTTGAGAATCTTGTTAAAGAAAATATACAGGTAGCGGATTTTCGTTACAGGCTTCTTAAAGATATTGATATTTCGGATGAAGATGTTTTTGAGGAGTATAAAGAAAAGAACGATAAAGTTACTCTTTCATATCTTTTGATAGATAAAGATCTTTTTATTGATACTTTACCTGCGTCTTCCGGTGAAGCGAAAAAATATTATGCTAATCATGAAAGCGAGTTCTATACCAATTTTAAAATAGAAGTGGACTACATGGAGTTCTCCTATGAGAATTCTTCAGAAAAGTCAGAAATAGCGCAGAAGATGAAACCCTTATATGATAGATTGCGCAAGGATCCTGATCAATTTGAAGCTTTAACCCAAAAAAACGGAGCCGTTTACAAAACAACTTCTCCTTTTTCCTATAAAGAGATTGTTCCCGGGATAACTTTCTTAAAAGCTTTTAGGGACGCGGCTTTCTCAATAATAGCTGTTGGTGACGTTGCCGCACCTGTTGTGCCCGAGTCCGGAAACAAAGGTACAGTTTATGTTATTAGAAAAACAAAAGATCTGCCTTCTGCGATAAAACCTTTCGCTGATGTTAAAGAAGAGATCGAGGCGACTTTGACCGAAGAAACCCGTTTTGTTCTTGCCGAGACTAAAGCCGCCGAGCTGAGTAATGCGATCATTGCTGAGTCCCTATCTCTAGAGGATGCGGCATCTTCTTTAGGCCGCACTATTGAAAAGACGGATTCTATTTCTACCGGTTCATATATAGCCAACATAGGTCCCGCTAAAGAACTAGTGCTCAAGACCAGCAAAGGTTCGGCAGGCACCATTGTTCCTCCGATCAAAGTGAAAGACGGTTTTGTGATCACACGAATAGAAGAAGTTGTCCCTGCCTCAAAGGAAAACTTTGAAAAGAATAAGGAGTCCTTGCGCGCCAACCTTATTTCCCGCAAACAGCTCAAACAAATGGAAGCATGGTTTCAGAAAAATAACGCAAAGGCTACCCTTGAAAAAAATCTAGGGGAACTTTAGTAGAAGATAGAAGATAGAGGTTAGAGGGTAGAAAAAGAACTTAGACAATTGACTATAGAATGACCGATGTGCAAATAGGACAGTAGTTTGACTGTAGATAAAAGACAATAGTCAATAGTCTATTAACACTATCCACTATCTATTATTCGAGGAATTTTTTGAGTTCTTTCATGAAGTGCGAAACATCTTTAAACCTGCGGTACACCGAAGCAAATCTTACGTAAGCGACCTCGTCCAAATTATAGAGCCTTTCCATTACCATATTGCCAATTACGGTAGACTTAATTTCAGTCTCAGCTTTTTTCTGCACTTCTTTTTCTATCTCATCTACCATTTTTTCTATCGCATCCATACTAACGGGGCGTTTTTCACAAGCTTTAATTACTCCTGTTTGTATCTTTTCTCTATCAAACCGTTTTCGGGTTCCGTCTCTTTTTACTACCATTAGAGGAGCTTTTTCAACATATTCATAAGTGGTGAACCTTTTTTCGCATTTAAGACATTCTCTTCTTCGTCTAGTGCTAAGCCCTTCACCGCTCATGCGTGAGTCTATGACTTTGTCTTCTGTATTGTCGCAATAAGGACATCTCATTTTTTTGCCACCACCAATTCTATTCCGGCTTCTTTAAGAAATTCTAACGCAAAGTCGTCCGGGTAAGCACCTTTGATTATTACTTTCTTTATCCCCGTGTTGATTATCATTTTAGCACATATGCTGCAGGGTTGTGTAGTTATATATAGAGTGGCATCGTTAAGGCTTACTCCATGTCTTGATGCCTGAAGAAACGCGTTCTGTTCAGCGTGCAGGGCGCGGCATAGCTCATGTCTCTCTCCTGACGGAACCCCCAGTTTCTCGCGCATGCATCCACTCATATCGCAATGCGTTGTCCCGGTAGGAGCCCCGTTGTATCCTGTGGCTAATATCTGTTTGTTTTTCACCACTACCGCCCCGACTTTTCTGCGTAAGCAGGTTGATCGTGTCGCTACCAAGTCGGCAATATTTAAAAAATATTCGTCCCAACTCGGACGGTTTATCTTTTTCTCTTCTTTTGTTTTTTCTTCCATCATTTTATCCTTAATCCTTATAGTTTCTCCATCTCATCGACCCAGTCGTTATACAAAGGAAAGTCTTTAAGCATTTCTTTGACCTCTCCTTTGATCTCCCCGAGCACCTCGTCATCATCCTTTGAAAGAATTGCTTTATCTATAAAAGCAGCCACTTTTCCCATATCTTTTTCTTTCATTCCCCTAGTAGTCACAGCCGGCGTGCCTAATCTTATTCCGCTAGTTACAAACGGGCTCTTTTCGTCAAATGGAATGAGGTTTTTATTCACCGTTATTCCTGCTTTATCTAAAGCTGTTTCAGCTTCTTTTCCGGTTACATTTTTATTTGAAAGATCCACAAGCAATAAATGATTGTCTGTTCCTCCTGAAACCAATGTAAACCCCTTCTTTAAAAGGCTCTCACCGAAAACTTTGGCGTTCTTCACTATGCTTTTTTGGTATTCTTTGAAAGCGGGCTGCAGGGCTTCTTTGAACGCGACAGCCTTGCCTGCTATGACATGCATTAACGGTCCCCCCTGTATCCCGGGAAAGATCTCCGAATTTATCTTTTTAGCGAATTCGTTCCTGCACATTATCATCCCGCCGCGAGGTCCTCTTAAAGTCTTGTGCGTGGTTGTTGTGACAAATTCTGCTACGGGTACAGGAGAAGGATGTTCTCCTGCCGTTATTAAACCGGCAATATGAGCGATGTCTACCATAAATATCGCGCCGACTTCATCGCATATTTCACGAAACGCTTTAAAATCAATAGTTCTCGGATATGCTGACGCTCCAGTTATTATCATTTTCGGTTTATGTTCACGCGCTTTTTTTCTTATCTCGTCAAAATCCATCCTTCCGGTCTTTTTGTTAACTCCATAGAACACCATGTTAAAATATTTCCCGGAAAAGTTTTTTGAATGCCCATGTGTTAAGTGCCCCCCGCAGGAGAGGTCAAGCGCCATAACCGTATCCCCTATTTCAAGCATAGAAAAATATATAGCCATATTGGCCTGTGATCCGGAATGAGGCTGAACGTTAACATGTTCTGCGTCGAACAGTTTTTTTGCGCGTTCTATAGCCATCTCTTCTGCTTGATCAACAAATTCGCATCCTCCGTAATATCTAGCATGAGGATATCCTTCAGCATATTTATTGGTCATAGAAGACGAAACCGCATCCATTACTGCGCGGCTCGCGAAATTTTCGCTGGCGATAAGTTCTATTCCGTCTTTTTGCCGTTTAGTCTCGTTTAAAATAGCGTTAAATATCTCGGGGTCTGTATTTTTTACATATCTCATTTAGTTCTCCTCTTCTTGAAAACCTTTTTCTCTATATCTATCATTTGCCTTATGCGCCTCGCGTGTCGCCCCTTCAAGGCTTTTGTGCTTAGCCATTTTTTCGTAATCTCTATGCCCTTTTTCCCGGAAGTCCTGCTTGCCGAAAGAACCAGAATATTAGCGTCGTTATGTTGCCTGGCGCTGACAGCATCCCCAATTGTAAGACATAGCCCCGCCCTTACTCCGGGCAGCTTGTTGGCGATTATACTCATTCCTATCCCGCTTTTACAGATTACGATCCCTTCAGCGGCTTTTTTGTCCGACACCTTTTTAGCTGCATCATATCCTATCAAAGGATAATCGCAGGGCGCATCAGAATGCGTCCCGGAATCAATTACGGAGTAGCCAGCTTTCTCTAGGGTTTTTTTTATGTTTTCTTTTAATTTAAACCCGCCATGATCCGCTCCAATGGCTATTTTTTTAACCATGTTATCAGCTCCTTGATAGGTCTTTTTATAGACTCGAAAGATTCTCTGTAAAAGTCTAGAGACATTCCAACGGGGTCGGCAATAATAAAGTCATCCCTTTCTTTATCAAATTCTCCTAAAAACTTTATCTTTTCAGAAGTCTCCGGCGCTACCGTAAGTACTGTGTCTCTGTGTCTGGGCTCCATTACTAAAATAAGATCCGCCCATTCTATAGATGCCGAAGTAAGAGGAGTTGAAGAGTAATCTGCGGCATCTATCCCCTCGTCTTCGAGCACCCGAAAAACCTCTATTGGAGGCAATGTCCCTTCTATTCCTAAAGTTCCGGCAGACTTTACCTCTATATCCGCGTTATCAATGCTGACAAGTTTTTTTAAATATGCTTCCGCCATAATACTTCGGCAACTATTACCTGTGCAAACAAAAAGGATTTTTTTCATTATAGTCAGTTCTTTATTTTTCGGTTTTTAGCGTCTACCTTTCGGACTAGCTCGCTTTTATGTTCTTCTAGTTTCTTTACCAGAGCAGCCGATCCTACACCTAATATCTCAACGGCGAGAATAGCTGCATTGATAGATCCTGCTTTACCGACAGCTACTGTTGCAACAGGTATTCCTGAAGGCATTTGCACTGTTGAAAGAAGAGAATCTAATCCATCAAGCTTTGTTTCCATAGGAACACCTATAACAGGAAGAGTAGTATGCGCGGCAACGACCCCGGCAAGATGTGCCGCGCCGCCCGCTCCGGCAATAATAACTTTTATACCTTTTCCCCTGGCAGACTTTGCAAATGAAGCAGTTTTATCAGGACTCCTGTGCGCAGAAAGTATTTTTACCTCGTAAGGTACCCCGAACTTTTTTAGAGTGTCTCCCGCCTGACTCATTACCGGCATATCAGAATCACTGCCCATTATTATGCTTACTATAGGTTTTTTCTTCATATCGTCTCCTTGCAGTTTCGTCGGGTTAATGTCGTATATCGTATAGCATGTGGTTCTCGAAAAATACTTGAGTATCGGTCCTAATCCCTCGTCCTTCGTCTTTCTTCCTTCTGACTTCTAGCCTCTAGTTTCTACCCTCTATCCCTTAACTCTCGCCATAGCTCTGTATGCTATGTCTTTACGGTAATGCATCCCGGTGAAGCTTATCTTGCTTGCTGCTTTATATGTTTTTTCTACGGCATCATTTATGCCGTCTCCAAGACAAACAACGTTTAATACTCTGCCTCCTGAAGAATATATGCCGTCACTCCTCTTTTCTGTCCCGGCATGGAAGACTAGTGCCCCTTCCTTCTCCGCTTCTTCTATTCCGCTTATACGTTCACCTTTTCTATATTCTCCGGGATACCCTTCTGCGGCGAGAACGACACACACGCATTCTCTCCCGTCCCATTCCAGGTCTACCTCGGAAAGCTTACCTTTGGCCGTAGCAAGAAATATCTCAGCAAGATCTGTCTTGAGTCTGGGAAGTATTACTTGTGTTTCAGGATCACCAAAACGTACATTATATTCAAGCACCTTGATCCCGTCTTCGGTTATCATCAGGCCCGCATAAAGAATACCTTTGTATATTATGCCTTCTTTCTTCAGTCCCTCTAATGTCGGTTTTATTATAGCGTGCTCTATCTCTTCGAAAAGTTCTTCTCCTATGACCGGTGCCGGAGAATATGCGCCCATCCCTCCCGTATTAGGACCCGAGTCACCATCACCCACTCGTTTATGGTCTTGGCTGGTCGCTAGCGGACGGATAGCGTCTCCGTCGGTCACAACAAGTATAGAAACTTCTTCGCCTTCCAAAAACTCTTCAATTATTATTTTTTCGCCCGCTCTGCCAAATTTTTTATCCTGCAACATATCCCTTGCGCTTGCAATCGCAGTTTCAGCGTCTTTTGCTATGATAACCCCTTTACCTGCTGCTAATCCGTATGCCTTAACAACTACCGGCATCTCCGCGCCCTTAAGATATTCTTCTGCCATTTTAAAATTATCAAAAATACGGAACCCCGCAGTCGGTATATTATATTTCCCCATGATCTCTTTTGAGAAAATTTTACTGGATTCCATTCTGGCAGCGGCATAAGAAGGACCAAAAACCGCGATATCTTCTTTTTCAAGATTATCGGTTATCCCTATAGCTAGAGGCGCTTCCGGACCAACAACAACAAACTCAACGTTTTTATCTTTGCAAAATTTTATAATGTCTTTATGTTCGTCGGTATTAACGTCAACGTTCTCCGCACAGCTCGCAGTTCCTCCGTTTCCCGGCGCACAATAAAGTTTATCGACTTTCTCGCTTTGCTTAAGTTTCCAGCATATCACATGTTCTCTACCACCAGACCCAATAACTAGTACGTTCATTCTGTTTCCTTTGCTGTTTTTTTTAAAGGCCTTACTTAAGGTCAACTCCCCTCTTCCCTTTTTCGGCCCTACCAATGACACAACACTTCAGTCCCGTTTTTTTCGCAAGACGCGTAATAATCTTTTTTTCTTTTCCCGGAGAAATTACAATTGCCATACCAATACCCATGTTAAACGTTCTATATAGTTCTTCTTGGGTCATAGCTTTTTTCTTCTCTATGGTCCTAAATATTTTAGGAATAGTCCATGACCCTTTCTTGATAATTGCTTTTATTCCCCGGGGCATCATCCTTGGAATGTTATCCTGAAACCCGCCTCCCGTAATATGCGCTGCTCCTTTTATTTCGGTTATTTTGTTGATCTCAAAGAATGACTGTACGTATATGGCAGTTGGCTTCAGCAGAGCACTTCCGTTGTCCTTAATTTCTTTTTTTGAGAATAGTTTTCTGATCAAGGAATAACCGTTAGAATGGAGCCCGTTTGATGCCAGTCCCAGGATGAGGTCGCCTTGCTTTATTTTCTTTCCGTCTATCGCTTTTTTTCTGTCAACCGCACCGACGCTGAATCCCGCTAGATCGTATTCCCCTTTCGGGTACATCCCGGGCATCTCAGCCGTTTCTCCTCCTAAAAGCGCGCATCCCGCCGCGCGGCATCCTTTGACTATGCCTTTAATGACTTGGGCCCATATCTTATCCTGCAATTTCCCGCAAGCAAAATAATCCAAAAAGAACAGCGGTTTAGCTCCTGAACATAAAAGATCATTAACGCACATAGCCACAAGATCTATCCCAATAGTGTCATGCTTGCCGAGGGCTTGAGCAATCTTTAATTTTGTTCCCACCCCATCCGTAGAGGCCACTAAAAGAGGATCTTTCCCGTATCCGGCTTTCGGATCAAAGAATCCGCCAAATCCACCGACAGAATCCATGCTTCCTTTCACTCTGGTCGTATTAATAAGACCTTTAGCACTACTGATCAGTTTATTGGCCTTCTCAATATTAACCCCAGACTTTTTATACGTGATCTTCATGAGTTTCCTTATTTAGTTCGTGACTAGTGGCTAGTGACCCGTGACTTGTGAACAGTGAACAGTTTAAAAAGTTTAAAGGTTCAAAAGTCCGTTTTCCCGATATTCTATTATTTCCGCATCGGTCATTCTATTCCACTCCGGCCATTTTAAAGATCTTGTCTATATGCCTAAGGTGATACTCTAAACTAAAACACTCTCCTATCTCTTTTTCGCTAAGAAGCGCTTTTACTTCACTATTCCTTGCCGCATGTCCCTCAAAGTCGCCACCTTGATCATACACATTCAAAGCTATTGTCTGGACTGTGTCATAAGCTTCCATACGTGAGGCGCCTTTTCTAATAAGCTCCAGCATTAAATGCTGCGAATATATCATTCCTTTGGTCGCACTAATGTTCTCTAACATTTTTTCCTCATTGACAACCAGCTTTGTCACGAGCTTTACCATCTTGTCCAGCATATAGTCCAAAAGTATCGTGGAATCCGGAACTATTATCCTTTCCACTGAAGAATGAGAAATATCTCGTTCATGCCAAAGCGCTACATTCTCTATCGCGGCATGCGCATTCCCGCGAAGAACTCGAGCTAAACCTGTTACTCTTTCGCATATTATCGGGTTCTTTTTATGCGGCATACTTGACGATCCGGTTTGTCCCGAAGCGAAAAACTCTTGCACTTCACCTATCTCGGTTTTCTGAAGCCCTCTCACTTCAACTGCTATCTTTTCAAGCGTTGCTCCTACTAGAGCAATTGCATTCAGATACTCTGCATGCCGGTCGCGCTGAAGAACCTGGCTAGAAATAATAGCGCTTTTTAATCCCAACTTTTTACATACATATTCTTCAACAAAAGGATCCACATTCGCGAAAGTCCCTACAGATCCAGATATCTTGCCGGCAGATATCGTATCTTTTGCTTTCTCGAGTCTAGCAATACCTCTTTCAACTTCTTTATAAAAAAGCGCCATTTTTAGGCCAAACGATAGAGGTTCAGCATGCACTCCATGCGAACGTCCTATCATAGGGCTCTTTTTGTATTTAATAGCCTTCTCCCGTAGTGCCGCTGCTAGCTTTTTTGTTTCTGCGATAAGTATATCCATCGCTTCGGCCATCTGCACTGAAAGAGCGGTATCCAAAATATCGCTTGATGTTAACCCAAAATGCAGGTATTTAGCCTCATCCCCCATATTTTCTGAAAGGTTTTTTATAAAGGCCACTACATCATGATGCGTTTTCTCCTCGATCTCTTTTATCCGATTTACATCAATTTTAGCTTTCTTCCTGATCATCTTAACCGCATCTTTTGGCATAAGCCCCTGCTCGGCAAAAGCTTCACATGCTAAGATCTCAACTTCCATCATTTTCTGGAACCGATTTTCATCTGTCCATATCTTTTTCATCCCGGGACGTGTATACCGTTCTATCATAATTCACCTCTTTTTTATAATGACCAAGACGCACAGGTTCTAATGAAACACACTTAATACGGAATATATTATATACTATTGGAATGATTTTTATAACATATATGATACCCCTCTGTCAATTTTAATAAAAATATCATTGCAATACACCCCTCCTTTTCCAACAATCTTTCTATTCCCCTAATAAGTGGGGCCTTACTTAAGCGGAGGCTAGATTTTGAGGAGCTACACATAACATAAGCCCTCCCAAAAAACTCTAGGGGCACCTTTAAACACAAAAAAATGGGCACTTGCCCTCACGAATTCGCAAACGGTACAAAAATGTTAAGGTTGTCCATTCAGAGCCAAATAACATCGAGCGCTGCAAGATGTTAAGGTTGTCCAAGGTTGTACTTTCGAAGCCAAATAATACCAAGCGCGCAAGAGCAAGGAAAATGCTGAGGATTGGATTGGAGGGAAACCGAGGAGTGTTAATCATCTTGCACAGCAAGAGGATTAACCATATTAAAAAAAAGGCATTCACGTTAATGAATGCCTTTTTTTTAATATGGTTGCGGGGGAGGGACTCGAACCCTCGATCTTGAGGTTATGAGCCTCACGAGCTACCTCTGCTCCACCCCGCGTTGAATTAAATCCCTTATAAGCAAGGGATTATAGCAAATATGCACTCTTACTGCAAGACAAAAATCTGTAGTTCAAATAAGATCGATCATAAATCGTTTGAGCGATTTTTTCAAAAGAGCTATCACCGTTATTCCCAATAAGACCAAAATTATTGTTTGATATGTCCATGTATTAAGCGCAAACCCTATAGCTATACTCGTACCCGCAGCATGCTCAGCATTGATAAGGCCCATTAAAAATATCGCAAGAGCCGCCGCTCCTCCTCCGGAAAGAATATATACGGCTTTTTCTAACATGTAACTATCTATCGGAATAAGCGTTATGTTATGCATCAAGACGCCCGACGTTATCCCGACAATGTAACCGCCTATTAGAAACCTTGTCCGGGAAAGTTCCCGATGCGGCATAGTGAACGCAACAAACGTGCTTGATCCGAAAGAAGCGACTATCATAGGATTTTTTACAACATCAAAAAAACAAAGCGCAGTGCCTACAGCCAGTCCGCCTAAAAGCGCCTGGAACATGAATTGCACTTTATGTCCTTTTAATTTTTCGTCGAATATTTTCATCATGATAGTTTACTCTAGTTTGTCCTTCGTCCGGTATATTACTTCACCTTTCCTGATTATTCCAAGTTTATCTCGAGCCTTCTTTTCAACATAATCAGGATCTTCTGTTACCTCAAGAAGCTCCTTTTCCAAATCCTGATTATGTTCTTTAAGCATTTTTATCCGCTGTTTATATCTTTCGTTGTCTTCCTGGAGCGTTTTAAGACGCACTTGACCGGGCACAAGAAATGCCGCTATCAATACGCCTATGATCGCAGTGCTTACAACTATTTTTTTTCTTTCCATATCGTATTCCCGTAAACAGCCTTGTCTCCTAACTCCTCTTCGATACGCAAGAGTTCGTTATATTTACAGATACGATCCGTCCGGCAAGTAGATCCGGTCTTTATTTGCCCTGTCCCCGCAGCTACCGCAAGATGGGCTATAGTTGTGTCTTCGGTTTCGCCTGATCTATGCGAGATAATGGCTGTATATCCGGCCTTTTTCGCCATGTCTATTGCCGCTAAAGTCTCTGTAAGCGTCCCTATCTGATTGACTTTTATCAGAATAGAGTTAGCTACACCTTTTTCTATCCCTTCGGCGAGTCTCTCGGTGTTAGTAACGAATATGTCGTCCCCGACGAGCTGAACTTTACTGCCTATCTTATCCGTCAAGACTTTCCAGCCTTCCCAGTCATCTTCAGCAAGCCCGTCTTCGATAGAAACTATCGGATACTTGCTTATCCATTCCGCATAAAAATCCGACATCTGCGCTGAGGTCTTTTCTTTTTTCTCTTCGGCCTCAAGAACATATTGGTTGCCTTTAAAAAACTCGCTCGCTGCAGGGTCAAGAGCAATAGAGATATCTTTACCGGCCTCGTATCCGGCGGCCTTAATAGCTTCAAGAATAATCTCCACAGCTTCTTCGTTAGATTTAAGGTTCGGAGCAAAACCGCCTTCGTCACCAACAGAGGTTGAAAGTTTTTTACTCGAGAGGATTATTTTAAGATTGTGGAATACTTCTGAGCCCATCCTCAATGCTTCCTTGAAAGAAGGAGCCCCTACCGGCATTATCATAAATTCCTGAAGATCAACATTATTGTCAGCATGCTCTCCGCCATTAAGAATGTTCATCATCGGAATAGGCAGAATATTTGCGCTTTCTCCTCCGAGATATTTAAAAAGAGGCATTTTCTTTGATGCAGCAGCAGCTTTAGCAGCGGCCATCGATACGCCTAAAAGAGCATTGGCGCCTAACTTTGCCTTGTTCGGCGTTCCGTCAAGTTCAATAAGTTTTTTATCCACAGCTTCCTGATCGGCAGCGTCCATTCCTTTTACGTTATCAGCTATTTCTCCGTTAACATTCGATACGGCTTTAGATGTTCCTTTTCCCATATACCTAGCTTTATCTCCATCCCGGAGCTCAACCGCTTCATGTTCTCCTGTCGATGCCCCGCTAGGCACAGCGGCTCTGCCTAATGTTCCGTCTTCAAGCATGACATCTACTTCTACGGTTGGATTCCCTCTCGAATCCAATATTTCTCTTCCTTTTATTGCTTTAATCTTGGTAGACATTACTATTCCTCCCTTTTACTCTTTTATTATTACTGCACCATTTTTAACAAATATTTTTCCTTCGGCAAACAGTCTTACGGCTTCGGGATATATTTCGTGCTCTACTTCATGTATTTTTTCTTCAAGGCTTTCCAGCGTATCTTTTTCATCTATCAGAACCTCTTTCTGCATGATGATAGGTCCCTCATCAAGTTCTTCTGTCACAAAATGTATTGTAACTCCTGTTTTTTTTCTTCTCGCCTGAAAAGCGTCACGTATTCCATGAGCTCCCTTAAACTCCGGCAAAAGCGCAGGATGAACGTTAAGTATCTTATTGCTGTAAGGCTCTATTATCACACGCGAAAGGATTCTCATAAATCCGGCAAGAACAACTGTTTCTATTTTTTCTTGTCTGAGCTGGTCCAGAACCTTTTTATCGTAGTCTTCTCTTGAAGAGCTGTCTTTGTCTTCCAGAACAAATGTTTTAATACCTGCTTGTTCCGCTCTCTGGAGAGCGTATGCGTCAGCTCGGCTGCTTACAACAAGCGCTATCCTGCCATCCGCAAGGCTTCCCTTACGCTCAGCGTCTATCATTACTTGCAAATTGCTTCCGTTACCCGAAACAAAAACGGCAATGTTCATCTGTTCTCTCCAGCTTTGATCCTGTTAGATGTTTTTGATTACCTTAGTCGGACATTTTCCGGCAATTTTTTCTATCTCCTCTTGCTTGTCTTCTAGGTCTTGCTTTGCGGCATCCCGCCGGGATAGATTTTTTTCTATTTTAAAGAATTTTTCAGGAGAAAGCCTTTCGCATATGCCGCATGTTATGCATCCTACTCCGCAGATTTTTCGTACCCTAAGAGCTCCGTCCTGACTGGAGCAAGCGACATAAAACATTTTATGTGTTTTTTTCTCAATCATCTCAATAACTTTTCGGGGGCAGGCTTCAGCGCATTTGCCGCAGCCTGTACATTTTTTTATATCAACCTGCGGAAGCCTGTTAACCATGTGTATTGCGTCAAAAGGACATACCTCTGTGCAGTCGCCAAACCCCATGCATCCATATTGACACTGCATCCCGCCTCCAAAAGCTAATCTCGCGGCATTGCAAGTTTTTATCCCTTCATATTCAGCCGCGGGCTGCTTCTTATCCGCTTCTGCAGCGCAATGGACCGCTGCTATCTTAGGATAGACTTCGCCGTCTGACGCTCCGGCTATTACGCAAAGCTTTTCTCGGGTTTCATCATCTACAACGCGGCATTTAGCAGGGTTAACATCGTCACTCACTATGTGTTCAGCAAAATCATGGCAACTCATAAACCCGCAAGCTCCGCAATTCACTCCCGGAAGAAGATTATTAATTTCCTCTACCTTAGGATCTTCTTCTACTTTTAATTTTTTATCGGCAAACGCCAAAACTACCGCGAATATCAAGGCAAGTCCCGCCATACTAACTACCGATGCTGTTATAAGATTATCCATATTTTCCTTATCCGCTGATTATCCCGCCGAACCCCATAAACGCAAGTGCCAGCATCCCGGCTATTATAAGGGTTATGCCTGCACCTTTGAGCGGCTCCGGGATATCAGCAAAATCAAGCTCTTCTCTTATTCCCGCCATTATTACAAGAGCCAAAGTGAATCCTACTCCTGCTCCTAACCCGAAAATGATCGCTTCAGGAAACGAATAATTTCTTAGTACCATGAAAAGCGTAAGTCCCAAAATAGCGCAATTTGTTGTTATAAGCGGCAGAAAGATTCCTAATGTTTTGTAAAGTGCGGGTGAGGTCTTGCGTATAAACATCTCTACAAACTGAACAAAGCTAGCTATTACTATGATAAAAGTAACGTATTGCAGGAACACCAGGTCATACGGGACCAAAATGTAATGATATATAAGCCATGTGACCGTAGCCGCCATTGTCATAACAAAAGTCGTTGCCATTCCTAATCCTACAGCGCTATCGATCTTGTTGGAAACCCCAATAAACGGGCATATCCCAAGAAAATACGTGAGCACGAAATTATTCGTTATGCTAGCTGCTATAAAGATCACTAAAAGTTCTGTCATGTTACCTTGGTTTCCTTATTCATTACCTTTTTATCTATCACATTAAAAAGTCCTACCAAAAGACCTAATGTTATAAATGCTCCTGCCGGGAGTATCATAACTATCCATTCGGTAAACCCTTCCCACAGCACCCGGTAGCCGAAGACTTCCCCCGCTCCCAACAGTTCTCTTACGGATCCAAGAACAATGAGCGCAGCGGTAAAGCCAAGACCCATCCCTAAAGCGTCAAGAAATGATCTAACTACTCCTTTTTTTGAAGCGAACGCTTCGGCTCTCCCTAATATAAGACAATTGACAACTATAAGCGGTATGTATGGCCCCAGAGCTTTACTAATTTCGAAAAAATTAGCTTTGAGCATATAATCCGCTACTGTTACAAAAGTGGCTATGATCACAGTGAACATAGGGATTCTTACCTGCTTGGGAACCAGTTTTCTTATCAGAGAAATCACGATGCTGGAAGAGACAACAACAAATGTCGTTGCTACCCCCATCGATAGTCCAAACACAGCTTTAGTTGTGACAGCAAGTGTCGGACACATTCCCAAAACCTGCACGAAAACAGGGTTTTCTTTCCATAATCCTTTTACAAAATCTTTTATCATTCTTTAGGTTCCAGGTTTTAGGTTATAGGTTTTAGGTTTTTTATTAATGTATTTAGCATTTTCATGCATTCTTCTAATAGTCCTTCTGCTTTTTTAAAATTTAGTTCTTTCCCGAATGATAACTGTTTTGCTATTTCTATCTGTGTTTCCAATTCTGCACCAGAACCAAGAGCCATAAAAAGAAAGTGGCGATACTCTTTGCGCGTCCCCCCAGCTTTACCCTCTGCAATATTTGAAGGGACGGACACCACTGCTTTTCTCATTTGTTGAGTTAATCCATACGTTTCAATCTTGGGAAATTTTTCTGTTATCTTATATACAATTAATGCTAACTCTATGCCTTTTTGCCATACAATTAGGTCTTTATACGATTTAATATCCATTGGGGCTCCTGTGTGTTTTCTTCTCGCAGTCTAAAACCTATCACCTAAAACCTAATCCCTGCTTTATTTATTTCCTTATCTTTTTGTTAAGTATGTTGACCACTGCCCGTGAAGATATCGTCGCTCCCGTGATAGCTTCTATCTGATTATCTTTTGTAGGTTTCCGGTTCTTAACGTATTCTATGTTTTTTCCAAGAGGCAAGCCTCGAAACTGTTCTTTGAAGGCTTTGTTTCCGATCTCCGCGCCTAGCCCCGGGGTTTCCTGTGACTCAAGCACTTCGAATCCAGAGAGCTTTTTCATCTCCTTGTCTGCCCCGGCGATAAGCTTGATCGTGCCCTGATAACCGTTCCCTTCAGCAAGAAAAGCATATCCCAAAACCTCCCCTTTAGCGTCTATCGCCTTAAACATATCTTTGTCGTCTTCTATTGTTACCGTCCCGGGGAATATGCTGCTTATGGCTTTTTTGGTTTCTTTCTCTATGTTCTCTTCTATTTTAGGAGTTGCATATTTATAAACATACACCAGCGCATATCCGGAGATCATTCCGACAATAACTAGTGCGCTTATCATGCTAAGGACGCTATTTTTAAAAAGTGCGTTACTTATCTTATTTAACATTTTTTTCTCCGAACCGTTTTGAGCGCGTAACCCTGTTGATCAGCGGAGTAACCGCATTCATTAAGAGTATCGAATACATGACGCCTTCGGGAAGTCCTCCCCAGACTCTTATTATCATAGCTATTAACCCGCACCCTATGCCGAATATCCAACGTCCCTTTTTTGTGACCGGTGACGTTACCGGGTCAGTCGCCATAAATATTGCTCCGAGCAATAACCCTCCCGCAAGAACATGAAAAAGCGGCGGAGCAGCGCCTGCGGGATCAAGAAGTTTCATTACTCCCGCGAAGATGGCTACTGTTCCAATAAAAGCTACCGGTATTCTGTATTCGATGATCTTTTTGTATAGGAGATACGCCAATCCTACCAGAAGCGCCAAGGCTGATGTCTCGCCGAGAGATCCTCCCACTCTGCCAAAGAAAAGAGCGGGATATGAAGTAATAATATGCTCGAATTTAGACAAGGCTAATGGTGTAGCCGTTGTCACGGCGTCTACCCCTCTAGGATTTACCCAAGTGGTCAAAGCTACCGGGAAAGCCGCCATAAGAAACGCTCTTGCAAGTAGCGCCGGATTAAAGATATTGCTTCCGAGCCCTCCAAAAATATCTTTGCTAAGACCTATCGCTACAACTCCTCCGAGAAAACACATCCATAAAGGGAGTGAAGGCGGTAAAACCATCGCCAGCAAAAGACCTGAAACGACTGCGCTATAATCTCCTATCCTTACCTGCTTTTTTCTGGCAAGCTGCAGAACAAGCTCGGTGCATACTGTCCCGGCTACTGACGCTAAAATAATTCCTGCGGCCTGCAATCGGAAAAAATATAAAGATGCGGCTACCGCTGGGAGTAATGCTTTGATCACACCTTTCATCATGTATTTAGTGTCTATCGCGGAAAATACATGTGGCGATACTGTTATTTTTAGTTTCTTTGTATCCATTTATTTGCCTGCTATTCCGTTTTTGCCTTCCTTAATATACTGCACCAGAGGTATTCTTGCGGGGCATACATAGCTGCAGGATCCGCATTCCATGCAATCGGAAATATTTAATTCTTTTGCCTTATCCCAATACTTCTTCTTTACAGTCTTGGTGATCTCTGTAGGAAGAAGCCTTACGGGACATACATCTACGCATTTTGCGCATCTAATGCACTGCTCTTCCTTGAATACTCTGGCGCTTTCTTCTGACAGAAAAAGTATGCCCGAAGTGTTTTTTAGCACCGGCGCTTCCGTCCCCGGTTGAGCTATCCCCATCATCGGTCCCCCAAAAATTATCTTCCCGGGCTTTTTATATAACTCTATACCGTACTGATCTATGATCTCTCGGAGCGTAGTCCCTACTCTTACCATATAATTCCCGGGCCGATGCAGACAATCTCCCGATATGGTTATTATTCTTTCCGTAAGAGGTTTATTAAAATATATCGCTTCATACATGGCGTATATTGTTCCAACATTATGCACCAGAAAACCTATGTCAAGCGGAAGCCCTCCGGGAGGGACCTCTTCCCCGGTTATAGCTTTAATCAGCTGCTTTTCTCCTCCTTGCGGATACTTAGTCTCCATCAAGACGACTTTTGTCTTGGATATTAATCCGTACGGAGCATTTTTTATGGCTTTTTTAAAAGCAAACACCGCTGCTTTTTTGTTGTCCTCTATAGCTATATAAACATTTTCGGGGCTAAGTATCTTTATTGCAATCTCTATCCCCTGAAGTATTTCCTTGGTCTTTCTGTGCATTATTGAATGGTCACAAATAAGGTATGGTTCGCATTCCGCTCCGTTTATTATCAGAATTTCTACAGATTTATTTTCAGGGATATTAAGTTTTACATGTGTAGGAAAAGCCGCCCCGCCCATCCCTACTATCCCGGCTTCCCGGATCTTTTCTATAAGTTCTTTTGATGTAAAGTTATCAACATCTTGCACTTTGTATTTCTTTTTTTCTTTTGTCTTGTCTCTCTGGATAAAAACAGCTTCTGCGGGTCCAAGCGAAGGATGAAACGTCTTCTTTATATCCAGAACCGTCCCCGCAATCGAAGAATGTACGGGGCTCGAAATAAAGCTTTCGCTCCTGCCTATAACCTCTCCCTCTTCAACTATGTCGCCCTTTTTGACGATTGCTTCATTGGGCGCTCCAATATGTTGAGATAGTGGTATAACCGCGCTTTCGGGAAATCCGGGCTCCCTAAGAGGCTCACTTATGCTTCTATCTTTTTGATACTCGGGATGAATCCCCCCGAGAAACGTCAATATGCTCATATTTGTCCCATATTATACTTTTATTATAATGAAACTACATTATACATACTGCAGGAGGTTTGTCAATTACTGGGCCCCCTCTGCATTATTCCTCTTTTCTTCTTGTCGAATAAGGTTGAAATAACCTTATTCGCATTATATAATAAACTCAAATTATTAGTCTTGTCAGAATGAAGGATATACATGAAAAAGTTGAAAACAAAAAAACTTAACTGCTGCGAAAAATGTCAGTCATATTGGACGTGTGAGACCAAGTGGCATCGTGGTGAGAAAAACCAAGAAAATGTTTGTTGCCCCTCCTGCAATTTCTATAAACGGTGTTGGGTTCCTATACTCAAGCTGCTTTCCAAGTAATCTGTTATTTTTACACTTTAGATATGATGCTGCTAGCCGCTCTGAGATAGAGTGTATTAGCGTGCTTCTTTTTGTGGAAAACATTCTAGGGGAAAGTCCTACTTCGCCTTACAATAAGGAAACCATGGTAAGGCTTCGCAGAGACTGTAATCTCTTGAAGAACTTCGCGCCAGAACCTGTTCCTGCGTAGCTCTACCAGAGGCTTTGTTTTAGAAGAGCGAAGCAGAATGGAGCCCGCGAGAGGAGTCGAACCTCCGACCTAAGCATTACGAATGCTTTGCTCTACCAACTGAGCTACACGGGCACGATAACGATACAAGATATAAAACAGTTCTAATTTACCAACTATGAAACGAGCCGTCTCTTCCTGTCCGCCGTAGCCAGATAATATATAAATAGGTTGGCGAAGGAGGAAGCTACACGGGCTTTCAGTGTGTTAGATTTTATACTTATTTTCGGGTTTTTTCAAGGAATATTGCTCTTTTTGGGAATGTTTCTTTCTTGACAATTCTTTGCTTTCACTGTTTTTGTTCTAAAACTTTTTTATTCCTCTAGTTCCACATCTTCATCAACGAATTCGGTTCCATCAAATACCCACATTTCCCAGTCGTCAATAACATATGCTTGTTTCTTCCCAACTTTATCGGAAATAGGATATCCCACTTTTATTTGAGGGGTACCATCTTCTCTCACGCTATATGTGTGTTCCGAAGTATATCTTCCCCCTCCTTTATTCCATAAATATATATATCTTCCGTTTTTCCAGCTGGCGATCTGGAGCTGTTTCCAGTGTCCGTAAGTGTAGCCTATCGCCATAAGGTCAAGCGTTTTGTCTCCGTCCACATCAAGAAGCTTGAAACTAGGCCAGATCTTGCCCGGTGACAACTGGGCTACAACAAAAAGCTGTTCAGGCCACCCAGAATGCTGCTCACATACAATCGTAGTCCCATATACCGTCATGGGGAGTTCAGTTCTTTGACCGTCGGGATAATATATCTCGGTTTCTTGGAGCTGAGCAGAAATTATGTATTCGTCTACCCCGTCTCCATTAAGGTCTCCCTTTTCCACTTTCTTTATACCTGCATAACTTTTCTCTTTCGGAGGATATTCGTATCTTTTCCCTTGCTGTTCAATAACCACTATGTCCTCTTCCAGCGTAACATTAAATTCGACGCGTTGTATCTCTCCAAAGCCCGCGCCCTCCGCCTTGATCGAAGAAAACGCCGTTAAGACAACTATGATCAGTACCAAGCCCCTCATCACTATCTCCTTATTTTACTAGAGTTTACACTAAAACACCTTTTTTGCAATATTATCACTAAAAATAGTAATATTTCTCAAAAGGGGGGAATGTTCTTATTTTTTGTTCCATTTATTGTGATGCTTTTATAAAAATAATCTTGCCTAAATCTACTCGTATGATATAATCTCTATCAAGTTATTGATATACAGCGTGCCACGGTAGCTTCCTCCTTCGCCAAACTATTATATATCATTGGGCTACGGAGGACAGGCAGTCTCATCCAAGAGCAGGGGACTGACACCGTGTTAAGCTCCCCTGTTATGCTTACAGGGGCCGTGGTTAGCTTGCAGATTAGTATAGGCTAAGCCACGACACCGTTTGTTCTTTTTATGTAAAGATTATGTAATGTGCCACGGTAGCTCAGTCGGTAGAGCAGGGGACTGAAAATCCCTGTGTCGGCGGTTCAATTCTGTCCCGTGGCACCATATTAAAAGGCATTCACGCAAGTGGATGCCTTTTTCTTGTAAAGGGATTTTCAAGAAACATCACTCTCTTTGTGATGTTTCGACAGACGTCCGAAGGACGGATGAAAGTCCCCGCTACTGGTGATCGTAAGATAAATACTAACTAATAATGGCTATAACTCCTGGAGATTCTCTTGATTTTCCGGGGCACTTGGCTGGTTGATATTTCTCTTTTCTGTTTCGATCTGCTTTTTTAGGTCGCCGAGCTCTTCTGAAAGGGCTTCTTCTCTTACTTCTAGATCTCTCATTCTTGATTTGAAGTCCACAAAGTTGCGTGCGACATATTGCTCTAAGCTTTCAAGCTGGACAATATCAGCAATTTTCTTTACTTCTATGCCTTCTGGCGCGATTATTGTTGCGGATCCGACTTTTATGGCTTCCATGCCGGGAGGAAGATCCCCGGGATCATCTTTGGCCTCGACAATACCGGGATTTCCTCTAACAACAAAAATCATAAGAAGTATGAATAATAGTATTTTTCTTCTCATTAGGACTTATCTCTTTATTTTCTGTGGCCTCCGCCTCTTTTAGCTCCACCTTTAGCGCCTTTACCGGGACCGCCTTTTGGACCTGGAGGGTTACCTTTTCCCATCTTTGCGCCTTTACCGGGACCACCTTTTGGACCTGGGGGATTACCCTTTCCCATGCGAGCGCCTTTACCTGGGGCACCTTTTGGACCTGGAGGATTACCTTTTCCCATACGAGGGCCTTTGCCCGGACCGCCTTTTGGACCCGGAGGATTCCCTCTGCCCATCTGCGCGCCTCTTCCCGGACCGCCTTTTGGACCCGGAGGATTCCCT
>JAVCDB010000012.1 GCA_030765205.1 Candidatus Aadella gelida | reverse complement strand
GCCCCCCATGCGTTAATAATATCGTTTCCCGAATCATCAGGAGCTACAATACCCTTGTTAAGCCAGTAAAGTTCGCTTCTCCATTCAAGATTTCTATACCGCATCTGGTCGGTAGGTTCCCATAAGACTGTTAGATCAGCCCCAAAACACGCCGCATGCCGATAATCTTTCGTTGTAACCGTTGCGCCTCCCGAACTTACGTCCCATTCTTCGTTCCAGCCAAGAAGTCCTGTCAGGCCCATTTCGAGATATGTATCTTTTGAAAGATCTCTATAATTTTTATAGTGCGTCAGCACGCTTGGAACACTTACTGTATTCCCAGAAAATACACGAGCATTTTCACCATTTGTAACTTGTACTGTAAGTTCCTGTGCTGAATCAAAGATAGGCGACATAGTCCAATCAAAGGATATCCCTGTTTGATTAAGCCCCCCGTCACCAAAAATCTGACGTAATGCCAACGGAAAATCAACCTGATCCAGCCCATGTTTATGCCACCGGTTAACAACACCAAATTGCTGCCGAAATTTACCCATAGTAAAATTAACGTCTTTTATAATACCGTAGCGAGTTAAATATGCTTCGCCTATGCTTGCCGAACTTGTACTAACGGGAACAGCAGCCTTGAAACGAGTGTATGGATCAAGATAGGATTCAAAATGAATTCCTAGATTTCTGAAATTGAAATCAAATCTATCGGTATCGGCATCAACTGTGTATGTGTTAACAATATCCCCTGTAACACTTATTTCCGGATTAAGTTTTTGTAAGGCGAGTCCGGCATCTTTGAATATAGTCTCTTTAGATTCTTCCCTTTTATCTTCTTTTGCTGCCATTTCTGCTGCTAGACGTCGCAACTCCTCGGTCTCAGATTGTTCTTTTGGAACAATGCCGCTAGCCTCTCGGATCTCTTTTATTTCTCCTCTTAAAACGTTCATTTCCGCTTCATGCCTTTTTTGAGTTTCATCAATTTTGTTTTTTAACTCTTTAATAAGTGTTTTCAATTCCGCGATTTCATCTGCATATGCAGAAGGTCCGGATATCATCCCGCCTAAAGAAAACACCAAGATTAATATTATAAATATGGATTTTCCCATATGATTTCCCCTTGTTATAAATTTGATTATTTTTAAAACCACACCAACCCCCATATAGGATTGGTTATCTTTTTCGTTTGATTATAGTTTGTTAGAATGTTGCCGGTGGTGCCCGGCCAAGAAATGATTCCCCGTGAAAATTCAGGGAAAGATGATGATCATCTAAAATAATTGCATAATTCTCTTGAAATAAATAAGCAGGAACAGGCTCTATATCTGGTAGATCAAATAAAGAGGCTACAGCCGAAAATACACAGGCAGGACAATCGTGGTGATGTTCATCTTCCTCATGATGGTTATGCAGAAGAGGGTTTCCTGCAGAAAGGAACAAATAAAAACCCACGCAGATTATAAATAAAATAGCAATTAATGATTGGTTTTTAAAATTTATACGTTTCACTTTATTATCACCTGTATCTGATTTTTTCTTCAAATACCCCGTTGGGGAAAAGCTCATTAAGGTGCTTATACAACGGCACCGCATCTTGTTCCCTCCCCAAAGCTTCGTAGCTACTAGCAAGAAAAGTTAGAACATATCTTTCCTGAAACTTATCATGAGAAACTTTTTGGAGTAAAACCCATGCCTTAGAGAAATATTGCATAGCAGCTTCATGATTGTTTAGATGTTGAGAATAAATACGACCCAATTCCGCATTGATCTCCCATGAATCAGGATTTTTTCTTAGTCCTTCCCGTAAAAAAGATATTCCCTGATCTGTTTCTCCCAACCTGTCACATAAATAATATGCCGTAAGCGTATAAGCTTGTATATTCCGAGAATCGATTTCTGCCGCATAATATAGCCAGGGAATGATCTCTTTTAGTTGATCGTCATCTAAATGTATGTGTTCAGTTGCCTCAATTTCCCGGGATATACGAAATAGTATGTTAATCTGGCTAACATCAGGAATAACATGCTCCTCCGGATGTTCACAAACCTTATGTTCTCTCTCAGTAATTGCAAATCCCTCTTCATGTTCCTCAGCAAAATGTCCAACTCCACCATGAAAATACCGATCAGCCTGAAGAATTGACAAACTCGAAACTATTGATCTGCCTTCTCCTAAAAAACGCATAAAAACTGGGACATCTGCCGTCGGTCGGTCAATAGCATATGCCTGGTTATATACATCAACTTTCACCGCTATTAGACTTGTCATTATCAAACATACAACAACCATTAATTTATGTTTGTTATTCAAAGCTTTCTTCTCCCGAAAATATAACCGGCCAGAAATAACAGAACAAAGCAATAGACAAACGTATATCCAGTCACAGAAAGAACAACCCACGTTGGCAGAGGATCCCACGCATGTGTGATTCTTATTCGAAGATCAAAAAACTCAAGGTGTGGTAGCAAATAATATAGGGCACCATATAAAACCGCTATAATACCTTTAGAAAAAAGGACAAGTCCTCTCAATGAATCAGAAAAACCTCCTATAGTTAGATAGAGCAAAAAAGTTAATGTTATGTTTGCCGACATTGTCATAAAATTAGCGAGAAACATTACAATGGATGAAAGCATGCAAAGAAATAAAATACCTAATAGATACCCTTGCCCCAGGAGGATGAAACTTTTCCCCTCGGTTCCCATAGCATAAAAAACAACATATATGGCGTAAAAAATTGTGAATGAACTGACAGCCACCATTACGCTCCCGCAGAATTTTCCGAGAATTACCGTGTAACGGCTCAGCGGTTTTGCCAAGAGCGGATATATGGTCCTGGATTCGATTTCGGAAGGAAGCTGTTTTGCCGCAAAAGTCACAGCTATAATAAAGGAAAAAAACATTAACAGTGAATATCCGAAGTCTCTCACATAGCGTGATATCCCCTCTATCTGGAAAAATTTTTGGTAAGATAAAAACCCTAGTAAAACAAGCATGAATATTAAAAGGATATAGAAATCTTTCTTGCGAATAAGTTCTTTTATCATCCCTCCTGCTATCGCACATATAGCCTTCATATCTTCTCCCCTATCATCTTTAAGAAGTAACTTTCCAGGGATTGCCCCTCCTCTTTCCCGCCAAGAAGATCCTTAGCTGAGCCAACTGTTAGAAGGCATCCTTTATGCAAAATACCTATCCTGTCACTTACTAACTCCACTTCAGAAAGTTCGTGTGAGGAAAAGAAAATGGTCTTTCCCTTTTCTCTTAAATTTTGGATCACTTCACGCATTCTCTTGCGGGAAACAGGGTCCAACCCACTCGTGGGCTCGTCCAGGATCAACAAATCCGGATCGTTTATGAGTGCCTGGGCAAAACTGACCTTCTGCATCATTCCTTTAGAAAATGTCCCCATGAGTCTATTAGCCGCTTCTTCAAGATCCACCATTTTAAGAAGATTTTTTATTCTTTCATGTAATAACCCCTTATCTATCCCAAAAATGTTGCCATACATAACTAGAAGTTCTACCGGCGTAAGATATCTATAATAGTCCGCTATCTCCGGCATATATCCTACCGTTTGACGTGTCTTTGGCTTAGATGGAGATTTCCCAAATAAGGTAATTTCTCCTTTTCCAGGGATTAGTATGCCTAGCAAAAGCTTTATGGTGGTAGTTTTTCCGGTCGAGTAGACAAAAGGAGTTTCACCTTAAGTCTCTCACAGAACCGTACGTGAACCTCTCGATTCATACGGCTCTTATCATTCAGTCACGTACCGACTTTGTCGTTTGCACAAGTTCCTCCCATTT
>JAVCDB010000019.1 GCA_030765205.1 Candidatus Aadella gelida | reverse complement strand
TACTACAATATTTCCAAAAGGAGGAAGTAGAGATGGCAAAAGGAACAGTAAAATGGTTTAACAACTCAAAGGGGTATGGATTTATTACTCCTGAAGATGGTAGTCAGGATGTATTCGTACATCATAACTCGATTCAGGGTGAAGGCTATAAGTCTTTAGACGAAGGACAGTCCGTTGAATTCGAAGTTCAGCAGGGACAGAAAGGTCCGGAAGCTATAAACGTAGCAAAGCAATAAGGTAAAAACCAAAAGTAAGGCTTGGCAATACATTGTCGGGCCTTACTTTTTGAACTTTCAGGGACGGTTGGAGATGTTGATCCAAAGGCATTATGCGGCTCCTGCAAGTAAGCGTTTGGGGAATAACGCAATGTCTGAAATCGGATCTGACCGTTTTCTTGTCACGAAACAGAACGAAGATCAATTCGTAATGTGTCTCGTTACCATCCTAGCGTTTCAGAAAAAGCATTTCTTCAAAAGCAAAACCTTGATCACTTTTTGATATATCTCAAGGCTTTTAGGATTATTCTTAAAAGAGTGGAGCTGTAGGCCTTGAAGATTAAGGTAAAACAAAGCTATCAAAAGTATATTTATATAGTCAAATTAGGTAATCCTTAACCACAAGGTTAAAACTCTTAATCTTGCGGTTTTTTATTGTGTGAGAACTGTTTATAAAAACATAAGATATGGTAAAGGGTAACAAGTTATGGTAAATAAAAAAAGAAGAAAAGATGTAAGGAATCTTGCGATCATCGCACATGTTGATCATGGTAAAACTACGCTTGTTGACGCTATGCTGAAATATACCGGGGCATACGATTTTAAGGATGGGGAGACAGCGATCATGGATTCAAACCCTCTTGAGAAAGAAAGAGGGATAACTATACTTTCTAAAAATGCTTCACTTGAATTTAAGGGAGTAACTTTTAATATAGTTGATACTCCCGGTCATGCCGATTTTGGAAGTGAAGTAGAACGAATACTTCAGATGGTAGATGGAGTGCTTCTTCTGGTTGACGCTTTTGAAGGGCCGATGCCTCAGACAAAATTTGTTTTGAAAAAATCATTAGAACTGCATTTAAAACCGATCCTTGTAGTTAATAAACTGGATCGTCCGCATGCTCGTCCCGATGAAGTCGCAGATATGACGTTTGATCTTTTTTGTGAATTGAACGCTACGGATGAACAGCTGGATTTTCCTATAGTGTACGCTTCAGGTAAGGATGGGTATGCTACACTTGATCTTGATGAACCGAGAGAATCAGTGAAACCGCTTCTTGAAACAATATTGCATAGAGTGTTACCACCTGTCGCTGATCCGGAAATGCCTTTTCAGATGCTTGTGACAATGCTTGATTATGATCCATATGTAGGCATTATAGCTGTTGGGCGGATATCTCACGGAGAAGTTAAAGTTGGTGATCCTATTGCTGTTGTAAAACGTGATGGTACGATTGATAAAGCTAAAGTAACAAAGATGATGAAGTGTAAGGGTTTGGTCCGGTTAGAGTGCAATAAAGCTATTGCGGGAGATATTATCTCGCTTGCGGGAGTTGAAAATGTACAAGTAGGTGAGACGCTTACTTGTGTCGACTCACCAAAAGGACTTCCCACGGTAAAGATAGACGAACCTACTATATCTATGAATTTTTCACATAATACCAGTCCTCTTGCAGGTAAGGATGGAGGAAGGTATTTAACCTCGAGGCATATTAGAGAACGCTTGGGGCATGAAGCAAAGATAAATGTTGGGATAAAAGTTGAAGAGGTGGATGGAGGCGAACGTTTTAAAGTATCAGGACGGGGAGAACTTCATTTGGCTATCTTGATCGAGACAATGCGCCGCGAGGGATACGAGATGGAGGTATCCCGGCCTCAGGTAATTTTAAAGCATGCCGGGAAACAGGTGCTTGAGCCCGTTGAGGAAGTGGTTGTTGAAGTGACTACCGCATACCAGGGCACTGTTATGCAGGCTCTTGGCGAGAGGAAAGCGGAGACGAGGAATATAACTACAACTTCTTCCGGTGCGATAAGGATGGATTTTATTATAGCTTCAAGAGCGCTAATAGGGTTCAGGAGCGAGTTTTTGGTTATGACCCGCGGAAATGGAGTCATGTATCAGAATTTTCTGGAATATCAAACATATAAAGGGGATATGCCTTCCAGACAGAGAGGCGTACTTGTTTCACAGTCGCCCGGCGAAGCGATCGCCTATGCATTATATAATTTACAGGCAAGAGGGGAGATTTTTACTAGTCCCGGTGACGATCTTTATGAAGGCATGGTTCTTGGCGTGAATAACAAAGGGGTAGATCTTGTTGTCAATGCGATGAAAGGTAAAAAACTTACCAATATGCGGGCTTCCGGATCTGATGACGCTATTCAGCTTATCCCGCCAAGGGAAATGACGCTAGAGTTTGCGCTTGAGTTTATTGAAAACGATGAATTGGTGGAGATAACTCCACAGAATATCCGTATTAGAAAGATCCAGCTGAATGAGCAGGATCGTAAACGGGCAAGCAAGTCTTTGTGATAGACTTGGAATAAACAGGTTACATAAAAACAGGAGTTAAAATATTATGACTAAAGAACCAAAAACAAATATTTCTTTTGATGGAATGGGTATTGCCCCTAAAATTATTGAAATATTGGACAAATTAAAATTTACAGTACCCACACCGATCCAACATAAAGCTATCCCGATAGCTATAGATGAGACTGATATTATAGGAGTGGCTCAGACGGGGACAGGGAAAACTCTGGCTTTTGCGATACCGGTTATCCAGCGTCTTTCCCGTAATATGGGCAAGTGTCTGGTGGTTGTCCCTACCAGAGAATTAGCTATGCAGGTAAATGAGACTTTTCAAAAGATGGCGCCTTTATTCGGGATAAATACTGTGGTTATCATAGGAGGAGTTCCTATACATTCACAGCTTAAGATATTGAGAAAGAAACCGCGGATTATCATTGCTACACCCGGACGGCTTGTTGACCACTTGAATCAGAAAACAATGAATTTGAAAGAAGTGGAAATACTTATCCTGGACGAAGCTGACAGGATGCTGGATATGGGTTTTAAACCGGACATAGAACGTATTCTAAAACATATTCCTAAAAAAAGACAGACGATGCTTTTTTCAGCTACTATACCCGGAGAAGTTGTTTCAATGGGAACCAAACATATGAAACTTCCCGTTCACATTGAAGTTGCTCCTTCAGGAACTGCCGCAGAGCGTATTATTCAGGAGCTGTTCATAGTAAAAAGAGAAGCTAAAAAGAAACTGCTAGCTAAACTTCTTGATCAGTACAGGGGTTCGGTGCTGCTCTTTTCAAGGACCCGTCGGGGAGCCGGAAAGATCAGAAAAATGCTTTCAGAAATGGGGTATAACGCAGCGGAGATACATTCAGACCGCACTCTGAAGCAGAGGAAGGCAGCGCTTGAGGGTTTCAAAAACGGAAGATACAGAATTCTTGTCGCGACCGATATAGCGGCTCGAGGTATAGATGTTATTGGTATAGAAACAGTGATAAATTATGATCTTCCGGATGACGCGGAAAATTACGTGCATAGGATCGGACGTACAGGAAGAGCCGGGCACGAAGGACGCGCTATTTCGTTCGCCACCCCGGAGCAAGGTAAAGAGATACGCAATATCGAGTCTCTCATAAAGACAGCACTGCCTATTATAGAACACCCCTCACTTCCAAGTGAGAAGTTCATAGCAGGTGCGGCGCCTAAACGTAAAAGCCGTGGTCCGGGAAAGAGAAGCGGCGGGAATAGCAGTGCGCCTTATAAGCGCACCGGATATAAAGGACGCCCTAAAAACAGTTCCAGTTCCGGGGCAAGTTCAAGAAAAAAGAAGTAAGTAAGTGAATGGTGAATAGTTTCCAGTAGTCAGTTGCCAGCTACCTAGTCACCAGTAAAAATCCAATCAAAAATCGTCCTTCTCTGCCTAATGTCTATCCCCGATACTCCATCCTCCTCGCATGGGTCAACATTGACTCTCTGACTCTAGCAAACAAAGTGAGCTATGATTCTTTGACTCTAATAGAGCATCAGTTATTTAGAAATAATTGTTGACAAAAATAGAGAAAAAGCTTATACTGAACTAAGTTGATAATGATAGTTAAGTAAAGGTGAGGTAGGCATGAGGATTTCAGCAAAATGTGATTATGCATGCAGGGCTCTTTTGGAGCTGTCGTTGCATTGGCCTGACAAGGTCCCGGTGCATATTAAGCAAATATCTAAAAACCAGGAAATGCCTGAAAGATATTTAGTGCAGATACTTATACAGCTTAAACGACTTGGGCTGGTAACCAGCTCGAGAGGCAAGGAGGGGGGATACATTCTTGCGAAGTCCCCTGAGAATATACGACTTGGTGAAGTTATGAGGGCTATAAGCGGTGATCTTTTGCCCATAGCGGATTCCGCCTTAAGGAATGGATCTGTGTTTGTGGGCATATGGAAAGAGGTAGAGGGCGCTATGGAAGATATTTTAGGCAAGGTTTCTTTTGCTGATATTTGCAGAAAGCTGACACAAAAAGAAAAAGTACTTATGTATCAGATATAATATATTTTTTTGTCTTTAACTTTATTAAGTTGATAAAGATAGTTATTTAAGGGGAATTGTGGATCATCCGAAAAGATCATTTATAAAAAGCATTACATGGCGAGTAGTTGCGGTCGTAACAACTGTGGCAGCTGTTTACATTTACAGTAAGGATCTTAAAGAGGCATTTGTGATCGGTATAGGGGCGAATGCGGTCAAGTTCTTCCTATATTACTGGCATGAGAGGTTGTGGGAGAAAGTGAAGTTCGGAAGGAAAAAGAGACCAGAGTATCAAATCTAAAAAGGAGGAGAATGATGAGTGTGTTAGAAAAAAAAGAAGATCTGAAGCAATTAGTCGAGACGTTAAATTTTAAAGAAAAGGTGGATAGATCACGGGAGCTTATATCAGAAGCCTATGAAAAGTATGGCGACAGTTTGGTTGTAGCGAACAGCCTCGGAAAAGATTCTGTCGTTATATGGGACCTGGCAAAACGTGTAAGTGCCAAAATACGAGGCTTTATAGTTACAACAAGATATAAACCTGTTGAAACAATAGCCTTTATGAACGAAGAAGTTTCAAGATATCCGGAGCTTAAGGTTTACAAGAACGATGTTGAGATTCCGGATAAGCTTTATGAGACGGACCCCGATAAATGTTGTGACCTTTTAAAGGTTGAGCCGGTCAAAAAAGCTGTTGAGGAAATGAATGTTGACTGTTGGGTGACCGGTCTAAGGTGTACGGAAGGACGTACCAGAACAGATTATGAAGAAGTAGAGGAACGGGATGAGGGGCTCATAAAGCTTAACCCAATCTTGATATGGAAGGAGCGCGAAGTATGGCAGTATCTGGCAGTTTACGGAGTGCGGGTAAATTCTCTTTATGCGGAAGGATACCGTTCTCTTGGATGTGCTCCTTGCACAAAAATAACAAGTGATGACAATGAAAGGGCGGGGAGATGGATCGGTACAAGCAAGTGTGGTGGCGAGTGCGGTATTCATACACGTCCATTAAAACAGAACCAAGGCGGAGCTGGTATTTAAAATGGACTACTTTCCTATAGCTTTAGAAATAAAGAATAAGAATGTGCTGGTTGTAGGGGGAGGCAATGTCGCCCGGCGAAAGGCAAGTTCCCTTCTTGAGGCGCGTGCCTGTGTCAGGATCATTGCTCCCTTTGCATCTTTCGAAGTTCGCGAACTTGACCGTACGGGAAAGGTTGAATGGGTAAGGCGAAAGGTTAAAAAAAGTGACATAAAGAATGCCTCTCTCATTGTAGCGGCTACGGATGATCCAAACGTGAACGCTAAGGTAAGCAAATGGAGCAAGGAAAAGGGTATAACAATTAATGTGGTAGACGATCCCGGGTTAAGCGATTATATTTCTCCTGCTGTCGCGCGTTTTGACGAAGCGATGATAGCGGTATATACCGACGGAAAAGATCCGGTGCTTTCCAGGGATCTGAAGAACTATTTAAAGGAAAAATGGCATGATTTTCTATTATTTAGGAATAGATCATAAGAACGCGTCGCTGGAAGAGAGGGAGAAGGCTTATTCTCTTCGTCACGACATAAGGAAGTTCTGGCAGTTCCGTTCCGGCAAGGCGGAAATACTGTTTACCTGTAACAGAGTGGAAATATATGCTGTCGCAACTTCCGTATTAGCGGCAAATGCTAATATAACCGCGTTTAAAAAAAGCTTTCCCGGAATTTTCGGTAAAGCTAGGATAGGTTTAGGGAAACACTCGGTTTCCAGACATTTTTTGAGTTTGTCTGTGGGACTGGTATCCCGTATTCTGGGCGAAAAGCAAATAGTAAAGCAGCTAGATAGCTGGCTAAGGCAAAACGGATTTGATCCCGATTTAAGGGAATACTTGAAAGGGATCTTGTATAAGGGACATGAAATAAGGAAGAGACTGTTGTATGACACGTACATCAGTGGGGATATAGCAGATATTGTTATCAAAGATGTCCTGTCTAAAACAGGACCCTTAAAAGGTAAAAAGGTTTTGATCATAGGAACGGGCAAAGTGGCTCAACTTTTTGCCGGAAAGCGGATCGAAGGGGCCGATATATATATTGTAGCTAGAAAAAAACATTCAAGAGCAAAGCGGCTTGCCGAGTGGATGGGGGGGCAAGCTGTGCTTTTTACCGAAGCAAATGATCTTATGAGAAGCGCGGACATAGTGATAAGCGCTACGAGTAGTCCGCATCGTGTAATTAAAAGTTTTCCCTCAGGAATGAATAAGAAGGTACGAGTATATGATCTTGCGGTTCCCAGGGACATTGATCCTTCTGTCGGTGAGAAGTGGAATATTGATCTTATAAACATTGATGATCTAAGCGGTCTAATAGACAAAAGGAATGATATGTTATACGAATATGCGAAGGAGGCAAGGGATCTTGTAGAAAGAACGATTGAAGAGCTAAAAGCAGAGGAAAATAGATATGCTGATAAAACTAGGAACACGCTCCAGCCCGTTGGCGCTTAAACAGGTTGAAGAAATAAAAAAAAGAATGGAAAAGGTGAACTTTGAAGTAATTGAGATCGCAACCAAAGGCGACAAAGATAAGACTACCCCTCTTCATGAATTCGAAGGAAGTGACTTTTTTACGCATGAGATAGAACGGGCTTTGATCAAAGGAAGGATCGATGCTGCTTTGCACAGTGCCAAGGATCTTGAAACAGAGCTTCCGGAGGAACTGACGCTAGCGGCAGTGACAGCTTCGATAGATCCGTTTGACAGCCTTGTGTCTGTCGGGGGGGTCACTCTGGATAAGCTACCGTCAGGATCGCGCGTCGGGACAAGTTCCCAGTCTAGAAAAGACGCTATAAAAAGATTTCGGCCTGATCTTATTGTAAAGGATATTAGGGGAAATGTGGATGAACGCATAAAAAAACTGGATAAAGGCGAATATGAGGCCATAATTGTAGCCAATGCGGCTCTTATCCGCTTGGGACTTGAAAGCCGAGTTTCTCAAGTCCTTCCGTTCTCTGTAGTAAAATCTCATCCTTTGCAAGGAAAGTTGGCCGTGCAAGTGAGGAAAAAAAGAGAGGATCTTATAAAACTGTTTGAGGTGATAGATGGAAGTTAAAAAAGGAAAAATATATATAATCGGAGCAGGGCCAGGGGATCCGGAACTTATCAGCGTGAAAGGGCTTAATATTCTTAAAGAGGCCGACTTTGTTCTTTACGACTTTCTTTCCGCGCCTGAGCTACTTGATCATACTAAAGATTCTTGTGAAAAAATATGCGTTGGAAAGAAGGATGGCCTACATCTTAAAGAGCAGTCCGAAACAAACCGTCTTTTGCTCGATAAAGCTTCTAAAGATAATATAGTGGTAAGGCTTAAGGGAGGGGATCCCTTTGTTTTTAGCAGGGGATCAGAAGAAGCTCGGTACTTAAGGAGCGCGGGGATAAATGTAGAAGTTATCCCGGGGATTACCTCGGCTTTCGCTGCGCCGGCAAGTTTTGGGATACCTTTAACTGTGAAAAATGAGATCCAGTCAGTCGCTGTCATTACCGGCAGGAAGAGCGATAAAGACGCTGAAATAGAAGCTCCCGGTTGCGGAACGCTTGTATATTTGATGGCAGTAGCCAATATTTCAAATGTAGTAAAAGCCTTGAGGAAGAGCGGCAGGAAAGATGAGGTGCCGTGCGCGTTTATTGAAAAAGCGACAAGGCCAGAGACGAGAATAACCGTTGCGACTATTGGAACGATAGAAGAAAAAGTAAAAAAAGAAAAGATAAAACCGCCGGCAATTCTCATTGTTGGTAACGTGGTGAATAAAATTGACTATGAAGATTAATGTGAAGGAATTAATATATCCACTTTTTGTAAAAAAAGGGAAAACCCTGAAAGAGGAAATCCCTCAAATGGAAGGGGTTTTCAGAATGTCCCCGGATTTGATTTTAGATGAAGTGAAAGAACTCGAGAAACTGGGGATAAAAAATATACTGGTATTCGGTATCCCTGAAAAGAAAGATTCAGAAGGGAGTGAAGCATATTCTGACAGTAATGCTGTAAATGAAGCAATAAGGCTTATTAGAGAGAACAAACTGACTACGACAGTATTTACAGATGTTTGTTTGTGCGCGTATACAAATGACAGTCATTGCGGAATAATTAATAACAAGACAAAAGGTATAGACAAAAAGACAACTTTAGAGGCACTTTCTCTTTCTGCTCTTTCACACGCCAGAGCGGGAGCTGACTATGTCGCACCGTCTGCTATGGCAGAAGGTCAGGTGGAGGCTATTAGAAAGACTTTGGATAAAGACGGGTTTAGAGATGTAAAGATAATGGGATATTCGGCAAAATTTGCCTCAGCGGCTTATGGCCCTTTCAGGAATGTAGCTGATTCAGCTCCGAAATTCGGGGATAGAAGAGGATATCAGCTGGATTATACGGATAAGGAAACAGCTTTCAGGAAGATACGGGAAGACATCGATCAGGGAGCGGACATAGTTATGGTAAAGCCCGCTTTATGGTATCTGGATATAGTCAGTGAGGTAAGAAGCGGGATAGATCGCCCCTTAGCCGTATATAACGTAAGCGGGGAATATTCCATGGTCAAGGAAGGTGCCCGGAAGGAAATACTGGATGAAGAAAAAACAGTTAAAGAAATAATGCATTCATTCAAAAGGGCCGGAGCTGATCTGATAATCACATATCATGCTAAAGATATCGCGAGGTGGGTAAAGTAAAATGGAAAAAATAACAAAAAGAGCAAAAGAACTTTTAGTAGGAGGAGTGAATAGCCCTGTGCGGTCTTTCAATTATGTCGGGACTGATCCGTTTTTTGCCAAGAAAGCCAAAGGTTCCAGAATATATGATGAAAAAGACAAGGCATATATTGATTACGTCCTTTCGTTCGGTGCGAATATTCTGGGACATGCCCATTGTGAAGTCATTAAAGAAGCCCAAAATGCTATAAGAGCGGGGGTAAGTTATGGTGTTACCACTCGGCATGAGGTAGAACTTGCCGAGGGCATTAATAAGGCTATACGAGGCATGGAAAAAATAAGATTTGTTAATTCCGGAACGGAAGCGGTTATGGGAGCTGTGCGACTTGCCAGAGGATATACAGGCAGGGATAAAATAATCAAGTTCAAAGACTCGTATCACGGTCATGCGGACTATTTTCTCGTTAAGAGCGGTTCCGGACTGGCTACACTGGGTATACCATTTAGTAAAGGAGTCCCCAGAGAGTTTATTAAACATACGCTGTTAGCTGAATACGGCAACAAAGATAGTGTAGATAGGATATTTGCTAAACATGGAAAAAAAATAGCGGCCATCATCGTTGAACCAGCAGGGGGCAATTACGGGGTTATTCCCCCTGACAGGGATTTTTTGAAACACATAAGGAAGCTTTCTAAAAAAAATGGGGCTCTTTTAATATCCGATGAGATCATAACGGGATTCAGGTTTTCATATGGGACACTTACTAACACGCTGGGCATTAAGCCGGATCTATATTGTCTGGGAAAGATCATCGGAGGAGGATTTCCAATAGGAGCATATGGCGGGAGCAAAAAAATAATGAAGGAACTTTCCCCGGAAGGGCAAGTTTATCAAGCATCCACTTTTGGAGGTAATCCGGTCGTCATGAGAAGCGGCATCGCGACATTAAAGACATTGTTGAAGAATATAAGTAATTATAAGAAGCTCACAGATAAGGTACGAGGTCTGACGAATGTGCTTAAAGAGGAGGCGAAAAACAATGGACACAACCTGGAAGTTGCGGAATACGGCTCAATGTTTAGTTTAAAATTCGATAAACAAAAAGATTTCCAGAAGTTTTATAAGAGGCTGCTTTCCAATGGTGTATTTCTGGCGCCTTCGGAATACGAAGCCAATTTTATATCATTCGCGCATACTCAATCAGATATTCAAAAAACCCAAAACGCTATTAGTAAAGCAATGCGATTTAAAAGAAGCAATTAGGAGAGAAAATGACACGCCAGGAAATAGATTATGATGCACTGAAAAAAAAAGGGTTTCTTTGGTCTAAACATGAGGGTGAATTTACTTTAAGGACGAGGATGCCTGCGGGTAATTATGCATCAAGTCACTTGTCCAAGCTTTCGGAAATAGCAGAGAAGTACGGGAAAGGCATAGTTCACCTTACAGTACGTCAGGGCATAGAAATACCGTACATTCTATACGGTAAAATTGATGAAGTCGAAAAAGAGATGAAGAAGACAGGGGTTCTCCCGGGGACATCCGGACCAAGACTTAGAGCTACGACGACGTGCCCGGGCAATAACTGGTGTAAACGAGGTTTAGTAGATACATTCAGTCTTTTCGATAAGATAGAGAAGAGGGGTATAGTTTGCGCGATGGATCTTCCGCATAAATTTAAAATAGCAATCTCCGGATGTCCGAATGCCTGCACCCGGGTACAGTCTTCCGAGATAGGCATACACGGTGCCGTTGATCTTACACATTCTGAAAGGCGCATAGGATATGCCGTGTATTTAGGCGGATGCGGTGGCAAAGAGCCGCATATGGGATTTAAACTTGATAAAGTTTATACCGAGGAAGAAGTGTTGTCTCTGATAGTAAAAGTGGTGGAATTTTATAAGAATAACGCCAAACCAAGACAGAGGCTGGCGATGCTTATTGAAGAGACCGGTAAAGAGGTTTTCCTAAAAGCTATAGGAGAATAAGGTCATAACTTATGAAAATGGATTCACTTTAAACTCCGGGAGTGGTAAAGAAGCAGCCATAAGCAAAGCGCAGTTAATTGGGGACAGATCCCCCTTAATGAAAGAATAGAAAGCGAAGAAATAGGGATCTGTCCCCAATTTCCCCACTTACAGGTAAATGCTTTGAAATATAAATAAATTGAGAAGTAAATAGCTAGAATAAGATATTTTAGGGTATAATATTTGCATTAGAAGTTTGTGACAGGTAAGT
>JAVCDB010000037.1 GCA_030765205.1 Candidatus Aadella gelida | reverse complement strand
TAAGAAGGCTCTACTGTGACCTTAGGAAACGAGTTATTGATTCATTCTGTAATGACCAGGGAAACTGGCCTGTCATGAGGGTCTGAGGGAAGCTCTTCAATTACCTGAAATCTGAAAGCTAAACCGATAGTTGGTGTCCGGGACAATGCACATCTAGCAAGAAACTTATCGTAACATCCTTTTCCTCTTCCTAGACGCATGTTATTTTTCCCATACGCTATTGCCGGCACCAGGATCAGATCGATCTCTTCCGGTGGTATCTCCTCCACAAGGTCCCTTCTGGGTTGAAATATACCAAAAGGTCCTTTTTCCAGGTTCTTTATTGCTGTAAGCTTAGAAGCTATTATAGTCTCTTCCGTAGGTTCCATGTAAGGAACCGCTACCCTTTTACCCAATTTAAACGTTTCTTCATTGATTAACTCTGTACTAACTTCTGTTGTCAAGGAAACGTACGTCATGACAGTCTTACAGGTTTGAAATATCTCGCTCGAAAGTACTTTTTCCTGTATTTTACGGCTATTTATGCCCCTAGATACAGGATCTTGGTCCTGTAGACGCCTTGTTATCTCCTTTCTTAATTCTGATTTTCTTACCATTTTCTCGCTCTTCACCGTATAATATTATACACCAATAATATAAATATTCCTACTTTTTTAATATGTTAGTATTTTAGAAAGTTATAAGTCTCTTATCCTGCTTACGATGCCTGGTAACTTCCTAATAATCTCACTTATATCTTCTTCGGAGTTGAACTTGTCGACAGAAAATCTTACCGCACTTCTCACTCTTTCGGGAGAAAGCCCCATAGCTTCAAGAACATGCGACGCCTCAGGGCTTCCTGCCTTACATGCCGAACCTGCTCCGGCATATATCCCTTCAAGGTCCATCGCCCTGACTAAAGATTCTCCCTCTATGCCCCTGAAACTAATATTTAGAGTGTTCGGGAGCCTTTCGCTAATATGCCCATTAAGTTCTGCTCCGCCAATATGCTCTTTTATGCCCTCGAAAAGCATATCTCTCAGCTTTTTTGTTTTTAAAGATCTTTTGTCCAAATTTTTTAATGCTACCTCACATGCTTTCCCGAACCCAACTATTCCTGCAAGGTTCTCTGTCCCGGCCCTTCGGCCGCTTTCTTGATACCCTCCGCTATGCAGGGCGCTTATCTTGGTGCCTTCCTTCACGTACAGCGCACCTACGCCTTTTGGTCCGTTTATCTTATGTGAAGATAAGGAGATCATGTCAACCCCCTTACCTTTTACTGTCACCGGAATCTTTCCCGCGGCCTGCACTGCATCTGTATGAAACAGCACTCCTTGCGCACTCGCTATAGAAGAGATCTCCTCAACTGGTAAAATAGTTCCGGTTTCGTTGTTAGCTGTCATGATAGTGACAAGTATAGTTTTCTCTCCGATTTTCTCGCGAAGTTCATCCGGATCAATCAGACCAAACTCGTCCACCTTAAGATAGGTAACCTTATATCCTTTTTCATTAAGAGCTCTGCAAGTATTTAGAACAGCTGAATGCTCGACGCTTGAAGTTATTATATGCCCGCCTTTTTCTTTAAGGCGTTCGGCTGTGCCCTTTATAGCAAGATTGTCGGATTCGGTACCGCCTGAAGTGAATACTATTTCTTCGGGGGATTCTGCCTGAATAAGCGCTACTACTTGTCTTCTGGCTTTTGACAGATACTTTTTCGCGTCTCTCCCCAAAGCATGTATGCTTGAAGGGTTCCCGTATTTTTCAGTCAAAAAAGGCATCATTTCCTGAAGCACTTCAGGGTCTAACCTCGTGGTCGCATTCGCGTCGCAATATATGGTTTTCATAATCACGTCACGGTTTCAACAGATTCTACTCCTGGAGCTTCTTCTTTAATAGTCTTTTCGACAACGCTTTTTAAGGTCATCTGACTCATTGGACATCCGCAGCAAGCGCCTTTTAATCTCACTTTAACAACAGCGCCTTCCAGCGCAACAAATTCTACGTCTCCCCCATCTCTCTGAAGTAAAGGACGCACTTTTTCTATAGCTTGTTTTACCTGGTCTTCCATTATTCCTCCTGCTTTTGTTTATCAATCTTTATTATCTCCGGCGCGAATCTTTTATCCTTCTTTATTATCTTGCCCGCCGCAAAATAAACTAACCCCGTACAGGCCGAACCCGCTAAAAAACTTTTTCCCGGGCTGCCCGACGCCCCATACGCCGCAAGAGTTACGCCCGCAAAAACAATGAGCGGCGCAAGATATAACAGTATATTCATCCGCATAAATATCGCGGTTTGCAAACTTATTTTAACATTATCCCCAACTTCAAAACCCTTTTCTTTCACGCTGTCAGCGTCTATAGTCCGCACCCCAGAAGCCCCGCATGAACAGCACTTAGAACAAGCTTCATTCGCACAAATCTCAATAACCATCTTCCCGCCATCAATGCTAACAATCTTCCCAGTCTCTTCCATTGCCTTTTCCTGTCTCCCTACTTCCTATTCTTCCCGTCCTAATAAAGAATCTCGTCCATGTGCTATCGGCAAAGTCCTTAGGGACACCTTTAAACACAAAAAAGGGGACACTTGCCCTCACGAATTTGCAAACGGTACAAAATTGGCAAGCCTTGAGTCTCCCCGGGTACTTCCTATTTTTCCCGCCAGCCAGAGAGGATCCCGTCCGTGACCTATATAAAATTTTTATATTATCTCTGTTTCTAACAAGGTGTTTTGTCCTCCACGAGTTCCGCAGTCCAAAGGACGAGGACTGTCTGAGTGGGGACAAAACACCTTGTTAGAAACAATATCGTTGTAAATAGTAGGGCCGGACGAATCCGGCCCCAAACCATTTAGCCGTGCACAGGAAGAGAATTGCGACCTGGTATCCCAGGTGGGTACCCTCTTGGGCGCCCTTAAAGAACACCCAAAGTTAGGTTCCCCAAAATAAAGTGTTGGTCAAATTCTATTTCCCACTTCACGAACTAAACAGTACCTGTTTATTATAACACCAGGGAATGTTTTGCAACAGTTATTTTTGAAGGGCTATGATTTCATGGCAGGTAGTTCGTAGTTAAAAAAGAGGCTAGAAGGTAGAAGTCAGGGAAACTGGACTATAGACAGAAAAAGACTGAAACCCGAATTAAAAAGGACAATAGTCAATTGTCTCTTAACACTGTTCACAAATTATCGGAAAGAAACTTTCAGGTGACGGGTCAAAGCGTCTTTGATCTTACTATTGGTTTTTTCTGTATCTTCATCTGTTATGGTACGTGTATCCAGCCCATAATTTATGCTATATGTAAGGCTCTTTTTGCCCGCAGGGATCTGTTCTCCCTCATATATGTCTTTGAAGGTTATAGATCTAATCATGTCGCCCCCGGTTTTTTTGATAACATCCATTATTCTGCCTGAGGAGACCGTCTCGTCGCAGAGAACGGAAATATCTCTTTCGGATGACGGGAATTTATCAATTGCCTTGTATTTATTTTTCAGTGCGGCATCTTTTGCAAGACTATCTAACCTCACCTGGCAAACATATACCTCTTGATTGATATCATATGAATCAAGTATATCTCTTCCTACCTCACACAGAAATCCTAACTTTTTGCCTCCAGAGGCCAGACTGATCCCGGCGCAATTTACGAGTCCCTTGATCTTGATGGGCCTAAAGTCTGCCTCAAGAGATAACCCGTCAAGGACCGTTTCGACAAGACCTTTAAGATCGTATAGTCCGGTTTTCCTTGATCCGTCTTTCCAGTTACTTTGAGCGTTCCCGGTTGCTCCAATGCATAAAGCTGAGTATTCACCGAACTCTTTTTTCTCTTTTACATAGATTTTCCCTGACTCAAATAGCCTGAGATCACTATTTTTTCTATTCAGGTTCCATGAAATCGTTTTTAGCATACCGTCGATAAGATTTGGAGTAAGAACTTTTTGCTCTTCTGAAAGAGAATTCATGAGAGTTACTTTTTCTTGAGAGACCATCTTGAACTTTTCCGCGGCCGCCTCGCTTATCAGGCTATATGTCATTATTTCGTTGCACCCGGAAGAAACTAAAAGATCTTTGACCTTTTCCTCTGTTTTGCGAGACCTTTCTTTCCTTTTAACTTGAGGTACGAACCTATTTAGCTTGGCCGGTATATTTTCGTATCCATATATTCTTGCCGCTTCTTCGACGAGATCTATTTCTCTGGTAAGGTCTTCCCTGAAGGCCGGGACTTCAACTGTTAGAGTCTCTTTTTCCGATGTAACCTTCATTCCTAACCTAGAAAATATTCGTTTTATCTCTTCTGGATCAATTTTTACACCTAGAATATTCCCGGCTTTTACGGAATCAAATGAAACGACATTCTTTTCGGCGCGTATCTCCCCTTCTTTTATTGCGCACTCTATTTCTCCTCCGGCTTCTTCTAAAATCAATCCTGACGCCCTCAAAGAAGCAGTTTCAACTCCCTCTTTGTTCACTCCTCTTTCAAACCTATAGCTGGAATCAGTTGTAAGCGCGAGATCCCGGGAAGTATGTCTTACGGAAAGCGGATCAAAATAAGCGCTTTCAAGAAGTATGTTCTTTGTTTTTTCCGTGACTTCCGCGTGCTTCCCGCCCATAATGCCGGCTATTGCTATGGGCTTATCTTTATCGGCTATAACGAGCATGCCTTTTTTAAGAGTTCTTTCAACGTCATCTATAGTAACGATCTTCTCCCCCTTCACAGCTTCCCTAATAAAGATAGTGTCTCCAGCTATCTTATCAAGATCAAAAGCATGTAAGGGATGACCTGTTTCCATTAAACAATAGTTGGTAATATCAACAATGTTGTTAACCGCGCGGGATCCTATAGACAGAAGTCTTCGTTTTATTTTTTTACTTGTCTCAGTTATCTTTACATTCTTGATTATTTTCGCTGTGTATAATGGGCATAAGTCTGAGCTCTCGATAACACATTTAACGGAGCTCTTTTGATCTTCACTAGGCGCATTCTGAACCGTCAGCTCCGGAAGCTTTACTTCGGCATCAAAAACCGCGGAGACTTCTCGTGCCAGTCCCAACATATTTAGGCAATCCGGTCTATTAGACGTTATTTCAAGACTCATGACGGTATCTCCGTCTTTTTCTTCAGCACACTCCACTTCGGATCCGGATAAAGTAAGTCCTTCAGCAAGCGTCTTCGGGCTAACATCGATGTTTACATATTCTTTTATCCATTCGTAGCTTAATTTCATTGTATGTCCTTTGTGAATCGTGAGATCCCGTCGCTCGTTTCGCTCGCGTCCTACTGCGAGGAGACCAAAGGCCGACGAAGCAATCTTTAGTTATTTCAAAAACTTCCCGTATTACTCACTTTGTTCGTGAGATCCCATTGCTCGCTCGGGATGAAATACGCACTTATAACTTATGCTCCCTTTGGTCGCATAAGTTATGTGCTCATTTCATTTAAATTGTTCCAAAAACCTGACATCGTTTTCATAGAAAAGACGTATGTCTTCTATCCCATAAAGAAGCATTGCTATTCTTTCAGCTCCCATGCCAAACGCAAATCCTTTGTATTCTTCCGGGTCATATCCTACGGCTTCAAAAACTTTGGGGTCTACCATGCCTGCGCCCAATATCTCAAGCCACCCGTTCCCCGAACATACCCTGCATCCTGCTCCGCCGCATATGATACATGATATATCTACTTCGGCGCTAGGTTCCGTGAACGGAAAAAAATGAGGTCTTAATCTCATTTTGACGTCTTCTCCGAACATGCTCCTTATAAAAAAGGAAAGAGCTCCTTTAAGGTCCGAAAAGGTTATATTCTTGTCCACCATTAATCCTTCAACCTGGTGAAACATAAAAGAATGTGACGCATCAACTGCATCGGGCCTGTAAACTCTTCCCGGCATGATCGCCTGTATTGGCGGCTTCTGATGCTGCATTATATGTATCTGCACATTTGAGGTATGACTCCTTAAGAGATGCTCCTTATCTATATAAAAAGTGTCAAAAGCATCTCTAGAGGGATGGTCAAGCGGCATGTTTAACGCTTCAAAATTATAAAATTCGGTTTCTATTTCCGGGCCTTCGGCTATACTGAACCCCATAGAAATAAATATTTCGTTTATTCTGTCCAGCACTCTTGTCAAGGGATGCAGTGTTCCTGGCCTCTTTCCTGTTCCGGGTAAAGTAATATCAAGCTCTTTCTTTTTTGCGTCTGTCGGTTTCAGATCCCTGATAGCTTTTTCAAGTTGTTCGTTAATATTGTTTTTTAGAACGTTAGCTTTTTGGCCAGCTTCTTTTTTTTGTTCGGCAGAAAGGCCAGATAACGATCTTAAAACTGACGTAAGCTCTCCCTTGCGTCCGGCATATTTTATCCTCACCTTTTCCGCATCTCTTAAGTTGCGGCAAGATCCGAGTTCTTGTTCAAATGTTTCTTTTATCTCTTCTAGCTTTTTGATAACATCCATACCTCGGCCCCTACTCTTTCTCTTCACTCTTAAGTTTCAGCGCATCGATCTTACTGTTCTCGCCAAAAACTACCAGAATATCTCCTTTAACAACAATGTCATCAGCTTGAGGCGTTACATTGATCTTTTCTTCATCGCTTCCCTGGTCTTTTTTCTTGATCGCAATAACATTCACTCCGAATTCTGATCTTATATCCAGCTCCCTTAATGTCTTTCCTATGAATTCCGCAGGAACTATGATCTCTATGATGCTAGAGTTCCCTGAAAGACCAATATGTTCACGTACCGTATCTGATAGTGATATCAGAGAGGCGGCAAGTCTTTCCCCTATATCCTTTTCCGGGAGAACAACTTTGGTAGCTCCTATCTTTTCCAAAACTTTTTTATGAGCGGGACTTGTAGCTTTACATACTATTTGCGGAATATTAAGGTCTTTTAGCAGAAGCGTCACCAGAATACTTGATTCTACATCTGTTCCTACTCCGCATATAGCAGCGTCTACGTTCTGCAAGCCAACCGATTTAACTGCTTTTTCATCGCTTGCATCCAGACATACCGCTTTCGCTACGCTATCCATTATATCGTGAACAAGTTCCTCATTCTTATCAATAGCTATAACCTGCTGTCCTTTTTCCGCCAAGGTTCTTGCAACACTTGATCCAAACCTGCCTAATCCTATAACTGCATATTGTTTCATAGTATCATCACCTTTATCCTTTAACCTTTATCCTTCATCAATGCTTAAACTATCCCACCATTAAATTTTCTTCGGGATAAAAATAATTATCTTTCCGTTCCCTGGAAGCTACCGCTAGAGCCAATGTTAATGGGCCCACGCGGCCCGCAAACATAGTCACAATAACAAGAATCTTTCCGGCCCCGCTAAGCGTACCGGTAATACCGGTTGAAAGCCCCACTGTACCGAAAGCCGAAACTATCTCAAATAATGCCTTAATAAAAACATTGTCCCCACGCGTAAAAGAGCCGCCTATAACAGTAAGTACCATTGTTCCTATAAAGATCCAGGCCAACGCCAAAAAGAAGATTACTAGCGCCTCTCTTATTACCTGTTTCGGGACACTTCTTCCGAAAAACATAACTTTTTTTCTGTTCTTCATCATGCCAAATGTCAATGCCATGACAACCGCGAAAGTACAAGTCTTTATCCCTCCTCCGGTCGACCCGGGCGAGGCCCCTATGAACATAAGAAATATTAGTGACATTAGAGAAGGCGCAGTAAAACTACCTATATCTAAAGTATTGAATCCCGCAGTCCTGGCGGCTACAGAGTGAAAAATAGCGCCAAGCCCTCTTTCTGCTGCGGTCATCCCTTTAAGAGCATTATTTCTCTCAAACACTAAAAGCAGCACTGCCCCTAATATGATCAAAGCTACCGAGACCGTCAATACTATCTTTGTCTGCAGGCTCACTCTTTTTGCAGGACCTTTTTTGAACAAAAGACCCATCGCATCCATGATAACAATAAACCCTATCCCGCCGAGGAATATCAAAACTATCATTATCAGATTAATGTAAGGATCAGCCTGGAATGATGCGAGATTATTGCTAAAGAGAGAGAACCCTGCGTTACAAAATGCCGATACTGAATGAAAAATGGATTTTTCCAGTATTTCCCAAACGCCCCAGTCGGTAGATACTTTCCATCTTACGAACAGAAATAAAGCCCCCAGGCCTTCAGCTGCGAAAGTAATGCCAAGTATGTATGTTATTAGTTTTTTGAGGCCGAGAATATTATGATTGTCCAGCGTACCTTTAATGATGTCCGTTTCCCTGAACCCTATCTTCCGTCCTAGGAGAACGGCAAATAAAGTTGAGAACGTCATTATCCCTAAGCCTCCCGCCTGGAAAAGCGCAAAGATAACCCATTTTCCGAAAGGAGTGAAAGTAGTCCCGGTATCTTTGACAACAAGCCCCGTTACACAGGTAGCGCTGGCTGCCGTAAAAAGGCTATCTGTAATAGACAGCTTCTCTGTTCCCGATGTCGCCATAGGTAGGGACAGGACCGCTGTGCCCAAAATAATGACACATAGAAAACTAAGAATTAGAAGCTGCGGAGGGGTCAGCTTTTTCATAATTTTTTTTACAGTTTTGTCGTCTTTAAAATAGTCTTGAACGCCTTATCGTCGGTCGCAGCAAGATCAGCGAGCATCTTTCTATTTAGAGCTATGTTAGCCTTTTTAAGCGCAGCCATAAGCTTGCTGTAAGACGTTCCTTCTGCCTGACAAGCCGCTGTTATGCGCGTTATCCACAAGGCCCTGAAATCGCTCTTTTTCTTTTTCCGGGCTCCGTAGCTATTGACTAAGGCTTTTCTCATAGATTCTTTAGCGGTTCTAAGCAGTTTGGATCGCGCGCCTCTTTGACCCTTTACGGCCTTGAGGACCTTTTTCTTTCTTTTAAGCGAACTGACTGCGTGTTTTACTCTTGCCATTTTATCTCCTTGTTTTTATCAGTTTTAAAAGCCAAAAAGTTTTAAAAGTTACAAAGTTGATTGGGAAAATTCTTTATATTCTTTGTTGCCTTTCGAATCATCAGACCTTTCAACCTTTTAACTTTTTAAACCTTTAAACCGTTTACGCATACGGCAACAGACTTTTTATCTTTTTCTCTATAGTCTTGTCTACCAAGGTCGATGCCTTAAGTGATCTTTTCCGTTTGCGAGATTTTTTTGTTAAAAGGTGTCTTGCACCTTCTTTTTTTCTTTTCACCTTACCTGTCGCAGTTACTTTAACTCTTTTTTGTACACCTTTTTTAGTTTTTAGTTTTGGCATTATCTGTCTCCCTCTTCTGAGTTTGTCGGATTTACGGGTTTTATAAGCTCAAGGGTCACTGCCCTTTTACTTGATCGCGCCTACGCTGATCTTTCCCCTATTCTTTCCAGTATTGTTTTCATTTTACACAAATTGTGTTTTTCTCCGTTTATCCTCTTTAACTAATTCTCCGATTTTAAGTAGCTGGGGTTTAAACCCCGGCTACTTAAAAATTATCATCTACAAACTTCAAAAAACTACTACTGTCTTATTTTTCTGTTTTAGGTAGTAGCGTCATCGTCATGGTCCTCCCCATAGCTTGCGGCGGGGATTCCATTTCCCCTAGACCGGAAACATCTTTAGCTATCCGGTTTAAAAGCTCCATTCCTATCTCTTTGTGTGCGTTTTCTCTCCCTCTAAAACGTAACGATACTCTAACTCTGTCTTTTATCTCTAAAAATTCTTTTATGTGTTTCAACTTAACCTGATAATCATGTGCTTCGATTTTCGGTTTAAATCTTATTTCTTTTACATGTGTGATATGCTGCTTTTTCTTAGCTAATTTGTGTTTTTTCTCCTGTTCGTACTTGTACTTACTGTAATCCATGATCCGGCATACTGGCGGATCTACTTTTGACGCGACTTCTACTAGATCCAAACCTTTTTCTTTGGCTATAGCGACTGCCTCTCTGATCTCTTTTACTCCAAGCTGGGCTCCTTCGTCATCGACCAACCTTACTTTTGCCGCCCTTATCTTATCATTAACCCTGGTGTAATCCTTGTATTTAGAACCCTTGCTATTATAACTTTTATTGTACCCGATAGTCCGCCTCCTTTTAATAGTGCCTTACTTTTTTTCGGGAGCAGTAAGTTAGCTCCTGTCCTCTTTATTTTCGTTCTCTTTTTTTATCATGTCAATAAATTCCTGCAGGCCTTTAGTTCCTTCATCGCCATTTTTCCTGCTGCGCACAGAAACTTTGTTTTCTTCCATCTCTCTGGTGCCCAAAACTGTCATATAAGGAATTTTTTCTTTTTCTGCATTACGTATCTTTTTCTGCATTTTTTCGTTCTTCCCGTCGATCTCCGCTCTTATTCCCGCCTCGCATAACTTTTCCGTTAACTTTTCTGCATACCCCTTATGGGCTTCGGCTATAGGTATCACTTTAACTTGTACGGGAGCGAGCCACACGGGGAGGTCTCCCCCGTAATGCTCTATAAGAGCGCCTATAAACCTTTCCAAACTCCCCAGAATGACCCGGTGAAGCATTATCGGTCTCTTTTCTTTCCCGTCAGAATCGGTATATTTCAGATCGAATCTTTCGGGCAAAGCGAAATCACACTGAACAGTAGCGCATTGCCAGGATCTTCCCAGCGCATCCTTAAGTTTAATATCTATCTTTGGGCCGTAAAACGCGCCGTCACCTTCGTTTATGTCGTATTCTACGCCCTTCATCTCTAAAGCTTTTTTAAGTGCGCCTGTGGCCGTTTCCCAATCTTTTTCTTCGCCAATATATTTTTCCGGTCTAGTGCTCAGTTCAACTTCAAAATCATTAAATCCGAAAACCTTTAATGTCTCTTCAACAAAATCGATTACCTTGACGACTTCTTCTTCTACTTGCTCTCTCAAACAAAAAATATGTGCGTCATCCTGCGTAAATCCTCTTACTCTAAGTAGTCCATGCAAAACTCCTGACTTTTCATGGCGATATACGTTCCCGAGTTCAAAATATCTTATGGGAAGTTCCCGGTAGCTTCTCATCTTGGATCCATATACCAAGATATGTCCGGGACAATTCATGGGTTTTACTGCATATTCTTGTTTCTCGCTCTCAAAAATATACATGTTGTCTTTGTAATATTCATAATGCCCTGATTGCACCCAAATATCGCTTTTCAAGATATGCGGGCTGGAGATCAGCTGATATCCTTTTTTAATATGCTCTTTTGTTATGTAGTCCGATATTACCTGCCTGAGCATGGCCCCTTTTGGATGATATAATACAAGACCCGCTCCTGTAAGATCATTAAAGCTAAAAAGATCGAGCTCTTTGCCAAGCTTTCTGTGATCCCTCTTTTTGGCTTCTTCTATAAGCTCAAGATGTTTCTCTAATTCTTCGACCGTTTCAAAAACTGTACCGTATATGCGTTGCAACATAGCATTCTTTTCGTCGCCTCTCCAATACGCCCCGGCAAGAGATAACAGTTTGAACGCTTTTATGTCTCCAGTATTCTCAACATGCGGCCCCTTGCAAAGATCTTCAAATTCCCCATGATCATATACAGAAACTGTCTCATCCTCGAGCTCTTTTATAAGCTCGATTTTATACGGCTCGTCCTTGAATTTTTTAAGCGCCTCTTTTTTTCCTATATCTTTCTTCCCGAAGGGCACTTTCTTCGAGATTATACGTCTCATCTCTTTTTCTATTTTCCTGAGATTTTCGGGAATAAGCATAGTTTGCTTACATCCGGAAAAATCAAAATCATAATAAAATCCGCCTTCTATTGCCGGCCCTATACCCAATTTAACTCCTGGATACAGTTTTTTAACAGCATCAGCCATAACATGCGCCGTGCTATGCCGCAAAACCTGTAATTTTTCGTCAATCTTCTTCATTTCTTTCTTTTCGTCCCTCTTTCTATGTTCAGCCCGCCTATTTATTATATTCTATCCGGCAATCAGCCTTCGCCTTTTCTTGCAATGGCCTGCCAGCTGGAGCCAGATAATATTAAAATATGTAGGCGCAAGCTGGTGGGCAAGGAGGGACTCGAACCCTCACGGCCTTGCAACCGAAGGATTTTAAGTCCTTTGCGTCTGCCAATTCCGCCACTCGCCCACGATTAAGCTATCTGTTATCCTATTCCTACGCCCTTTCTTCAATAACCTGCCAGCTGGAGCCAGATATGCTCTTTTTATAAGTAGGCGCAAGCTGGTGGGCGATACTGGGATCGAACCAGTGACCTCCACGATGTCAACGTGGCGCTCTAACCGGGCTGAGCTAACCGCCCCACTTTAATCGCAATAATACGTCTTATAACAAAGAACTACCCTTTTTCTAAAGGCGAAACATATAGGTCCGCCTTCGCCTATTTATTACATTGTATCTGGCAACGGCGGACAGCTTTCGCCTTTTCCTTTAATAGCCTGCCAGCTGGAGCCAGATATGCTCTTTTTATAAGTAGGCGCAAGCTGGAGGCGCGGACCGGATTCGCACCGGTGTACACGGTTTTGCAGACCGCTGCCTAGCTTCTCGGCCACCGCGCCAGACTGTTTAACGGGCCAAAATAGCCTTTTTTCTTACTTTAGTTTATAAGCTATTCTGGAATAACCAGTTAAGTTATCACAATACCTTAAAATTGTCAATGATCGTTATAATCCGGTTCAGCGTTTAGGGTTATGTATTTGGTAGCCGTTTTTTATCTATTATCTAACTGCTTCCTTCTACGCACCTGTTATCTTCCCATTAACTTCCATAACGTTTTTCCATCCCGAAGAATGGTTTTTTTCCTTATCTCTCAGCAAAATGCTATTTGGGGAACTTTTGGTCTCCGGTTCCTCAACGGGCAGAGGGCCGCCTTCTTCCACCTCTCCCTTTTTCTTAACGGGGGGATGATATTCATCATTTAGGTATTTCCCGTCATATAGCTCTTTTAAGGACGCGGGGAAGTTCCCTCCATGTTCTGCCGCATATATGTAAAGCGCCAGACCTATTTCTTTCATATCTTCCTCTCCAACTAAAACACTGTTTGAGGGGCTCCTGACTGATAATCCTGCGGTATATATGTAGTCCGGATTTTCCGGCGTTCCTTTGTCTTTACTAGCGGGACAATCCACGAGATCCTCCTTCGCCAGATATTTTTCATCATAGAGAGCTTTTAGGGACGGGGGGAAATTCCCTTCATGTTCTGCCGCATAGATGTAAAGCGCTAGACCTACTTCTCTCATATTATTTGTGCATACGGTTCTTTCCATTCTCTCGCCGCTATACCTTATGAGAGGAAAAAGCAAAATTCCTGCTATCAATACGATCACAAGCACCACTATGAGTTCGCTTATAGTGAACCCTTTATTATTATTCCTTTTTGAGATCTTCATAACAATTGTCCTATCCTCTCCACTACTATTTGAGCCATTTTGTTCTTTTCAATTTTCTCAAAGTGTTCGTTCTCGCCCTTTTTGCCTATAACCGTATAATCTCTGGGAGCTGGTCCTCCCCCGAAAGGATCGTTCTTTTCGGTTTTCTCGTTAATAACTATTATGTCCAAACCCTTTTCTTCGAGTTTTTTCTTCCCGTTCTCAAAAGCGTTATGCGTTTCCAGGGCAAATCCTATTTTTTTTATGTCTTTATTACCCTTTATCCCGCTTAAGATGTCGGGGTTTTTTATCAGTTCCAAACTGTGCTTTTCTTCTTTTTTGATCTTTTGTAGAGCTACTTCTTCCGGACGAAAATCACATACAGCAGCTGTCATTACAATGCAATCATACTCTTCCGCTCTTTTGTCCACTTCTTCTTTCATTTCGCGAGCCGTTAAAACATTTATTATCTCGGCTCCTTCGGGATAAGATACATTAACTGGTCCCGTTATCACAGACACATCATATCCCGCATTAACAGCTTGCTCCGCAATCTCGCGTCCCATGTTCCCGGAAGAATGATTAGTTATATATCTGACGGGGTCCAAAGGCTCTATTGTGGGTCCTGATGTTATTAATATCTTTTTAAGAAGCGTTCCTCGTTCTTTCTTTCCCTGCGTCATATATGAAGGTCCTTTTCATCCTCTTTTTTTTAAAATTATCTCGGTCTCGCTCACTACGGTCTCCAAGGGAGCCAGGTGACCGATACCTTCTTTCCCGCAAGCAAGACGTCCCTTCACGGGATCTATAAAATGGTATCCATTTTTCTTAAGTTTTTCTATATTTTCCCTAACCATAGCATTCTTAAACATCTTGTCGTTCATCGCAGGAGCAAATACTACCGGTTTATCCGAAGCAAGCACGGTACAAGTAAGGATATCCGGGCACATGCCTCCAGCTATTTTCCCCATAACGTCTGCCGTTGCCGGAGCTATAAGAATGATGTCCGCCTCGTCCGCAAGAGCTATATGTTCGGGAGTGCGCTTCTCGGGTAACTCGAACATATCCTTTGCTACTTTTTCTCCGGTCAAGGTCTCCAGGGTAAGAGGCGTAATAAACCATTTCGCGTCTTGGGACATTACGCACTTTACCGTATATCCCTTTTTCCTGAACATGCCGATAAGGTCGCACGCTTTAAAAGCGGCAATGCTTCCGGTAACTCCTAATAATATTGTTTTTCCCATCTCTCCTATCCGGTTTAAATTATTTATCTAATTTTATTCGAACTTTATCTTGTCCTATTTCTCTAATGGCCGTTGTGGTTACCTTTTCGCGCGGATCCGCGTCTATTAATTTTTTCAAGCCTCCATTTAGTTCTATGGCTCTACTTGCTGCGAGATTACACAATTTGTAAATACTTCCCGTCTTTTCAATAAGACTCGCTCTTGTGTGTTCTTCCATTATTTCCCGGCACCTTCCTTTTTCTTTTTTCTGTTTTTTCTCTGGTCTTCAATTATCGTTTTCAGTTCATCTGCAGCTTTTTCAATATCCTTGTTAACGATAAGATACTCATATTCTTCTGCTGCCAACATTTCTTTTTTTGATTCTTCCAAGCGAATAGTTACCTGCTCTTCCCCGTCCGTGTTACGGTTCCTGAGCCTCTCTTCAAGCTCCTCTTTTGATGGCGGCGTGATAAAAACGCTTATACTTTCAGGAAAAGCCTTCTTAATTTTGGCTCCGCCTTTGACATCTATGCTAAGGATTATATCAACCCCATCATCCACCGCTTTTTGGAATTGGTCTAGCGGCGTGCCGTAATAATTTCCGAAATTCTTTTCCCACTCCAGAAACTCTTCGTTTTCAATTTTCTCTTCAAACTCTTCTTTGGAAATAAAGATATAATCCTGCCTATCTTTTTCCCCATACCGAGGCTCTCTAGTCGTACACGAGACGGATCTTTTTATACCTTTCATCTTACCCAAGATCAGCTCCGTAAGCGTAGTCTTCCCGCTCCCAGAAGGGGCGGAAACAACTATGATTAGCGGTTCTCTTTTTGATTTTTCTTCCATCTCCTCTTTCCCTTATGCTGCTAGATTACTCTATATTTCTGATCTGCTCTCTTATTTTTTCGATCTCGCTCTTTATCTCTATAACACAATTTGAAACTCTAAAGTCGCTGGCCTTAGACCCTATAGTGTTAGCCTCTCTTTGCATCTCCTGCGCAACAAAATCAAGCTTTTTCCCGGCTTCTTTCTGAATTCCGCTTATAGTTTTTTTGTAAGCCGAAACGTGCCCTCCTAAACGTATGATCTCTTCTGTCACGTCGCAATTACGCGCAAAAAGGGCTACTTCTTCGCTTAACTTGGTCTTATCCCCTCTTCCTTCTTTGGAAATATTTTTCGTTGACTGGATAAGCTTTTTTCGGTGTTCGTTAATACTTTGTTTGCTGTATTTTTTTATTTCTTTAAGATATTGTTCAATGTACCTTAACCGTTTGATGAAATCTTTGGCTAGCTTACTTCCTTCGGTTTTTCTGTATTCAACAAGTTTGTCTACAGCTCTAGTAGCAGCTTTTTGAACATGCGGCCATATGTTTTCATTTTTCTTTTTTCTTTTGGTCCCCACCACTCCCGGGTACCCAACAATATCTCTTATTTCTATGTCTCCCTTGATCTTCAGGGCTTTCCCAAGACTTTTTATTTTGCGAAGATACGTTTTAGCAAGTTTTTCGTTTATCTCCGGCACCAGAGACTCGTTTTCGTCAGCGTTCATATCTTTTGATATTTTGACAAAAACTTTTCCTCTTAAAACTTTGCCTTCTATTATTTTTTGAAGTTTTTGTTCTGCAAGAAAAAAATCGCTGCCGGGATTACAGCCCACACTTAAAGCCTTATGATTAAGGCTTTTTATCTCGACTTCGACTCTCCCATTTTTAAACGTTTCTCTTCCCTTACCAAACCCGGTCATAGATCTTATCATATTATTCCGCCCATCTTTTATGTTCTACGATTTCTTTGACTGTTTCTACAGGATATCTATCTTCGTCTATTATCTCGTCGGGCTTGAACCATAATTTTATTTCCCGCTCGGCTTCTTCGGAATTGGCGGAAGCGTGTATAACGTTTTCATATACCCCTTTAGTCGTTATTCTTCCATAAGCGCCTCTAATCGAAACGGAATCTGCTTCCTCGGGATTAGTCTTTCCGCATATGTCCCTGACTTTTCTGGTGGAGTCTTCCCCTGAATAAACAAGAGCCATAACCTTTTTCTTATGATATTCCCCCATAATATATTTCACAAGTTCATCAAAGAATGGCTCTTCTTTAAGTTCCCGATAATGCTCTTCAGCCATCTCGCGTGAGACTCTTACCATTTTTGCTCCTATGATCTCGAGTTTGGTCTCGGAAAGCCTGGTCAAAATATTCCCGGTTAAAGACTTTTTCAGCCCATCAGGCTTAATGAGAATAAGTGTCTGTTCCATAAATATGTCCTCCCACCTTTCAATAAAGACAAAAACACCCCGCAGCACACGATTCTAAACCATTTGCTACTGTAAAGATATCCATTTTAGTGATTATTTTAACAATTAATAGTAGAAAGTCAATATATATAGTCGCCGGCAGCTATTTTTGAGGCTTAGGGAAGGTCAAAAGACAAGTACGAACTCTCCTCGGGGTTTGTGCTCGGTAAAATGCTGAATATGCGATGCGGCGTTTCCTCTCAAGACTTGTTCGAATTTTTTTGTGATCTCTCGGGCCACAATTATCTCTTTATCGCCAAATATCTCATTAAAATCTGCTAAAAACTTCAATATCCTATGCGGGGATTCATAAACTATAACAGTACGCTTTTCTGCCGCTAGGTCTTTTAGCTGGCGCCTCCTTCTAGCTTTCTTGTTTGAGAGAAACCCTTCAAATACAAATTTATTGGTAGGTTTGCCGGATAAGACCAGTGCCGAGATCAGCGCTGCGGGGCCCGGAATGGTAGTGATATCAATGTCATTCTTCACGCATTCCGCAACCAGCACGCTTCCGGGGTCTGATATCCCAGGCGTACCCGAATCAGAAATAACGGCTATACTCACTCCCCCTTTAAGCTCTTTTATGAGCGAAGGCGTCTTCCTTTTCAAGTTATGGGAATGATAGCTCGTTACTTTGGGACTTATATCGTTCGCTTTAAACAAGATAGAAGCCCTTCTTGTGTCTTCCGCCGCTACAAGATCTACTTCCTTAAGCGTTTTTATAGCCCTGGACGATATATCCTCAAGATTCCCTATAGGAGTTGCAACTACAAATAATGTCCCGCTTTTCATAAGAGTAACCATTAATTCTATTTTGGTAAAGCTGTCATGGAGAACACCATTACAAAAAGCGCTACTGTTTCTATGACACCTAGAACCATGATGTAATTCCCGAACCCTTTGCCTGTTTCAGCTAAAGCATCTGCTGCGGAAGCGCCCGCTTTTCCTTGCATCCAGGCTGAAGCTCCCATTGCAAGCCCGGCAGCAAGACCAAAGATCATCTGATATGAAGATGCTGTGGAAGTAAAATTTGATGCCTGTATAGCGTTTCTTAATATCATCCCATAAATGGTCTGAGACAGCGGCGCCCCAACAAAGGCTATTAAGATGAAGGGTGCCATTTTGTTCTGCATAAACGCTCTTTTCCAGGCACCTATAGCGGCCATACCGGCAACTCCTGTTCCCAGCGCCGAACCTACTGCAGCAAATGTTAACGATAATCCCATGTCTCCTAGTCCCTGAACCATATTTTGTCCTCCCTTTTTCGTGACTCGTGACTCGTAAACAGTTGTAAGATCTGTTTCACTCTTTATAAGTTATCCACAGAAGTAGCTGGGGTTTAAACCCCAGCTACTTCTGTTCTTCTCTGAACGGTTTATATTTTTTCCCTGACCACTGCATGCCCATATGCCCCGAAAACTCGAGCATGTTAAGCCTAATGCCGTGCACTACAACAGCCATACATCCTAACGCAATATTCAAAAGATGGCCGAAAAACAGAATTAAGGCGGCCCCGGCCGCTCCAACAATACTGTTTATGCCTCCGGAAAGCGCCATATCATTGAAGCTTTGAGCCACGATGACGGACGCATATCCTACCGCGAATAGTCTTAAATACGATACTATGTCTGAAAAAGAACTTATCACGCTTAAGGGCAGATCTGTCAAAGTAGTGAGCGCTCCCTTTACTACCCCTTTTTCTATGTTGGCAAAGAAGAGTACTAAAACTATGCCCCCCATAAGAGCCCATCCTGCCTGTTGCGGAAACTCTTTACCTATGACAAAAGTTCCTGCCGCAAAAAACATTCCCCACAAAACAGAGATCCATCCTATTTCAGCTAAAGCTTTCGGCGAATTAATGACTCTTATGCACCTCAAAATATGTGCTATCGTTAATTGTATGACACCGATAACAAAGCATATGTATATCATGAAATTTTGATTTGTTCCGTTGAAGCTGCTTATCTTACTTATAACTAACTTGTCAAATCCGGGAAGAGTGGCAATTTTTTCGGCTCCGAACCATGTCCCCGTTACCGCGCCCCAGACTATTGTTCCCGCGCTTAAAAGATATAAAAGAAAAAATGGTTCTTGTGGTAAGTGTTTCATCTTTCGTCTTGCTAAAAAAGTTACTACAAGAAATATAATACCGTATCCGGCGTCGCCTATCAGCATTGCGAAAAAGAGACTGAAAAAAATTAAAAAATAAGGGCTAATATCGAATTCATCGTATCCGGGAAGAGTGTTCATAAAATTAAAAACGGGATCTATTATCTTTATCCATTTCGGATTAGTTATAAGTGTAGGTGTAATGTCAGGGTCGTCCGGATCTTCTATCAGATATCCTGCTCCGTTTTTTTTAGTAAGCTCAATAATATTCTCTTTTTTCTTGTCGGGACAAAAGCCTTCTATGTAACAAAGCTTTTCCGCGACTCCCATGCCGTTTTTGACCGAAATGAATTCTTTATCCTTTTCCAGGGTCTTTTTATATTGTTCGAACGTTTCAGCAAAAGAGGCTTCCTTGTTTAGATCTTTTTCTATCCTTTCAAGCTTGGCTGTTAAGTCTTTTTCTTTTGCCCTTAAACTTTCCGGGGACCTTTCCGGGACAGTCTGTTTGTCAAGCGGTGCTGATTCTTTTATATCTTTTCCGCTCAATATAGCAAAAACATATCCGCTTTGTTTTGCGAGTGCGGTATGAGCGCAGGTGTTTTTAACAAGTTTATATTCCGGGATAGTGAGTTTGTATAGACCTATATCTGCGCCGCTCTTGTTGACAAACTCGAGCTCTCTTGGATCAAATTCTCCCCAAACGTCAAACCATTCCAGATCTTTTTTTATCAAGCTGAGGTCTTCTCCTATCCCTTCATGTTCCTCTAGAAGAGACTCAATTTTATCTTCTTTCTCTCTAATTTCTTTCTCGCTCAGATCACGCGCCTTCCCGGAAGGCTTAATTCTAAAGGGCCGGAGAAGATTAATTGTATTCTCTGCTCTTGTTATTCTGTCAGAGACAAATTCTCTTTCTCTCGAAGTAACCGTTTTTGTTCTTTTTATATGAACTACCCCTTCCTTCCTTAATGCGGATACAAAGCGTTCCCTTTCTTTCTCGGAAACTAGTAATGTTATTTTTTTCATCTTTTCAATCATAATTCGTGACCCGTGATTCGTGAACAGTAAACAGTGAGCAGTGTTAATAGACCCTTGACAATTGACTATTGTCTATTTATCTTTACACATTCAACAGTACACAAACTTGCCCTCTTATTGTAGAGATTGCCACACTCGTTATCATTCGCCCGCAATGACGTAGAGAGCAGTCATTCTATAGTCTATGGTCAATAGTCAATGGTCTATTTTCTAACCTCTACCCTCTAATTTCTATCTTCTACTATTCACTATTTCCTATGCACCATGCGTATTTCTTAATATTTTTTCTTTGGCTATTTTGCCCGTTACTACTGCCGCAGTCTGAAGGTCCCCCAGATAAATCTGTATTTTTCTTATGTTTTCTTTTGCTTTAGGGATCATGACCTTTTCAAACAAGTTAACTCGTTGAGTTGTTATTCTTAGTTCTTCCGCGACAAGCGTCTCTTGTTCTTGTAATGTTCTCATTTGAGCGTTAATGATTATAATTTTTTTAAGCGCCTCTATGCCCTCATCTACCCATAAAGGCGTGGTTTCAAGGTTGTAAGATTTTTCTTCAAAGATAACCTTTTCAAAAATCGGGATATCTATTCCTGCTATATTGCCGGGCGCGGTAACAACTTCTTTTAAAGATATCATGTTTTCTATTCCGACCTCTTCCGCAAAAACGTCTACCCATATATATATTTTTGCTTTCTCATGCGCTTTTTCTTTTTTGATCTCTTCCAGCCCGTTATGCGTTCTCGCCAGTTCGGTTTGAAGCTGCTGCTTTTTAAGAACAAGGGTTGGCAGATACTGGTTGTACCTTTTAAGCGCATCTTTCTGCTTTTTTAGTTCGTTTTTTGTTAATCTTATTTTTGGCATAATAGTTCGAGGGCTACTGTTGGTAGTACGTCTTTATTCTATTAATCTCATTGGTTTGCTCAACAGGTACTTGCATCTTTTCCACCGCTCTATTTAAGGACATTGAAACAGCTTTTCTTCTCACGTGAGAAACCGGCCCGGAGGTCTCTTCTTGCGGATACTTTTTAGTTATGGTATATATTTTGTCCGCTAGCTCAAGGGACTGTTGGTAAATTTTTAATTGTTCAAAACTACATTGCATTATTCCTCCTCTTAATAGGAGCTCTCGCCCTCGCCTTACTTACTTATTTGGCCAGAATTCTTTTACAAGTTCTGTCCTAAAATTAGTTTCTTCAGGATTAAAACAATCCGCTAATATTCTCCACCCATTGTCCAGTGCCTTTTCTAGGGGAATGTTCACCTTAAGATCCATCATCTCTTTTTCGAAGAGATCCCCGTATTTTAAAAGTTTTTTATCCCAATCGCTCATCCTGAAACCCATAGAGCGCTTCTCTTCTGTTTCCTTATACTGCGCATAAAGCTGTATCATCCCGTCCATGACGGCTCTATGGTCTTTACGGGTATTCTTGTTTACTAATTGTTTAAGCCTGCTAAGCGAACCAAACGGTTCTATTCTTCCGTTACGAAGATAAAATTGTCCTTCTGTTATATACCCCGTATTATCCGGAACCGGATGAGTAACATCATCGCCCGGCATTGTTGTCACAGCTAAAATGGTTATAGAGCCTGCGCCTTCAAAATCAACAGCTTTTTCGTAACGCGCCGCGAGCTGGCTGTAAAGATCTCCGGGATAACCTCTGTTAGAAGGAACTTGCTCCATGGTTATCGCTATTTCCTTAAGCGCATCAGCGAAATTTGTCATGTCAGTAAGAAGAACAAGTACTTTTTTACCATCAAGCGCAAATTTTTCTGCAACTGCTAATGTAAGGTCCGGAACCATAAGTCCTTCTACGATAGGGTCAGCGGCTGTATGCACAAAGAATATCGTTCTGCTGAGAGCTCCCCCTTCTTCCAGAGTATTTTTAAAATACATGTACTGATCATATTTCAGGCCTATTCCTCCCAGCAAGATTATGTCTACTTCGGCCTGGAGGGCTATTCTTGCTAAAAGCTCATCATACGGTTCACCTGAAACCGAGAAGATTGGCAGTTTTTGCGATTCTACAAGCGAGTTAAAAACGTCTATCATGGGAATATTGGTCCGGACCATGTTTGAAGGTATAACTCTTTTTGACGGATTTGCCGCCGGACCCGCAATTTCTATTTCATTGTCTTTAATGGCAGGGCCGTTATCTCGAGGCTCTCCGCTTCCCGAAAAAATTCTGCCAAGCATATCGTATGAAAATCCTACTCTCATGGGGTGTCCCAGAAAAAGTACTTCGTCACCCGTAGAAACCCCTCTTGCCCCCGCGAAAACCTGAAGATGAACAAGCCCTCCGTCAAGCCTAATGACCTGCGCAAGGGATGATCCTCTTTGCGTGGATATTTGAGCAAGTTCTTCATAAGCTATGCCGTCAGCTTTAACTGTGACCACATTCCCGGTTATATTAAGTATCTTGGTGCATACTTTTCTCATTTGATTTCCTTCCTTAATTTTATATATTTTGCTCTGCCTGCATGAGCACTTTTCCCGTCCCTAAAAAGTTATCGATCTCTTTTTCCTGACTCTTAAACTTATCGGAATCCCATTTTATATAGTTCCAATCTATGAATTTATGTCTTAAAGCATAAAAAAATTGTCTGGCTTGTGTTTTATCTTTAAAACTAAATTCTTTTTGTAGAATGGTATCTATTTTTTCAAAAACATATTTCTGCCTCTCCCCGGTAGTTGCCGCATCAACTTCGTCAAATCCGTTCTGCTGGAGGTATATACCATCCAGAAATGCGCTTTTTAAAAAGATGAGAAAGTCTTCCAGATTTGTCCCTTCTTCTCCGACAACTTTCATCATCTGATCAACTTCTTCCCCTTGCTTAAGTATTGCTTTAGCTCTATTCACCAATTCGTCATCAATAAAATTTTTATATTTACTCCAGCTTTCAAGAGGGTTGACCGAAGGAAATTTCCTGGCATCTGCTCTTTCTCTCGAGAGCCCATGAAACGCTCCAACAACTTTTAGTGTTCCTTGAGTTACCGGTTCTTCAAAATTCCCTCCGGCAGGTGAGACGGTGCCTCCTATGGTAAGGCTCCCCATGGCGCCGTCATGAAGCTTCACAACACCGGCTCTCTCATAAAAGCTCGCTATACGCGATTCAAGATATGCCGGATATGCTTCCTCTCCCGGGATTTCTTCAAGTCTACCCGAAATCTCTCTCATAGCCTGTGCCCATCTTGACGTTGAGTCGGCGAGCAGAAGAACATTCAACCCCATTTGCCGGTAATATTCTGCTATTGTTGAGGCGGTATAAACTGAGGCTTCTCGTGCCGCTACGGGCATTGAGGAAGTGTTGCATATTATTATCGTTCTTTCCATCAAACTTTTCCCCGTACGCGGATCTGTAAGTTTAGGGAACTCTTTAAGCGTCTCAACCACTTCTCCGGCTCTTTCCCCGCAAGCTGCTACAATAACTATGTCAACATCAGCATGCCGGCTCGTGATCTGCTGCAAAACGGTCTTTCCTGCTCCAAACGGCCCCGGAATACAATAGGTTCCTCCTTTGGCTATTGGGAACAATGTATCTATTATTCTGATTTTCGTGATTAAAGATTCTGTTGGCTGCATTTTTTCTTTATAAGCGTCGATCGGTATCTTTACGGGCCACTCAAACATCATTGTTACGTCAATTTCTTTGCCTTTCGCGCTTTTTAGAACAGCTATTTTCTCGTTGACGTTATACTCGCCCTTTCCTTTTACGTCTTCGACTACGTATTCTTCGTTCAAGTAGAAAGGCACCATGATCTTGTGCTGAAAGATTCCTTCAGGCACGAAACCTAAAACGCTGCCTGCTGTGACTTTATCACCTTTTTTTGCGAGCGGCGTGAATAACCAGTTTTGTTTCTGGTCTATCGCATCGAGTTCTACCCCTGCCGGCAGAAAAAAACCAAACTCTTCAGCTAAGTCGGGTAAGGAGTTTTGCAGCCCATCATATATTTGAGCTAGAAGACCCGGCCCGAGCTGGACTGAAAGCATTTTGCCTGAAAACTCGACATTATCGCCTACCTTTATCCCTTTTGTGTACTCAAAGACCTGCAAAAATGCCGTATCGCCCCGGATCTTAATAACTTCAGCTTTTAATCTTTTTGGTCCGCTGATAACATAAGCTACTTCATTTTGCATAATGTCGTCTTTAAACCGCACCCTTATCATGTTACTGTTGATCGCTATTATTTCACCCTTTTGTTTGCTCATTCCCTACCTCACATAGTTTATAAAACAGACCTTCTCCTTCGTCTTTATTAAAAGAATGAAGACGCGCAGCGATCTGAAGTTTAAGAAAATAAATTATTAAATCGTTCAGGTCAAATTCACATAAAATTTCTTTATCTTCGAGATATTCCCATCTTATCCGTTCTGATTCTTTTTCCGCCTCCAGTGGATTCTCTTGCGCTAGGATCCTTTTAACTCTTGCTGTAAGTCTCTCCCCTGATCCTTGCCCTTTAACTCTCGCCGGCGCTATTTCTTTGCGCAAGTCAGTGTCGAACTCTTTCCATTCTTTGGAGACTAAAGTTTCGTCTTTTCCGAATTCATAATTGTTAAGGCGCGTGTTTATTAATATTTGGAGAGCCTTACCGTCCAGCCACTTGCTGCATTCAGAGATAAACTCCTCCGCTGTTATCGGGGGCTCTTTCCCAAACTCAATATACGGCAACGACGCTTTTAGATAGTAATATTTAGCCATTTTTATCTATGATTTTGGATATTTTGGGATTCAAAAATGCTTTAAAAGCTTCTGCAACAGCGTCATCGGTGACATCATAATAGGAATTGCTTCCTTTTTCGCCTATTCTGAATCCTTTTTCTACAGAAGGAGAGACTTTTAAGGTTACTTCGGTTTTCATTCGGTCCTTGAACCTGGCAAATAATGTTTTTTCAAGAGACTTTTTGTCTTTCTCATTAAGTAATATTTCAAGTGATGTGTGTTCTGAGTCTCCGAACTTATCTACAAAGTTAACTATGGTTTCCTTGAGAATATCAGGGTTTAATTCTTTGGACACTTCTTCTTTGATAACTGTGTCGAATAGTCCGATTAAGCTGGCTTTTAAAGCGAGCATTGCGTCTCGTGAAGCTTGCTTTACGGATTCGTCAGCATTTTTGCGCAGTTTATCGGCTTCTTCTGCGGCTTTTTTAAGGATCTTATCTTTTTTCTCTTCAGTCTCTTTAATAATACTTTTAGCCTTTGTTTCGGCCCCAGAGATAATTTCTTCGGCTTTTTTGTCGGCTTCAGAAACGCCTTCTTCTTTTATTTTTTCTATTATTCCTTTTAGATCCATTTCCATGACCTTCTCCTTTATACTTAGCTCAATCCAGATAAAACGTCTTTGTCTTATGTTTATAAAATTATATGGGTCTTTAAACTCGAGGTGCCGGATATTTATACGGTATTTTCTTATTCTTTCCGTGATCCGGGCTTAACTATATGAATCCCTTCCTGGCACAAAGGGCATTTATCTTCCGCGAAAGACGGAACATCCAATTTTATCAGACTTTTATATTTTATACCACCAAAATCCAAAGGGGTACTGCTTCTGTCAACTAATGCAGCAACCGCAACGGGTTCGATCCCGTCCTGTCTTAAAAGCGCGATAACCTCTTTGACGGAACCGCCCGTGGTAAGAACATCCTCTGCAATCAGTACTTTGCTTCCCGGAGAGACGCTAAACCCTCTTCTTAAGGTCATTTTTCCGTTTTCGTCTCTTTCAGAAAAGATAGCTCTCGCCTTAAAGGCTCTTGCCATTTCATAGGCAAATACTATCCCTCCCAAGGCCGGCCCAATAACGACGTCGGGTTCTTCCATGCTGAACTTTTTAGCTAAAGCTGAGCACAGCTTTGCAGCTATTATCGGGTTTGATAAAACCAATGCACATTGCAGGTATGAAGGCGAATGCAATCCACTTGAAAGTTTAAAATGCCCCTGCTTGTACGCTTCTATTTTAGCAAATATCTCAATGACTTCTTTTTCTTGCATCTTTTGACCCTTTCTGTTTGTAGCACGCTTTATTCCTTAACAACCTTCTTCGATCTCTTCTATTATCCGTCTTGCCGCCTCAGCTGGGTCGTCTGCTTCTATTATGGGCCTTCCCACAACAATATAATCAGCTTTTTCCTTAATGGCCTGCTTGGGGGTCAAGATTCTCTTCTGGTCACCTTGCTTTGCCCATTCGGGTCTGATGCCCGGAGTAACTACAATAAAGTCGTCTCCCAAATGTTCTTTTATCATCTTGGATTCCCGGGCCGAGGCAACTACACCATTAAGGCCTGATTCTTGTGCCATATGCGCGAGATCAAGTACCTTTTCTTCAAGATTACCTTCGAATCCCAATTCATTCATTTCTGATGCATTCATACTTGTAAGAATAGTAACTCCTAAGAGTATAGGAGGAGTGTCGCCTTCGTCTTTTTCTTTTATCCCTTCAGTAGCCGCTTCAAGCATATGTCTTCCGCCTAAACAATGAAAGTTCGTCATAAAAATGCGTCTTTTCATGGCAGATCTTGCAGCATTGGCAACTGTATTAGGAATGTCATGAAACTTAAGATCCAGAAAACATTTTTTCCCTTCATATTCCAGTTTGTCCAGAATAGCTTCCCCAAATAATGTGAAAGGCGCTATCCCTACTTTAAAAATATCAACTTCGGGAGCAAGTTCTTCGATCAGGTCTACTGCATGCTCATAATTTTTTACATCAAGTGCAACTATAAGGCGTTCTCTCGCTTCCATTCTTTCTCCTATCCTTTTACTTTTAACGCTCCTGTCAGGTTCTCTGCTTTTTCAATTTTTTGTTTGTCCAAATAATCTTCGAATTCTCCGAGTATTCTTTCATACGCATCGGGTGACGCTAAGTTTGCCGTCCCGATCTGAACGGCCCGGGCGCCGCATAACATAAATTCAGCCACATCCGTTCCGTTCATTATTCCGCCTATCCCTATAATCGGTATTTTGATCTTTTTATACGCGTCCCATACCGCTCTTAACGCCAAGGGTTTTATTGCCGGGCCGCTTAATCCTCCGGCAACGTTTCCCAAAATAGGTTTCCTTTCATTCGCGTCCACCGCTAACCCGAGATACGTATTTACTAGTGACACAGCGTCTGCGCCGCCTTGCTCGGCGGCATAGGCAATCTCGGCTATATCCGTAACGTTTGGTGACAGTTTTGCGATAATTATTTTATCAGTCTCTTTTTTTATCTTTCTTATTATTCTTTCGGTCCCTTTCGGGTCCTGCGCTAACAGTCTATACTTTGTCTTGCCGTGAGATACGTTGGGGCATGATAAGTTTACCTCTATTCCGTCAGGCGCTAAAGCGCCTTCCATTATTTTCAAGGTGCATTTTACAAAGTCTTCATCATCTTGGCCGGCTATACTAACAATCACTCTTGTATCTATTTTTTTTAAGAGAGGCAAGTGCTCTTTAATGAAAAACTCAACCCCTCCGTTTTCCAGTCCAATTGAGTTAAGAAGTCCTGAAGACGTTTCAACTATTCGAGGCGGAGGGTTTCCTTCTCTGGCATTTAAGGTTACCGTCTTTGTGATAATAGCGCCTACTTTTTCGAGATCAACAAAGTCCCGGAACTCTTCACCGTTCCCGAAAGTCCCGGACGCTACCCATATGGGGTTTTTAAAGACTGCTTCACCTATTTTTATTTCCATTTTTTTGTCTGCCATTATTTTCTCACCACACAATTTCTTGTGCATCAAAGACGGGCCCGTCTTTACATGCAAGTTTGTATCCATTTTTTGTCTTCACGGCGCATCCGAGACATGCCCCTATACCGCATGCCATATATTCATCTATAGATGTTTGTGCGGGAATTTTATATGTTTCCGCTATTCGCGCGACTTCTTTCAGCATTGGGTTAGGTCCGCAGGCATAGATCGTCTCTCGGGTCTCGGGTCTCGGGTCTCGGGTAAGATGTTTTTCCAGTGATTCCGTAACATACCCTTTGGTGCCGCAAGATCCGTCGTCTGTCGAAATTATCAGTTCCGCTCCGAGATTTTTGATCTCATCTTCCAGAACAATATGGTCTCCGGAACATGCGCCCATAAAGAAAACTGTTTTTATGTTCTTTTTGGTCAAGCTTTCTACAAGTCCGTATAGAGGCGCGGCTCCATGTCCTCCTCCCGCAATTAAAGCGCAGCTTCCCTCTTCTAAGCCTGATATATCGAATCCTTTCCCCAGGGGCCCGAGGACGTCTAATGTTTCGCCCTTCTTTCTCCGGCTAAGCTCCCTTGTTCCCTCTCCTACAACTTTATACAGAAAACTCGTTTCGTTCTTTCTTGTCGTGTGTACTCCTAGCGGTATTCTTAGGAGATGCTCAGAGGAGCCGCTGTCTCCTATTTTTATGTTAACAAACTGCCCGGGACAAGAAGTGCTGCTTATGTGCGGCTCTTCTACGGTAATCCTGAAGTGATCCGCTCCCACGTTTTTGTTTTCTTTTATAATGCCCTTTATCACTTTTTTCATTTATTTTTCTCAGCTTCCCTTTAAAACATGTTTCCCGGCTACGATAACGTCAGTTACCCTGCCCTTCATCTTTTTCCCTACGAAAGGTGAATTTTTAGATTTTGATATTATCTCCTCTTTTTTGTATACCCATTCTTCTTCGGGATCGATGATTATTATGTCCGCTGCCTTCCCTTCTCCAAGAGTTCCTCTGTCCAATCCCAAAATCCTGGCAGGATTACAGGTGAACTTTTCTATGAGCTCGTTCCACTCTAGATGCTTCTCATCCAAAAGAGCTTTCCTTGTTACGGGCAGCGCAGTTTCCAATCCTATCATCCCGAACGGAGCATAGTCAAATTCTTTTTCTTTCTCATTCTCGGGATGCGGAGCGTGATCGGTTGCAATGACATCTATCGTACCGTCTTTAAGCGCCATTTTCAATGCTTTTACATCTTCTTCCGGAGCAAGCGGTGGATTAACTTTTAGATTAGTATCGTATTCCGTAAGATCCGCGTCTCGCAAACTAAGGTGATGAGGAGTTACTTCCGCAGTTACCTTAACTCCTCTTTTTTTTGCAGCTCTAATTATTTCTATGCTGCTACTCGTAGATACGTGAGCTATATGTATGTTTGCTTCGGCCTTTTCCGCAAGGCGTATGTCTCGCTCGACTATTGTGCTTTCGGCTTCCGCCGGTATGGGGGACAAGCCCAGTATAGTTGAATAGTATCCTTCTCTAGCAACTCCGTCCGAGGCCAGCGCTTTATCTTCGCAATGCGTAATAACCAAAAGATCCATCATCGAAGCATATTCTAGAGCTCGTCTCATAAGAGAGGCGTCTTGCACGGTATCCCCGTCGTCTGACATAGCCTTGCATCCCGCTTTTTTCATCTCGGCCATCTGAGACAATTCCTCTCCTTTTCTTTCTTTTGTTATTGTCCCGATAGGAACGACTCTGGCTAGCCCTATCTCTTCCGCTTTTCTTATTATAAGTTCGGCAATAGACTGATCATCACATGGCGGCGTAGTGTTCGGCATAGCGCATACCGTTGTAAACCCTCCGGCAATCGCGGCTTTTACGCCTGTTTCTATTGTTTCCGCGTCTTCTCTTCCCGGCTCCCTTAAATGAGTATGCATATCTATGAATCCGGGGGCGCAAATCTTCCCTTTAGCGTCTATTAGAGCAGCATCCTTTGCCTTAATATTTTCTCCGACTTTAACTATCTTACCTTTCTCTATTAAGATGTCGCCCTTCTTATCTATTCCGTTTGCCGGGTCGATAATCCTACCGTTTTTTATCAAAATATTCATATTTTACTCCGTTTTATTTGTTTTTCGGTTTTATTTGTTCTTTAGCATGACTCAGAAGAAAAAGTACGGCCATTCTTACCGCTACTCCATTGGTCACCTGGTTAAGTATGACCGAATATTCTGAATCCGCAACATCTTGACTAAGCTCTACTCCTCGGTTTATCGGTCCCGGGTGCAAAAGAAGCATATCCTTTTTCGCATATTTATCTAATACTTCTCTGTTGATCCCAAAATTCTGGACATATTCTCTTGTTGTCGGGAATAGTGATTTTTTTTGTCTCTCAAGCTGTATTCTTAGAACGTTTACCGCGTCGGCCCCTTTTAGGGCGCTGCCTAAATCATATGTTACTTCGCATCCCATCTTTTCTATTTCATCCGGCATCAGAGTTTTTGGTCCGCACACCTTTACTTTCGCGCCAAGTTTTGTTAGCGCCCAGATATTGCTTCTGGCTACACGTGAATGCGCTATATCTCCTATTATGCTTACGTTAAGCCCTTTTATTTTTCCTAGCTTCTCTTTTATGGTATAGACATCCAAAAGCGCCTGCGTGGGGTGTTCATGCATCCCGTCTCCCGCGTTGATCACCGAGGCATTAACGCATTTAGAGAGAAACTTCGTAGCTCCGGCGCATCCGTGCCGCATAACTATCATATCGATATTCATGGCTTCGAGGTTTTGAGCTGTATCTCTCAAGGTCTCCCCTTTAAGAAAACTTGACGTGGATGCGTTAACGCTCAATGTATCCGCACTTAACCTTTTAGCCGCTAGCTCAAAAGAAGCTCTTGTTCGCGTGGAGGCTTCGCAGAAAAGATTCACTATAGTCTTCCCCCGGAGTGCGGGCACTTTTGGTATCGACCTTGCCAGAACTTCCTTAAAATTCTTCGTCTGGTCAAGAATAAGCGATATTTCCTCCGCACTTAAGTCCTGAATGCCCAAGAGATTCTTTTTTGTCCATTTAACGGTTTCTGTCGTATTCATGGTTTCAATCCTTTTTTGTTCTCATCCTCCAACCACTACCACTTCTTCTTCCTCGTCATCCGTTTCCTTTAGCCTTACTTCTACGCTTTCCTTTTTGGAAGTAGGTATGTTTTTACCTACAAAATCCGGCCTTATGGGAAGTTCTCTATGCCCTCTATCAACAAGGACGGCTAACTGTATCGTCTCGGGTCTCCCAAAATCTATCAGCTCATCCAATGCGCATCTTACGGTTCTTCCGGAAAAAAGAACATCATCTACCAGTATTATTCGTTTTTTGTTTATGTCGAAATCGATCTCTGTTGACCGAACCACGGGCTGCTCTCCAACTTCCGTCAAATCATCTCTATAGAGATTAATATCTATTGCCCCTACGGAGACTTCGTTCCCTTCTATCTCCTTTATATTCTTTGCGATACGTTCAGCCAGGTATGCGCCTCTGGTCTTTATCCCTATAACCGCTAAAGATTCCGTTCCCTGATTTTTCTCTATAATTTCATGAGATATCCTCATCAAGGTCCTTTTTATGCCTGCTTTATCTAATATTTGTGATTGTTCTGTCATTTTGTCTTCTCCTGTCTAATTATGGGCACAAAAAAAGCCTCCCCGTCAAACGACAAGTAGGCTGCATTTTTTGTTTTTCTTCATTTTTTTTCTCCTTTTTCGATCTCTCTGGACCGCTTTAAAAGGTATCTCTTCCAATTACTAGTACCATTGTCCTCTTTTTCACCTAAAAGTCAAGCTTTTTATCGTTACATGGAGACGTCTGTGCTAGCTCACTAAATATGTCACACTTTCATTCGTGATACTGCTTTACCTAATCGTCCTGGTACCATTGCAAGGACTTCTATCTTCTACCCTCTGTTCCCCTCCCTCCCCAAAGGGCCACCTTTAAACACAAAAAAGGGGACACTTGCCCTCACGAATTAGCAAACGGTACAAATATGCACATCAGTCAATCTACACTACCGACTACCCTCTATCGACTGATTTCTATCTTTCTGTTCTCTTATTAATGGGGATCTGTCCCCAATTAAAGATTAGGCGGCTTGTAGGGCTAGGTTTAGACCTTCTCTTAAGTTCCGGAGCTCCTCTATATTTGTTCTCGTTATGGGCGGCAGGGCGAATTCTATTGCCCTATTTAGCCTGCGGACAAGGTCAGATGAGATCATATTCCTGACGGCTTCTTCTCCCACTTCGAATCCTGGCCTAAGTATTTCATATAACTTCTTTATTTTAGTCGAGATATCTCTTCTTTCCTCGGCGTTTTCGTCGCTCGGGATCATGACAAGTGCTGCTTTCATAAGACCTAAAGCCAGAGCCGCTTCAAAGTTCTTTAAGGTCGGCGTTTTGTTAACTCCGGGCAGAGATCCTTCCATTGCAACCGGATATTGATTTTCAGCTACCCCAATATTTTCTCCCCTGTTCTTTTCTTCTCTGATCCACTTCAAAAGATCCACGGATACTATCGGAACCTCTATTCTACCCGTCTTACTACCCATTATTTCAGGGTTGATCCTTTCGTTAAGAATAGCATCGATCTTTAAAGGATCTATATCAAAAAATATGGCTTTTTCTCCAATCGCGTCTTTTATATCTCTAACGACTTTGGCTTCTCCCGGAGCCAAAAGCTTTTCCTTCTCAAGGCTTTCTGTCATTTTGCGTCCCCTTGTAAGTCTTGAGCCTTTTTCAAAAATAAAATTAACGTTATTGAGATCCCTGCACAGAAGAATGAGATAGGCCCAGGTTTCTATTTCTCCTTTTAGCTCCTCTTCGTCTACCGGGAAAAGAGACAAATCTACTGCAACATCAACGGGAACGGCCACCTTCTCCTCTTGATGGGCTTCCCTTTTCCGAACGATCTCCTTAAAGATCTCTCCCGTTTTCTTAATTGTCATCTTTGCTTCTTTTTGCTCTACTTTTTCTTTTTTTAGATATTCTTCAATAAATTTTGTGACTTTTTCGGGTTGTATTTTTCTTAGATCCTCTTTCCCAATTTCTTTTGTCTCTTCTGTAAAAGCTTTGTTGGCCTCGAATAATGTAGCTTGGTCCACGTTCTTTATGGCGCTAAAATACCTGTCTATCTTTCTTTGGCTCCACACGCGCCAGACATACTTGTTAAGTCCTTTTATCCTTTCTGCTTCAGCTTTAGTCATTATCCCGGCATCTATCCCTCCTTGCAGGTTATATAATGCCTTTTCTCCCTTTGGATCTATCTCCGCCCCCATGGTTTCGTGGGTCTTCTTCAGGGCATAGGCGTCTTGTGCGTTTTCATTGTACCCTATAAAGGAATTGAGCGCTTTGTCTCCACGCGCCCACCTGTTGATCATGTAAGTTTTCATAAGAAAGTTGCCCCTGTTTTGTCCTCCGCTCTCTCCTCTCTCGTGCAAAGAAATCACTACAAGGTCTTCCGTCCAGCAAACAGCGTCTCCGAGCTCCGTCTTCTGCCCCTTGGAATCATATCCTTTTATACGCGTGCAATATTCACCGTCTAACTCAAACTCATATTTATCTTCTTTTTTACTTT
>JAVCDB010000111.1 GCA_030765205.1 Candidatus Aadella gelida | reverse complement strand
GAGTTTCCCGAGAAGAACGATCCAGGTAGATCATATAAAGTTGTACAGGAAAAAGTAGGCAAGTACCTAACGCGGCAGGTGATAATACAAAAAGCAGTCACTTTACAAGTGCCCTGGTATAACCGCAAAATTGCTCTGGTTCTTTCCGAGGAAAAAATAAGAGAAAATTTGGAAGAAGTAAAAAAAATAGTGCCGGAAATATACAAGACATTGTCTAAAAATATTATACGGCGTGGGGACGATATAATATGTACTCATATTGAGAATGCTGATATAGGGAAACACATAGAAGCTCTCAAATTTTTCAGAGAAATGATAGCGGATACAGAAATAAACTCTGAGAAGATGGAAAAGTATATATTGGATTTTCATTCTCAGATGAAGGATACTACAATATTAGAAGTAAAACAGGGACCTCGAAGTGAGAAGCATGAGGAAATATTTCAGAAGATAATAGATGAGATCTTTGTTGAAGAAAATAGAGAGAGGATAAAAGAAGACCCTATAAAATTTGCCGCACATAGCTTTGTAAAAATAGTGAGAGCACAACCTTTTTATAACGGGAACCATAGGGTCGCGAATATTGTCATGAACTTCATTCTTATTAAGAACGGTTTGCCGCAATTTATGTTAAATAAGGATAATGCCGTACGTTATTATAGCCTGACAAACTGGTATTATCTTTTAAAAGATAGATTTGATATAGGCGAGATAACCGAATTTTTCAGACAAGAGATCCTTTCTAAACAAAAAGAGATCACTCAGAAAGAAAGTTGGTATAACCCTCAGATAGATATAGTCATCCCGAAAGAAGCGATACGAGATGAACTGCGTAAAGTAGTGGAAATGGCGCCTAAAATATCCGCGTCAATGCCGGAACATGAGGGAATAGCGGAGAGTATTGATAAAAAAGAGGTTTTGGAAGATGTGATACCTAAAAAGAAAAAGCATGAAGAAAACTTCGGTTCCTTGATCAAAAGATATGTAGCATGGATAATGAAAAACCTTAAACCGATCAGGTCTTCGGTGGCAGATATAGAAGAACTCATATTATCACAGGGATGGCAGATAAACTCCGATGAAGTCCGGGAATATGTACATAAGTGGAAGAAGATTGTGGATGCATATCCTCCCCAAGGAGAAAGGATAGAACAACATGCCGTGCGGACAGCTTTGCTTTCGGTGATGATATATAGCCGATTAAAACTTAATGGTGATAGAACTTTAAAAGGATTGGATGAAGTTGTCACTGCGGCACTGGCGCATGACCTGGGGAAAACTAATAAGGAACTTCTAAGATATTTTCTTAAAAAAGGACTTCTATTCCCATCCGAAAGAGAAAGAATAAAGCGTCATGTTAAAAAGTCCTTAACTATGTTGAAAAATGCCGGAGTTCATGTGAACGGTAATATCTCCAAAGCGATAATTGAGCACCATCCCGAATATGGTAACGGGGAGCCGGCTACGGAAGTTTCACGTGTTCTATATGCCGCGGATCAGATAGACGCACGTCAGGATGTAAGCCGATCTGATAGACGAAAAGGATCTCTGGCGAGATGGGATGAGGAGGCTATACTGCATAATTTGGTACCTGCTCTATCACGGGAATGGATAGATGAAGATATATACGGCGTACTTGTGGCGCTTATAAGAGAGAAAAACGCAAATTATTTCAAGATAATAACAGCGACGTATTTTCTTTGGGAAAGGGGTCTGTTATGGTTCAGATTAAAATTCTGGTTTCGGTCACGGGACAAAGGGTCTGGGGAAGAAATAAAAAAACTCCAAGATGCCGAAAAAAACGTTTCTATCAAGACCTCGACATTGCCGCCAACATTCAGTTTGGGTCATTGGTGGTATAACAGGATCAGAAAACTGAATTTAAACGATGAAGAGATATGGAAGAGGACTGCGACAAACATTGCGCCGTGGGTGGAAGAGTTTGTAAATATCGGTATACCGTATGGTATGTTCGCATTATTTGAGAGATACGGTGAAGTGATTACTCTGTCGGGTTTGACGGCATTTTTTGCAACATCGATCATAGTTGGAACAAGTTTCATATTTCTGCATCTTTTCAACAGAAGAGGACCGCCGAAAGAAGCGGATTCATTACGGAATAAATGGTCCGATGTGTTGCAGGCTCCATTTATGGTGTACTCGCTGGCATTCTTCTTTTCGTCCTTTGGTATTGTTTTCTTATCCGAAATTCCATTATTAATCAGATTTATCGGAGTATTTGTGGTGGCAGGTGGATATCACAAGCTTATTAATTGCGCTATAGCAGATTTAAGAAGTGGTGAGTATGTAATGCTTGGATCTTATCACAATAAAAAAGAGGGTTTTGAACATGATAGCCTTTCAAACGTAATTAAGAAAGGAGGGGTTCTCGTACATGAACTTTCTAATCTGTTTAGTGGTATCTATAACGAAATAGAGCTTGGAGCAGTTCAGTACATATTAGACAAAAAAGATGTCCCTAGAGAATTTAAGGAGATGCAGGATGCATCTGAAAAGGTGAACAACGGCATGAAGAGTATGAGGGGATTGATCGGGGAGCTAAAAAGACGGTCTCTTGGGCAGGAGGAGTCTCCCAAATCAATTAAATATAACGCGATGGATGAAGGTGCTCTCATGACAGAGCTTGCCTCTGAAGCAGAGAAGTTGGCAGAAAACCTTGAATATATAAAAAACTGCGATATTGAAAGATTGGTACCGATTTTTAAAGGAAAGGGCGAAGCTATAAGGGCCAGATTGTCTTTTGCTAGAATAAAGGCTCGGGCATTCTTTCTGGACAAAGAATTTGATACGGAAGGAGATCAGCGCCCTGTAAATGTAAACGATACGATAAATCTTATGCGTGACTGCCTAGGGAAGAGGTCCAGCAGGGTGTTTTTTGTGCCCGGAGACGTAAGGCCCGTTATGGCGGATAAAATGCTTTTAGCATCTGTATGGGATAATCTTAGAAAGAACGCTTTAGAAGCGATGGATGATGCTGG
>JAVCDB010000103.1 GCA_030765205.1 Candidatus Aadella gelida | reverse complement strand
GTCCTTTTTGTCAAATTACTGCCTGTTATGTATTATTGTGTATCTAAACGTATGTATAACACATTAATACTTCCAGAGTCTCTCCCCCGCCCTTCTACACTTAAATAAAATGCAGTTTGTCAAAAAAACCGTATTCACGAAATATGTGGATTGACAAGGTACCCCTTTTTACCTATAATTAAGACTCAAATTTACGAAATTTATGTTCTCCGGTAGCTCAATGGTAGAGCGGTTGGCTGTTAACCAATAGGTTGTAGGTTCGAGTCCTACTCGGAGAGCCAATTTTAAACAAAAAGCCCGAAGGGAATTTATTCCTTTCGGGCTTTTTGTTTAAAATTGGAGATAGATTGTTCTCGGCGTTAACTCGGCGGACAATCTATCTGTGACTTCATTCGAAATCCTGTTCCGAAACTTGCGTTTCAAACAGGATCCCTCATTGCGTCACCCTCCCCGTGCAGGGATCCGCTCCCCTTGGTCGCGTATTCCTACCCTAGGATTTCTAATGAAGGAACACTCCCCGGGTAGGGCTCGAATGGAGCATCTTCGCCTTTAGTTCACCGAAGGATCTGAACCGGTGAATTTACATTAATAAACCATTGTGATACAATGTGCTGTATAGATTTTTTTTTGAGTTGGGATAAAAATAAGGGGAGGCTATATTGGCACGAGATAATTATTCATTTAATAAACGCCAGAAAGAAATAGCAAAGAAAAAGAAGAAAGAAGAAAAAAGACAAAGTAAACTGGATAAAAAAAATATACAGTCCAATGCGGATTCAGAGCAGACTTCGGATTGAGGGCTAAAATACTTACCATAACTAAAAGGAGGCTGAGCTATGGGCGATAAAGGACAGAAAGATAAGAATAAACACGACAAACAAGCAAACGCAGCAAAAAACAAAAAAAACGAAGCAAAGAAGAAAAAACAAGAAAAAGCACACTAATAGAAAAGGAGGAAATGTGGGGACTACGACTGTTTGCATCTTAACCTCGGTTTTGCCGGGCTTGGGGATATTGCTTCTTCTCGCGGCAGGTTTTGATCTTTTTCCGCCTCAAGACAACCTTCTTGTATTCCTGGGTATAGCATGTTTTATTATTTCTTCTGTCATAAAAAAAATATCCAAAACTGATTGTTGCAAGTAGTATATGCCTTATGGACATAGTTATAGAAAAAATTGCATACCCCGGCAAAAGTCTGGCAAGGATAGACGGTAAAGTTGTTTTTACTGATCATGGTCTGCCTGGGGAAAAGGTCAAAGTATCTGTAATTAAAGAAAAGAAGAATTATATTCTTGCTCGCACTATTAAAAATATAAGCTTCTCCCCTCTTCGCCGCGAAACACGCTGTGACCATTACAGAATCTGTTCCCCCTACCAATATATTGATTATGATGAACAGGTCAAGATAAAAAAACAGCAGATATTGGAAGCTTTCGGACATGATCTTAAAATAGACCCGGTCGATATAATTTTCCGTAACAGCCCAAAGATATGGGGATACCGCAATAAAATAACCCTTAAAGTGATCCATGAAAACGGTAAACAGCGTCTTGCCTATAACCAGCTCCAAGCTCGGGACAGGTTCGCACCTGTAGAAAATTGTTTCTTGTCTCCGAACCTTACTAATTCATTTTTAGCTGCTTTCTCAAAGGTTATAAGCGCCGGATTTATCCAAGGCATAAGCCAATTAGTCGTAAAGGAAAATAGTGATAATAAACTGCTAGCCGCTGTTTACTATAACTCTTCTTTTCATGCGGAAAAAGCTTGCGCTTTTTTTGAGCCTCTAGGGAAAGACTTCCCTCATTTAAACCTTATATGTATCGACAAAGATTCAAGCTCAAGAACAGTTATCTGCGGTACGGATTTTTTGGTAGAAACAGTTTCCGGGATGAGTTTTAATATCGGCGCGGAATCTTTTTTCCAGGTAAATACCCCTTCTCTTGTCAATCTATCGGATGACCTCAAGAAAAATATTCCTTTCAATAAAAATATGGTGCTTGCGGACCTATATTGCGGGATAGGAACATTCGGGATACTTCTCTCATCAAAAGTAAAACAAGTTATCGGGGTTGAGTCGGAAGATGAAAATTTTTACTTTATGAAACAAAATATAGCTGCAAATAATGCAGCTAACTTTACACCTTATCTCTCTGACTGCAAAAAATATATAAATTCCCTTTCCCTTAAAAAGGTCGACGTGGCTATTATAGACCCTCCCAGAAAAGGCTTGGACCCTGACGTATGTAATGCCTTAAAAAGATCCGGCCTGCCGGTAATAGTTTATATATCCTGTGACCTTGCCACTCTTATTCGGGACCTTAAAATTTTATTACCTTCTTACAAGATAAAAAATATTTTCGGTTATGATTTTTATCCTCATACCCCTCATATAGAAACCATGGTTATTCTTGCATTAGAAGATCTTTCCTAATGATATTTAGTTCCATTGGCAGTAAAATATGATAAAATGAATTTTATGAAACGTTTAATCAGCATACAGTCAAAAAAAGATATTCCAATTCAGTATCAAGATACTCCTATCGGCCTCTTATTTGAATATCACAATTTTGGGCGCCCGGATGATGTTTATTCCAACCCGCAACTACTCATCAGTATGTGTATGGATAATCGAAAACGTATTCATATTCCCGATAACTTTTCTTTTATAATCAGAACAGGTGGTTCCAACCTTCGCTACAGTGAATTCAAAGTATCTTATGCGATATCCGTAGGAGGTGTAAGACATCTTGTTCTGATAGGACATACTCAATGTGGGATGGTTGACCTTATGTCACAGAAGGAACAGTTTGTGCAGGGCCTGGTCGAAAGAGCCGGTTGGACGAGGCAAGCGGCAGAGGAACATTTTACGGATTCTGTTCCCATCTTTGAGATAGGTAATGCAGTAGATTTTGTTTTAAATGAAACTAAACGCTTAAAGTTAAGATATTCAAAAATAGAAATAGTGCCTCTCATGTACCGCGTTGAAGATAATCTTCTCTACATGATAAAGGAAGATCAATAATTTTAAGGACGCTCTGTGTCCATTATCTCCGTTAGTCCTCCTCATCTCTGTTTGCTATCTCGACAATATATAAGTATACTTTCTGAAAAAGGGGGTGTTATATGTCTGTAGCCAGAGAATTTAAGAAATTTGCTGTAAAAGGTAACGCCATAGATATGGCTGTGGGAATAGTAGTAGGGGCATCTTTCACCAAAATTGTTAATTCACTTGTTAACGATATTATATTGCCTCCCATAGGACTGATCCTCGGGGGAACAAATTTTCCTGATCTTGTCATAACCTTAAAACCTCTATCGGGGGAAATTCTGCTGTTGTATTAAGATACGGCACGTTCATCAACAGTATACTAGATTTTTTCGTTATAGCTCTGTCAATATTTCTAGTCGTTAAAGGTTTTAACAGTTTAAAGAAGAAGGAGAATACCATATGAATAGGATAACCGGGATGATAATCTTGTTATTTACCGCCATATTTTTTTCTGTCCTCCCTACTCAAACAACTTATGCAGTACGTAAACCGAAATCAAAGCTTCTAAAACCGGTGCCACCTAAAAAAAAGGTGAAAGCCGCAAAAGAAGCGCATTACAATTACGTGCGTTCACATGACAAGAACGGTGACGGCGTAGTAGATGACAGAGACCGTCTCATGTGGTTTGAAGATCAAACTGACGAATATGAATCTACTGTTCTCGTTTCGTCGGATAATGAAGATATTGTCGGAGCAATGGACCTCGACGGTGACGGTAATGTGGATTCCGCGGAGATGCAATACTTTTACGCTAAATATGACATGAACTCTAACGGTGTACTTGAAGAAGAAGAGCTCGGGTTAATAAAAGAATAGCTATCTAACAACGGGAATAAATAATGAAAAAATGTCCTTTTTGTGCGGAAGACATACAGGAAGAAGCTGTCAAATGCAGATATTGCGGTGAATTTTTAAATAAATCCTCCAACGCGCAATGGTATTTCAAAACAAATTGGGTAATAATAGGGTTTTTATGTGCCGGGCCGCTTGCTTTTCCCTTGCTCTGGTTTAATCCGCGATACAGCAAACGAAATAAAATAATCACGACCGTTATAGTGTCAATCATAACATACTACTTCACTGTGGTAACAATTCAGTCCGTAAAAACCATACTGAATCATTACGACCAGCTGTTTTTATAATTCAGAGTCAGTCCCCTATTCACCGGTGACTAGGAGTTCAGAAGTTAGAGGATAGAAGTCAGGAAAATTGGACTATTGACTATGGACTATAGACAGAGAAGGACTGATCCCCGAATTAAAAAGGACAATAGGCAATTGTCCATGGTCTATTAACACCGTTCACCGTTCACCGTTCACTGTTTACTTTTCTATGCTATAATATCCCCCATGTGGTACACATATATTTTAAAATGTGCTGACGGGTCTTTATATACCGGTTCTACTACCGATATTTCCCGGCGCGTCTGCGAACACAATATAGGAAAAGGCGGCAATTATACCCGAGCACGTATCCCGGTTAAACTCGTTTATAAAGAACCTCAACAAAATAGATCCTATGCCCAAAAACGTGAATCCGAGATAAAAAAATTAACTAAAAAAATGAAACTTCATCTGATAAAAAAGAAAATAACCTGATAGATAAAAAGATGCAGAATAATACCAATAACATTATGTCTTCAAAACAACGGTATATAGCACACATAGATATGGATGCATTTTTTGCGTCCATCGAGCAGCGCGACGATCCTTCCCTTAAGGGGAAACCCGTTATTATAGGCGCAGATCCCATTGGCGGTACGGGACGCGGCGTAGTCTCAACCTGCTCTTATGAAGCCAGAAAATTCGGTATACATTCTGCTATGCCGATATCAACCGCTTACAATAAATGTCCTTCCGGTTACTATTTAAGACCGGATATGGAAAAATATTCCGCTGTATCACACGAGATCTTTTGTCTTCTTGAAGCCTTCACTCCGGATGTCGAACCTGTAAGTGTAGACGAGGCTTTTCTGGACATAACTAACAGCTATCATCATTTTGGGTCGCCCGTCACTACTTGCAAAAAAATAAAGAGTATGATAAAAAAAGTTACCGGACTCTCCTCTTCTATCGGACTTGCTCCAAACAAAATGATAGCTAAGATAGCTTCTGACATGAAAAAGCCTGACGGCCTGACCGTGGTACCGCTGGATTCTATAAAAGATTTTCTGCATCCGCTTCCTACAGAACGTTTATGGGGTATAGGAAAAAAAACAGCATCTGCATTTAAGAATGTCGGAATATATACTATAGGAGATATAGCTTTACGTGACGCTGCCCAATTTGAGAGTATGTTTGGCGAGAATGGTCTCAACCTATGGGAGCTCGCTAATGGTATAGATGATAGAGAAGTAGAGATCTCAGATGAGGTGAAGTCCGTCAGTAATGAACATACTTTTATGGAAGACATCCATGATATAGACCTTATAAAAGATACTTTGATGCGATTAAGCGAAAAAGTTTCTCACCGCATGCGTGCCGATAATATCCAGGGAAGAACAATAACGCTTAGAATACGGTTCTCTGATTTTAGCACCTATACAAGATCTCAAACCATAGGAGGAGCCACTAACTTTGCTGAGGATCTATACAAAACATCCTTGAGCAAGATCGGTGAATTCAATATCGGTCCGGCAAGATGTGTACGTTTACTCGGCGTACGTGTATCAAACCTTTCGGACATGTATCCCGAAAATGATCTTTTCACAGCTGATGATTTTTGCAATAAGAAGAAGGAAGATCTGCATGTGGCGATCGATAAGATTATAAGTAAATTTGGCGAAGGTTCGGTTAGGAAGAGAAGATAGCCTTTATCGCCTTACTACTTAACTAACACCTGGTTCCCTATCATTTCTGATTTTAGTTTACCCACAATATTTTCAGATATCTTAAGTGCGAATTGTAGCGCTGTCCCTACACCTTTACTTGTAATAAGATTCCCGTCTTGTACTACGTTTTCATCCACAAACGTTATTTTTGATGAAAAACTTTTTTCCATGCCAGGATAGCAAGTAGCTTTTCTGCCATCGAGTATTCCCATAGGCGCTAGGACTATAGCCGGGGAAGCACATATTGCCGCAACTATTTTCTTTTGCGATATCATTTCGAGTAAAAGGTCTCCAAGCTCTTTGGATTTTGCCAGATTTTCTGCCCCGGGCATTCCTCCGGGAAGCACAATGGCATCATAAACGCTTTCCCTATCCTTAAACTCTATATCGCATTCTATAGACACATTTCTCGCTCCATTTATAGATTTAGATCCTAACCCAGCCACGGTAACCTCTATGTCAGATCTGCGAAGCACATCTATGGAAGCGATTCCTTCTACTTCTTCAAAACCTTCAGCAATAACTACTAATACTTTCTTTTTCATCTTACCCCTCCTCTGCCCCCTATATCATAAACTCCACAGAAAGATCAATACTTCTCTCAAGAGTAGTAGCCGGGGTTTAAACCCCGGCTACTATCTATTTATTTTCAGATAAAAACCCTTGTCCTATGGTCTATGCCTTTTGTCTAGAGTCTTCTGTCTATGGTCTATAGTCTTTATCAGAACTTGGCGTCATCGACAACAAACTCTACCGATATATCTATAACTTTTTTCAAACCTTCCAGCATTTTTCCCTTATGCTGAGGCGATGTCCTTATTTCCCAAATAGGTTTTTTAAGGGGAAGGTCACTCACAAACAATAAGCTAGACGCATTCACCCCTATTTTTTTACTCGCAGTATATATTGCCGATAGTTCCATCTCGACAGCGCTAAACCCTTCATTTTCTAATCGTTTTAAAAGACTTCCCTCTTCCGCGGTTATTGAGCCTGTAGTATATATTTTGCCTTTCACATACTTTTCGTGTTTTCTTTCCAATAGATCTCTCAGACATCCCATATATTTGTCGGAGCCCCTGGGCGTCTCTTTCTCGTCAGATAGGTCTATTTGAGAGCCTTTTCCGTTATAATACCTGGAGAACCCTTCTCCATTATAAGCGTTCTCCCCCAAAATTATATCACCTATATCGAGGTCGCCTAGCCCGCCGCATGAACCAACAAATAATAGATTCTTTACTTTGCTTTCCTTAAGTAAAATTACCGCATCCCCTGCTTGTCCAGACCCTATTCCGCATTTTATTACACAAAACTCTCTTCCGGACTTCTCCGCCTTAATACCTGAATACATCTTACCGCTAAAAGAGCCGAGAACATTACACCCTTTCATAAACCGTTCAGGCTCAATAAACGGTACGACTATAATGTTTTCGGACAAGATCTCGCTTTTACATCCGAAAAGATATTTAAAAAGGTCCTTATTCTTCATGGACTTTCTTTTCCTTAAATACAGATCCTCCAAGGATGTCGCTTAACCCTTTTGTAGCTTCGCTCAGCACTTCCGCGGGACGGGTGAAGATCTTTCCTGCAGCATCAGTAGTGCTCCCAACCGCATCTTTTATCACTAACGCTCCCGCTTTAGAAGCATCATCCATTATTCTCTGCACTCCGGCCATAGGCACATTTACTATATGGGATATGGCTGTATTCCGCAGAACACTCGATATTATCAACCTGATAAGTGTATATGGATCGCTTATATTTTCATATTTCTTATCCAGATTTACATTGAATTCCCGGATGACAGGTTCAGCTTTTGTATAATTTTTATATACCACCTTCCCGGCTTTGAGATGCAGCAGTCCTATCTCAATATCCGGAAATTTTCCTTTTTCTTCTTTCTCCAAACGCTCACCCCCTGTTTTATTATCCACAGCTTTGAGATAACTTATATTAACTTTACCCTCTTTGTTCTTTATTATGTGGAGCTCTTTTAGATGAAATTTTAGTTCGTTTATATGTACCACACCCTCCATTCTTTTACGTAAATTGTAATCTAGATATATTTCGGGAACATCTGCCATTAGCCTGTCGGCATATTGTTCCGGATTATATACCTTCATATCCTTTATCTTGACTGATGTTTTTGTCAGGTTAACTTCCATGCTTCCTATATCAAGCCTTACACCTGTCACGAATTCAAATGTCCTTTCTATCGCTATCTCTACGATCTTATTCCTAAGCGATATGATTACAATTATAAGTACCACCGCAATAATCAAAATCTTTTTAATCATCTTGTTTTTCTTCCCTTCTGCATATTTCCCGTTCGGCCAACATGATATCATTGCGATCAGTTATTTTCATGTTTACCGGATCACTTTCAACAGTTTTAACGGACCGTCCTATACCCCTGACCAATCCACAATCATCCGTACTATCCGTTATTTTGTTCTCTCTAGCTTTTTCATGAGCCTCGAGTATTACTTCATAAGAAAATCCTTGCGGCGTCTGTATCCTCCTGTATCTATTTCTGTCGGGGATAGTATCAATAAATCCATCCTTCTCGATAGCCACAGTGTCCGAAAAGCACATAACCGGAACCGCTGCGCCGCATTTCATCACTGCTCGCAGAACATCTTCTATAATTTTATCATTAGCAAAAGGCCTTGCCGCATCATGGATTAATACGTGCCCGGTGTCAGAGGGACACTTCTTTATACCTTTATAGGAAGATTCCTGCCGCGTTTTCCCGCCTGGAATAATATCAATAACTTTATCTATCTTGTTCCGAGCAACCATATCTTTCAATTTATCAATATATTTTTCTAATCCTACCAAAATTATCCCATCAACTGACCTGTTATTAGAAAACGTTTCTAGGGAATACATTATTAAAGGTTTTCCCGCAAGAGGCATGAACTGTTTAGGAGTCTCCCCCTCCATTCGTTCGCCGCTGCCTCCGGCGAGTATAATTGCTATGGTTTTTTTTTGCATAACTTAATTATTAGTTGTTTATTGAGATTGCCGCGTCCACCTTCGGCGGCCTCGCGATAATCTGTCTTTGCGAGGACTTCTGCAAAGCTTTAGCGAAGCAGAGAACGAAGCAATCTGTATCTTTTTTCTGATTTTCAACCTTCACCCTTTACCCTTTTATCTTTTAAACTGTTACCTCATCGGTCAATATCTGTCTACGGTCCATAGTCTATGGTCTATAGTTGCCAGTAGCCAGTTGCCTAGTCACCGGGTCTGTTTTACTTTTTATTAGTTACCCATAATCGTAGCCAGGGTTTAAACCCCGGCTACGATTGTTCTCACGTCAGTCATTCTCTGTCAATAGTCAATGGTCAATAGTCTTCCTTCTACCCTCTGACTTCTACCTTCTAGCCTCTAGTTTCTATACCCTAATCCTTGAATTTCCCTTTTTCCATAAGAATAACATCATCAACATAAATATCGGGCGCATTAATAACTCCGTCAAGATGGAGCTCTACATCATTATCTCCTCCAAAAGACAGGTTATTACCTACGGCTACATGCACAGTTCCTATAACTTTCTCATCTTCAAGAATGTTTCCGGTTATTTTAGCTTTAGGATTAAGTCCAATCCCGAGTTCGGCTACGTGATATGCCTTTCCTCCGGCTGAATCCAACCGCTGTGTAATTTTTTCGGCATAGTTTCCTTTAATTGACCGTACCATTCCGCCTTCTACATTGAATGTTATTGGTGAGTTTAATATCCCTAACCCCGGGAAAGACGCGTCAACAACATATGTACCTTCACAGGTCTGGGGAGCGAAGGCGACTTCTCCTTCGGGAAGATTACCAAAGTCTCCGGGAGACTCAAAAGATCCGCCATTTTTGCCGAAAAATTCACTACTTCCCGTTCTAAAAAAAATATCTGTTCCTTTTTCTGTAACAATACGTACTTCTGAAGTTTTTTTCAGTATACCATGAAGCCAATTAGACTGTTCTTTAAGCTTCTCATAATCGATATCCATACACCGGTTTATGATCTCTTCTGTAATAGAAGGCATCGTAGCAATCCTGGCCCCTTTAGCTGTAGCTTGACGTCTGGCCAGTGTATGTGTAAGTGATTTTTCTGTTATTAGTATTTCAACATCATGCTCTAGCATCGTTTTAGCTGCCTCATCGGAGGGTTCTGCGGCATGCTCTTTCGTAGGAGACATAACCTCTATATGAGCCCGGTCAGTTATCCCGCATGCATATTCATAGAATACGCGGCCCATGGGCTCCTTAATGGTATCGGTAACGATCAAACATCTCTCGTGAGGTTTTAATTTTAGTGACTTATGATATACAGCCTTGACTGCATCGATCGATATCATATGGATCCTTCCTGCCTGCCGGCAGGCAGGCGTCGTTTCGCTCCTCAGGATGAGCAATCGGAGCGTTCAAAAAAACTCCTAGACTGTATCGAACTATATCGTCCACGGCATAATTATACTCTAAAATTTGCGGGTATACCATACTTAATTATGGCAGATATAGAACCTCAAGCCCTGGATATGTGATAAATTGTAAATGCACTCTTGCATATAGCTGTCCCCGGGGATATAATTATTCACATAAGAGAGGATGCGAACATTTTGATACGCATATATACAAAAATAATATCATTGCGGATTACTTTTAATAAAGTCTACGCAAAAAAAATCGGAATAGGACTTTCTGCGGTCCTTCCGGTACTACTCGTATTGCTAGTCTGCTGGCCCAACCCAGTTTCAACCGCTTCAGAAAAAAATAAGACTATTACTTTTGCCGGAAATGATAAATTTCCTCCATACTCATACCTTGCAGATAGCTCTCCCACGGGATTCTTCGTAGATATCACCAAACTGATAGCTTCGGAATCGGATCTTGATATAAGAATAAAGCTTATGCCTTGGGATAAATGCTTATCCGGTCTCAGAACAGGTAAAATTGATGTTCTTATAGGCGCTCCCTTTGACGAAAAAAGTAAGAAATTCATGTCTTTTTCTGTTCCAATACATGAATTAAATTTTTCGATATTTGTTAACATGGACAACTATCATGTTAATTCCTTAAGCTCGCTGGAAGGAGCAGTCGTAGCAGTACGCAGATGGAGCCCGATAGTTTCGAATGTTGATAAGCATAAAAGCATAAAATTCGTTAAAACAGGCTCTATACTTGAGGCATTAGAAAAACTTCAGAACAGAGATGTTACGGCGATCATAGTCGAGCGGAATACTGCACTTTATTACATCAGCAAATACAGGATCGATGATATCAAAATGGTACAGGGGACTATCTCCACGCCTTACAAATACACTTTTTCCGTAAAACCCGACAACGAAGATCTGCTTGCAATACTTAACAGTGGTATAGAACTTATAAAAGAAACCGACACTTTAGAAATACTCAGGCGGCGTTGGCTTGGCATCCCGAATTCACGTCATTTTCCCTGGAAGATAGTTATAGTGTCAACAGCACTCTTGAGCGGATTAATGCTTCTGATCGCCGGTGTTTTATGGGTGATCTTTCTGAACGCGACTATAAAAATAAAAACGCAGCAGATAAAGGATATGCACCAGAAAATGGTCGAAAAAGATAAACTGGCCGTACTAGGCAAGCTTTCAGGCCAGATAGCGCATGAATTAAGAACCCCGCTCAGTATAATACATAACTCTATATATCTACTGGAAGCCGAAGGCGCCGAAGATAAAGATATTTTTAAGAAACGTCTCACCGTTCTTGAAGACAAAGTTAAGTTATGCAGCAACATACTTGAGAGCATATTAAGTTACTCCCGCATTAAAGCAGAGATAGCTGCTCCCATTTCCCTAAAGGAATGCATGGAAGAGGTCCTTCATGATCTTGACCTCTCTGAAAAGATCCAAACTAAGGTAACTTTTTCCGATAAGTATCTTCTTACCGTATTTATGGATTATAGGCAGCTTTATAGCGTACTCCGTAACCTTATGCTCAATTCGATACAGGCCATGAATAATGAAGGTAAGCTCACTATTTCCGTAGGACCTTCCGATAACAATAGAACTATAACTATACGTCTCGTGGATACGGGACCTGGAATAGCAGGAAGTGTTCGTAATAAGATCTTCAATCTATTCTACAGCTCGAATATAACCGGCACAGGATTGGGACTGCCTATATCAAGATCCATAATTGAAGCAAATAACGGGCAATTATATCTGGAAGAAACAAGCCAAAGCGGCTCTTGTTTTATAATAAAACTACCATCTTCAAAAAATAAAAAATGACAAAAAAAATACTTCTTATAGATGACGATAAGGATATGTGTTCGACTTTAAAGGACGTGCTCAAGTTGGATACACAGTTTGAAGTAGAATATACTATAAGCCCCCTTGACGCACTTGATAAGATCAAAGAGACAAATTACGACCTTATAGTGGTTGATTATAAGATGCCCGAGATGAACGGGATAGAACTTCTGGAACATATAAAAAAGATG
>JAVCDB010000011.1 GCA_030765205.1 Candidatus Aadella gelida | reverse complement strand
TCCTGACTATCTGAAGGCTACACCGTCATGTCCGGCGGGTGGAGCATATGTTATAACAGGGGCAAGACCAACATGCGATAATGCGGCTCCGGTTCATGCGCTTAGTTAATGGTCAAGTGTTTGGAATCTTAAAAAATAGGGATGCCACTCTTAGGAGTGACGTCCCTATTTTTTAATTTATGTAGGATATTGTTTGATTCCCCCAAAATACCGGTATACTTCAGAGAAAAGAAGGAAAGGAGAAAATTGAACAGAAAAGGTTTTACTTTAGTTGAGATCATGATAGTAGTATCCATTATGGGCGTGCTACTTGTCGTAGCCATTCCTAATTTTACGAAATCCCGTCAAAGAACGCATCTGTATGCCTGTATATCCAATCTTAAAGGTATAGATAACGCGAAGGAGATATGGGCAATGGAATCCGGAACCGGTGCGATAGGGACTCCTAGCTGGAGCGATCTAGTCCCGGACTACCTTAGCAGCGAGCCTTCCTGTCCGTCAGGAGGCGCCTGCGATCTTGGGGACACTAATACTCAATCTACCTGTACTGTGGAAGGACACAGCTTGAGCTAATAGTAAAACATTTGCCATTAGCATTACTTGACAAGACCATTATGGTATGATAATCTCTTCCTGATGCCATATATTATTATTATATATAATCTTTTGTTATAGATAGATACAAAAATCTTCCACATAATGGGAAAAAACAAGAAAACAGTTTGTGATACAGTAGGATTGGATATAGGAAGCTATTCCGTCAAGTTAGTTTCTCTGGGAAAAAGGCCAGATGAAGAGACGTTGCGTGCCTACAATATAAAAAAAATCCCACCAAAGTCTGATATCTCTCAAATCAAAGATATAGTAAAAGAGAGCCTTAAAGAGGTATCCCTCTTTCCTGATGAAGTGAATCTGTCATTATCAGGACCGGATGTGATAGTACGTTTCATAAATCTCCCTAAAATGAAAAAGGATCAGCTGGAAAATGCGTTGGTTTATGAGGCGGAAAAATATATTCCGTTTAATGTTAACGAAGTAATCTTAGACTCGATAATACTCGGGGATGCTCAAGAAAATGGCCAGATGAAAGTGCTCTTGGCCGCGGCTAAAAGAGAATTTGTTGATAGCCAAATAAATATGCTTAAGGAAATCGGGATAAAGATAAGGGTGATGGATATTGCTTCCTTTGCTGCATTCAATGCTTTTTCTTGGTCACATGAGCTACCCGATGAAGAAGTTTCCGCGTTTATTAACATTGGGCATTCTCAAACTGATGTTCTGGTCTTTTTCGGAGGGAACCCTTGTTTTATGAGGCAAATACAGGTGGGAGGGAAAAAGATAGCGGATATGATATCCAAAGAATTGTCTATCGCGGAAGAAGATGTTGAAGAATACATAATGGATCAGAAAGAAGGCAGCGAGGAAGATATTAAAAGGGTTATGGGTCATGTTACAAAAGAACTGGTCAAGGAACTTCATCTTTCATTTGGATATTTTGAGAACCGCTACAATAAAAGGGTAGATAAGATATACTGCACAGGAGGGATCGTATCTCAAAAAAATGTAATAGAACTGTTTAGAGAGGAAATTGGACTGGATATTAAAAAATGGGATCCCATAGGGCAAATAAAATTGGCAGATACTATTTCAGAAGACGATATATCCTCGGTTTCTTCACAGTTGGCTGTTGCAATAGGGTTGGCGCTAAGGGATTAACTTGCTGACCTTTTTAAAAAGGAATTTGGAGTAAATAGTTTGAAACATAAAATGATAGAACTGAATTTATTGCCGAAGGAGATGCAAAAGAAGAAAAAGGTTCCCGTACAGGTGAACGATATTCCTGTGATACGTATCTCTGTTATTGTTCTATCGATCTTGATCGTTCTGCACGGTGTGATCCTCTTCTTTAATGCTCGTAACCAGGTTAGATTACGTGAGTATAGCGTTCAATGGGACGAGATGGGGCCCCAAAGGGAGTTGACGGGTAAACTTGTCAGAGATAGGGGAGAGTTGGCGAAAAAGCTTAAAGCCATCAGGGGGATAACAGAATTTGGGTTCGATTGGACCAGACTTTTGAATGGGCTCAATGAAGCGGTTATACCCAAGATATGGCTCGCGGAACTTGAACTAAAGTTCAGTAGACCCGAGAAGACAAAAGGAAAACAGATATCCGAAAAGGTACCTGTTGCGATAAATATTACCGGGTATGCATTAGGAAACAGCCAGGAGGCGACGTCAGTCGTAGCGAAATTTATAACCAGCCTTAAAAATAATCAGGAATTTTCCGCTTATTTCAGCGAGATAGAACTTCAGAACATGAGAACCAGGGAAGTGGATGGAAAAGAGGTAATGAGATTCATCCTCAACTGTAAACTTAAATCTTCGGAACCGGGGAATCCTAAATCAGGAATAACGAAAACTGGAAAAAGGAAATAGCAGCTTAATGGAAAAGATAAATATTGATAGCATAAAGGATCTTTTGGAGAATGAGGCTGTTCGGGCTAACATAAAAAGAGGTGGAGCTGTTATAGCCGTTCTTTTGTACGCTCTGCTTGTAGTTATTCCGGGAACGAGAAATTTCCTCAAGAAAAAAAGTGAAGTGGCAGTGCTGAAGGAACAGATAGATTCGGTGACAGACAGAGTGAACCGGATAGAAAGTATGACAGAAAAATTGGACAGTTTAAATACTGAACTTGAGGGTTATTCGGGAGGTCTTCCCGACCAGAAGGAGATCCCGGAACTTTTGGAGGGGCTTGCTTCCATAGCCAAAGTGTCAGGGGTTAAAATATTGAGTATCACGCCGTTGGATCTTAAGGAGTCGGATGACAGGGATGCCAAAGGGTACTATAAGGAAATGCCGATCACAATAACCGCGGAAAGCGGATACCATCAGTTGGGACAGTTTATAAGCAATCTTGAGGAGGGAAGCAGGTTTATTTCAATTGAAGATCTCAGGATACAGTCTAATGAAGCTTCTCCCAGAAGACATGATGTTAACCTGACTTTGAAGACCTATGTTTCGGGATAATATGAAAAAGATAAAAATGATAATTGCTATTTTTCTTGCAGTGCAAGGCCTCTGTTTAGGTATTCCCTCATCTCTTTTCGGAGACGAGTACAATACTCAAGGTCAGCGCGATCCATTCGTTCCTTTAGTCGGAGTAAGTACGGATATATCTTCCGGTAATGGGACAATAATGTCAGTTAATGATGTGAGCTTGCAGGGCATAGTGATGAATGCGGATGGGAAATTCAGCGCTATAATTAACGGTGAAGTCATGAAAGAAGGGGATAGTACGGAGCATACGAAAATAGAAGCTATCAGAGAAAATGCTGTGGTCATCAGAATAGAGGACCAGAGTCATGAAATAAAATTGTATGAATAAAAAAAGGTGTAGGGTAGAGGGTGTAGGGTATAGATGATCCTGAACCCTAATGAATAGGAGGAATTGATGAAAATTAACGTGAAAAAGAACGGATCTATCATCTTCGCGGTCATAGTTCTTGTGGTCACGACAATGCTGCCGGTAGATCTTTACGGGCAAGCGAATGTTGTTGCCCCGGGGGATGAAATAAACAAAGCTCTTCCTTCACCGGGTAATGTAAGCGTGAATTTCAAGGATGTTGATATCAAGACCGTGTTACATTATCTGTCTGAAGTCAGCGGGGTAGACATAATACCGTCGCCCGGAGTGGATGGTGTCGTAACAATGAGGCTTAGGGATAAACCCTGGGTAGTTGCGCTTGATATAGTTACTAGAAACTACGGGTATGTATACTCCAGCGACGAGGAAGCCGGAATAATCAGGGTCATACCTAAAGATGTTCTCCAGACAGAAGAACCTATTACAGTGGTTATTCCTCTTAATTATATTATTCAGGACAGAGAACTTGTAGAGAGAGAAAAAGAATTAGCGGTATCTGAAAGAACCGATAATATCACCAAACTTTTAGAGTCCGTTAGAGCTATTTTAGCACCGGCAGGTGAAAAAGCCACATATTCCGCGGATTCAAATTCTATTATAGTAACCGCCATACCTTCAAGGGTCGGCACGGTAAGAGAGATGCTCTCGAAAATCGATATTGAAACCCCGCAGATAATGCTTGAGGCTAAGATAATAGAAATAACTCTTGATAGGAATGATCAGTTTGGTGTGGACTGGAATGCGGTTATAACTGCCGCTGGCGCTAGAAGGCCGATAACGTTCCCATTTGGACCCAATGGACAACTTCCTTTTCTTCGAGGAGGAGGGCAGGGAGACTATTATCCCCAAACTGCCATTGAAGTTGTTGGCGATACAGGCAATACGCTTACTTCTTCGACAATGTTTCCGTCTATTGACGGAAATATTACCCCAGATCCTACCTCCGTGCAAACGGATAGTTCTATATTCTCGTACGGTACGTTGGATTTTAGCCAGTTTCAAGCTACTTTAGAGCTTCTTGATGAGAGAGACGATACAAATATAATTTCAAGTCCTCGTATTACCACGTTAAACAATCAGACCGCGTCTATCAAGGTTGTTACCAACGTGTTTTTGCAGAAAAGTCTGGCTGCAACGGATACAGCGAATGTGGTTTCGGTTTCATTTGAAGACGAACCCAGGGAAGTGGGTGTTATTCTTGAAGTAACACCTCATGTTAATGATAAAGATGAGATCATGGTAAACTTAGCACCGCAAGTATCAAGCAATCCAATATTTTCAGAACTTGCCATGGAAGACGGTGCTAATACGACGGTTGCTATGCAATACAATTCACGAGAAGCGGATACTCAGGTGCTCGTAAAAGATGGCCAGACAATTTTTATCGGGGGGCTGATAACAGAGACAACTACCAAGGAAAATCATAAACTTCCTCTTTTGGGGGATCTTCTCGGGTGGATACCGGTTCTTGGCGGTGCGGTAAAATATGAAAAAGATAATATTGATAAAACTGAAGTAGTGTTTTTTGTTACAGTACACTTAATTAAAAACCCTTCTAACACTATTTCAGCGGCGGGACCTGTGGTGCGGCGGCAGTATGATAAGCATTATGGACAGAAGGAAGAGGAAAAGAAGACAGCTTTTGCTGTCAAAAAGGGAAAGGTTAAAGTAACCGATAAGAAAGAAGCGGTTTACGGGCAGGTTGCGCCGGAGAAGAGTAGCGACAAGAAAAGAAAACCGC
>JAVCDB010000027.1 GCA_030765205.1 Candidatus Aadella gelida | reverse complement strand
TCAGGATGGAAATGGGCGTATTTCTCGTGTTCTTACAAATTTGCTTTTATTGCAAGCCGGTTATCAGTACATGCCATATGTTTCTCATGAAAAACTAGTTGAAGATAATAAAGCTGATTACTATATGGCGTTACGAAAAAGCCAGAAAACATTAGATAAGCCGAAACCCAACATTGTTCCATGGCTGGATTTCTTTCTTTCAGTGGTTTATAAACAATCGAAACTGGCTGTTGAACTTTTGTCTAAAGAGAATATCGATAAATTGTTGTCGCCTAAACAAATAGCTGTTTGGGAATATTTGCAAACGGTCGACGAAGCGTCGCCGAAGGATATATCGCAAAACGCCAAAGTAGTGTTACCAACAGTAGCTCAGGTATTGGGCAAGTTGATTAGGCTTAAAAAAATTGAACGCATAGGCCTTGGTAGGAGTACAAGATATAGGAAAATTTAAAATGGGAACAGGATAAAACAATGAACTACTGGTGGACATCGGGTTATGGTTTGGCTCGCACGGTTTGCTCACGATAAGGAAGTTATGAAAACAAAACCCAGTGTCTACATCCGAACATTCAGATGACCGATGGCCGAGTTATAGTAAGTCGATGATGTCGCTAGCCTCGGCATTGGTGGAGTAATCCCGAGCGGCGTCATCCTGAGGAAGGCGACCTGTGGTGAGTGAAGTCGAACCAAGCCGACTGAAGGATCCCAACAAATGTCCGAAATAGGGCTGAAATGTCCGATATAGTGTCCGAAATAGAAAAGACAAATGGGAACAGGATAAAACAATGAACTACTGGTGGACATCGGACTATCACTTTTCGCATGCCAATATCATAAGATATTGCAATCGGCCGTTTGAGACGGTTGAGGAAATGAACAAGGTGATTATCCGTAAACATAACGAGCGGGTGAAACCTGAGGATACGGTATTCTTTCTTGGCGACTTTATTTTTAAAGGCGGGAAAGAAGGCGGAGAGGAACGATATCGTGAATTTGAGAGGAAACTCAACGGTAAATTCATTTTTATCAAAGGGAATCACGACAAGAACAACAGTCTTAAGACGATCATCACAAAGATGTATATTCATTACGGTTCAAAGGATATATGCATGACGCACCGGCCGGAAAACGCTGATCCTGACGTGCCGCTTAACTTCTGCGGGCATGTGCATCAGCATTACAAAGTCAGGCGTCTGAACGATAAGTCCCTGATCATGAATCTGTCAGTTGAGGTGTGGAACTATTATCCGGTTTCATTTAAAGAGATCACTTCTGCTGTTTCAGCGTTTAAGAGGGAAGAGAAAAAGGCCGAGTCAATTAAGGCAAACGGAACGTCATTATCTAACGAAGGGACTAAGTAGTGACCAAATTGAGACTAAGTTAACGTTTATACATTTGGCGGAATTAATGGTGAATTGATAATTTCCAAAGAGAAGAAAAGGGAAGAGAATGGAAAAAGAGAAAAAAGTCTATATTAGAACTTTCGGCTGACCCTTGGTTAGCTCTCTACAAGATCCTCGAATCCTTCTTTTTGAGCGCATTTGACTTGAAATCGTAAGGTTGTGACTCCTCGACCGCCCGCTGGGGCGGGCTCCTGATGTGCCGTTTAGCCGTTCACCCTCGCTGGGGCTCAGGTTCACTACATCGCTCGCTTGGCCGCTCGCTTGCTTGTCCCGCAAAGTCCCGAGCTTGCCGAGGGGAGCATAGTCGAGGGAGTGGTTATTCGTTACCGTGTCCGGCTTCATTCTTTCGTTTGCCCTGATCACTTAGTTTATAGCTTCCGTAGGCCGATATAACCTTGACAAAAACACCTGCATATATTACGATATTCTTCGTAACGTTACTTATCGTAATGAAGAAAGGGAGGTTTTCAGATGAATCCGTTTAAATTTGGAAATGTTGTGACAGGTGAATACTTTACTAACCGAAAAAAAGAAATAAAAGAGATAGTTTCTGAAATAAAAGCTGGTCAGCATATTGTACTCATGAGCCCACGCCGGTATGGTAAAACCAGTTTGGTGGATGAGGCGATGAAAATCAGTGGGGTTAAATGGTTCAAAATGAATATGGAACTCATCGCGGGTGAAGTGGACATGGCTAATTATTACGTCAGGAATGCTTTATCGCTGAACAAATTTGAAAAAATAAAACATTATCTGAAGAGCCTGAAAATACAGCCGTATATACAGATGCAGCCGGAGACGAATGATGTATCAGTTTCTTTTAATATGGAAAGCAGAAATATTTCAACGCTTCTTTTAGACAGTCTTCAGCTCCCCGAAACTATTGCCAGAAACATAAAACAGCGGTTTGTAGTTGTGTTTGATGAATTTCAGGAGATTCGCAGGATCTCGCCGATGCTTGAGAGAAAGATGCGCGGAATTTTTCAATACCACCAGAACATAACGTACATTTTTATAGGAAGCCAGGAGAGTATGATACGGGAAATTTTTCAAAACAAAAAGAACCCTTTTTACAAATTCGGCAGGCATATTACGTTAAATAAGATAGATCTGCCGGAATTTTCCGAATTTATTATAAAAAGATTCGCCTCACAGAAAATAGACGCTTCAAAAGTCATAGATGACATCTTGGAGTTTACGGATTGTCATCCTTATTATACACAGCAGTTATGCCATGAGATCTATATTCTAAATGAGAAAAAGACACTTTTTAAAAGCGTAATAGACAAAGCTGTTGACCAGATCGTAACAGAACACCACGCGGATTATTCAAGATGGTGGAATACTTTGACCAACACGGAAAGAAAGGTCATTATAGGCATAGTTTCCGGTGATCATAATCCTACATCGCAGGAATTCATAAAGAAATACGGGATTAAATCAGCCAGTACTTCCGGTAGCGTTGTAGGCAAATTAACCACTGCCGGTACGCTAGTGAAGAAGAATGGGGGAGACCTAAAAATCGAGGATCCTTTCTGGGAGAAATGGATATTGAAAAATAGGCAGCAGCGGTAAATGTAGGGTTTCGTAATTCCCCGTGCGTAAGCCCGTGGAAGTTTACTTTTCTAAAAAAACAAGGACAATATGATAAATCCTGTAATCAATGAAGAGAATGATAAAAAAAGGGAAGATGGAAATAATCGATAGAGACACTATAGATGCATTAAAATTGACATTCTAACATGGTTAGAATGTCAGATCAGATGAACTATAGGGACCAAGCGCTTTGCATAACAATAAGAAAATAAATAAGTTATGAAAACAAAACCCAGTGTCTACATTAGAACATTCGGATGGACGTATGTCCAAGTACGTAGGGATGATTTTGGGGCTATTGAGGAAGATAAGTGATTTAGAGTGAAGGGGTTAGGTCAAAATAAGTCTCAATTTCCATAATTTCAATAATTGAATTTATAGTTGACATCTACTCGACAGATGTCAACTTTTATTGAATAGAATTGACATTTCAAAAACCGATGTCATGTGAGTTTTTATTTCGCGTAATTTCCTTGACAAAATGAATAATTATGGTAATTTATTACCATAACCATGGTGAAAAAATGATATCTTTGCGTTCAAAAGTTACAATAAAATTACTGGATTACTATTTCCTTAATCCCGATGCTCAAGCCTACATTAATGAGTTGGCAAGGATTTTAGATCTCGATCCAAAGAATACGGAAACCAAACTTAAAGAGCTAGAAAAAGCAGGTCTCTTTAAGAGTGAATTCCGTGGAAAACAAAGATACTTCTTCCTTGCAAAGGATAATCCTGTTTTAGAGCATTACCGTCAGATTTTCTTAAAGACGTATGGTATAAAAAAAAGACTTAAAGATATGACAGGCAATATCAAAGGGCTTAAAGAGGCATATTTATTTGGTTCATACGCAAGCAATAAGATGGATTCTTCAAGTGATATCGATCTTTTGGCTATTGGCACGCATTCTGTTTTGGAGTTGCAGAGAGTTGTTGCTAAATTACAGAAAGATACAGGCCGGGAATTTAATGTAATGAATCTGAGCCCAAAAGAATTCGAGAAGAAGAAAAAAGATAAAGATCCGTTTATAAACAGTGTCTTTAAAACTAAAATTATAAGGCTTATATGATCAATTTTGAGAGTCAACACTTTCAAAAACTGACATTTAAAGAAAAACAGATTGACCAATTCTTAATGTCCGCTCAGCGTGATCTTAAGATAGCTGAAAGTACGAACATATCCGATGTTGTTTTTAAATTCACCTATGACGCTTTAATCAAACTGGGTATTATGCTGATTGCTAAAAAGGGATATAAAGTAAGAAGTACAGCCGGCCATCATATTAAGATATTGGAGAAACTAAGCCAAGTTCCGGAATACGCAGCCGATTGCTTAAGAATGAAGATATTCTTGTGCTTGGGAATAAGATGAGACAGGAGCGCAATGTTAATCTTTATGACGGCGGTTTCTTTGTGGGAGAGAAGGATAGCCTTGAGTATCTTGAATTTGTCAAAAACACTTTTAAAAAAGCGGGAATTTAAAGGAAACCAGTCTGATAGGCGTCTTAAAGGTACCTGGTTTTTTGTTTTTTAAGTAAGGTTTTAAAACAAAGAAAAAGGTTAACTTTCGCGGTTTTGGGGCTGTTGAGTAAGATAAGTGATTTAGAGTGAAGGGGTTAGGTCAAAATAAGTCTCAATTTCCATAATTTCAATAATTGAACTAAAAGTTGACATCTACTCGACAGATGTCAACTTTTAGTTATTAAGATTGACATACGATGGTTCTTTCCTACACCTAACCGGAATATGTCCTACCTATTTTCACCTTATAGATTTAGCTTGACATATATCAGTTGTAGTGATAATATTATCACCAAAAGTGATAGTGGAGGTTTTAATGCAAGATAAAATAATAAAGTTGTTCTACAACGACGTATATTCTGAGTTTACAATCAATGAGTTAGCTACTAAGACAAATATTTCCTACAGTTATGTCCACAGACAAGTCGAAGAGCTGGAAGGTAGAGGTATTTTAATTGTAAATCAGCGCACAAACCGTAAATATTGCAAACCCAACTACAGCAATCCTGATGTAAAGACAAGCTTTGTTAAAATATCAAATCAGATAGCCGACGATTTTCTAAAGAAAAGGGATAAGATTTTTTTTGTTGTTGAAAAGCTTCTTTCAGTACTACCTAAAAAGACAGATTTTAATCTATTGTCTGTTATTTTATTTGGGTCTTTAGCCAAAGGTACTGACTTCAAAAAAAGTGATATAGATCTTTTCATTCTGGTTCCTTCAAAAAATAAGTATGATGACATTATTGATATGGAATGTGTTGCCTTGTCAAAAGGCTTTGGCGTTGAAATCAATCCCATTATTTCTGAGCCAAAGAATTTATTAACAATGTTGAAAGACAAAGAGCATAATGTAGCTAAAGAGATTTTAAAGAATAAAATAATATTGTTTGGCGCGGAGAAATTTTGGGAACTGATATTGGAGGTAATAAAATGAGCGACTTGAAGACAGAGATGCTAAAAATCAAAGTAAAGGGATATTTTGATAACGGCGATTTAAAGGCAGACCCCACGATTACAGCTTTAGTAAAATATCATGTTGATAAAGCAAGGCATAATATTGAAACAGGTTCCTTGCTTATGGAGATTTCAAGAGATAAAGAGAGCAAGAAAAGACTAAAAGTAAGTGCTGATTATATCGGTTATGATTGGACTATAAGCTGCGGATATTATGCGATGTTTCATGCGGCAACAGCTGCATTGGCCGCGATAGGAATAAAAGTTCAAAGCCATGAAAGCCTTATCGAGGGTTTGGAATATCATTTTGTTTTAAAAGAAATACAGCACAGTATAAGGCTGACTCAGTTATTGCACAAAAAGACGCAGAAAAGATTTATAGAAACGCGATAGATTTTGTTGATACGATAGAGAGCTTAATAAAGGGATTAAAATAAGATACGGCTATTAAAAATAAATAAAAGACTGAGCATCGCAATTTATATCCGAGTATCAACCGAAAACCAAGCAAAAGAAGGATATTCTCTTGAAGTACAGAAGGAATATCTTGAATCCTTTGCTTCGGCCCCTTCGGGGCCTCGCAATAACGAATGGGGGCACAAGGACATAAAAGAAGTCAAAAACAAGCTTGGAAACAATCTAAAGAAGCAGTCGAAACTGGCTGATGCCTATTTGGAAAATCTGTTTAGTAATGATCTTTATAAACAAAAAACCGAAGAGCTGAGAAAGGATGAAGAAGAGCTTAAGAAAATTATTGCTCTCAAAGAGCTCAAAGAACTTGAAAGGGAACGCTCAAAGGCTTATTTGGACAGAGTAAACGAGTTTTTGGATGGCTATAATCCTAACAAGAAAACTATGGATCAGGGAACTAAAAAGCTTATGTTGGGGTTGCTTTTTAAAAACATCAAAATCGCTCCAGAGAAGAGCCGGAAATCTCGAAAGAATTTTTTTGCCCCATTTAATTTTTGCTCTCAGAGGAAAGAGAAAAATGCCAAATAAAGAAAAACAAAAGACTTACGACCTCCAGAAGTCCCCAGGGACGTCGGGGGATGAAAAAAATCGCCCGGAAAGTCCATATCAGGACTTTCGGCTGGCCGTATATCCCAGTACGTAGGGATGATTTTGGGGCTGCTGAGGAAGATAAATGGTTTGGGATGAAGGAGTTATAGCAAGAAGATATAGAAATTAAGATTCTATCAAATATTGTATAATGTGTAGCAATGTTAACTAATAGAAGGAGAGAAGTAGTGGAGGAACAAGAGAAAATTCAGGCAGCTAAATTAATCCAT
>JAVCDB010000056.1 GCA_030765205.1 Candidatus Aadella gelida | reverse complement strand
TTAAGCAAACTGACTATCTTTTCCCCCATAGCTGATATCTCGGCGCTTCTATTCTTTTTATGGTTCGTGATAAGATTAATATCTTCCTGCATCTTTTCTTTTTTAACAGTACATTTTTGTATGGATAGACCCGTCTTTCTTGAAACATAATATCCGATCGAACTGCTTAAGAAAAAGGCCATTATCAAGACGCTGTAGTAGTAGGGATTAAAATCTGACAGGTATCGGTAGAGGAATATCATGGTAACAAGAAAGGAAAGCAGCCCGCCGAACACTCCGGTCAGACTCCAAAACAGCATTACTACCACACTCATCATGATCATGAGACTTATGACGATGAATTCCAGATGTTGGACATAGTTTCCCATAAAGGGAACTACTTTATTCAGGCAATACAATAGCGCAGCGAAAAGGATAACCGAAAAAGCTATTAAGAGATTCCTTCTAGTGAAAGGAGTCATAAAAGTGGCCATAAGAAAGCCTATACTATGGTTTTTTCTGTGGTTTTATCAAAAAAGTGTATTTTGCTCATATCAAAAACAACGTCTATATCCCGATTTATCCGGGGATTAGTGTCCCCTGACACTTTGGCAACAATAACATTCTTCCCCGTGTTAAGATGTATATATACCTCTGATCCGAGATGTTCGACAACTTCACATGTCATTGTAACAATATTCTCGGGAGGCGCTCCAGATACGAAAATCTTATCATAGATATTCTCACTTCTCACGCCCATGATCACGCGTCTATCTACATACTCCTCAAGAACCTCATACATATCCTCTAGTACGCGGACACGAAAATTACCTTCATCAAAATAAAGCTTTTTCTCTTTTTTAACTATTTTCCCTTCCATAAAATTCATGGGAGGAGATCCGATAAAACTCGCTACAAATTTGTTCACGGGAAAATCATAGACTTTGGTAGGGACATCTATCTGTTGAATAATACCGTCCTTCATAACGGCTATCCTGTCGCCCAGCGTCATAGCTTCTGTTTGGTCATGCGTTACATATATCATAGTAGCCTGAAGTCTTATATGAAGCCTATGCAGCTCAGTCCTCATCTGGACCCTTGACTTGGCATCTAAATTACTCAAAGGTTCGTCAAAGAGAAACACTAAAGGCTTACGCACTATCGCCCTTCCTACCGCTACACGTTGACGCTGTCCTCCCGAAAGTTCTCTGGGTTTTCTGCTAAACAAAGATTCCAGGCCTAATATTCCCGCGGCTTCCTTAACTCTCGAATCTATCTCCTCTTTAGGGTATTTTCTAAGTTTCAATCCGAAGGCCATATTCTCATAAACGGACATATGGGGGTATAGCGCATAATTCTGAAATACCATGGCTATGTCTCTATCTTTGGGGGGGATAAAATTGACTTTACGGTCACCGATATAGATGTCCCCTTCTGAAAGGGTCTCAAGTCCCGCTATAAGTCTAAGTGTAGTGGATTTACCGCATCCTGACGGTCCTACTAGAACCAAAAACTCTTTGTTCTCGACACCGAAACTTACCTCGTCGACAGCAACAATTCCGCCCGGGAAAACTTTCACAACATCTTTGAGGCTAACTTGCGCCATATTTACTGCCTTTAATTATCCTAATTTACAATTTGTTTTTTTTCTGAGCTCATATATTCCATGAGATTAAAAAGAGTTTCTTTCATGTTCTTACGATGGGTAATCATATCTATAAGACCATGTTCCATAAGGAATTCAGAACTCTGAAATCCTTCGGGAAGATCTTGTTTAATGGTCTGTTTTATTACTCTTGGTCCGGTAAACCCTATAAGCGCTTTAGGTTCGGCCATTATAATATCACCTAACGAAGCAAAGCTCGCCATTACCCCGGCCATAGTGGGATTAGTAAGGACGGAGATAAAAAGACCACCTCTTTGATTAAGTTTGTTAAGGGCCGCGCTAGTTTTGGCCATCTGCATCAGAGAAAGAAGCCCCTCATACATTCTGGCTCCCCCTCCTGAACCTGAAATTATCACTAAAGGTATTTTTTCTTTATCCGCATACTCGATTAATCTCGTTATCTTTTCGCCCACTACAGATCCCATAGATCCCATAATAAATCGCGAATCAGTTGCGGCCATAGCCACACGTTTTCCGTTGATTTCGGCTTCCCCCGCTACAACAGCATCCTTTAGTCCCGTGCTTTTTTGATCTTTTTTAATTTTGGTAGGATAGTCGGTAGGTCCCTTGAATTTTAAAGGATCCTGGCTGATCATGTTTTTATCTATCTCTTTGAAAGACCCTTTATCAACCGTGAGCTTAATACGTTCATACGCGCCAATTCTAAAATGATAATCGCATTTCGGACATACGCTCATATTATCCGAAAGAGCTTTATTGTAAAGTAATTCCCCGCAGTCCGGACACTTTGTCCACAGTCCGCTGGGAATATCTTTCTTTTTATTTTTATTGGTTTTGGAAAATATAGGTTTTTTTGAGAAAAATGCCATTTAATTCGTCCTTGTATGCCTCAAAGATAGCTTGTGATCCATAGTTCATAATTACATATCTAACTCTACCGGCTACGAACTACTCGCTACGAACTTAATTAAATTTATTTATCACTAGTCCACTAAGCAACTTCGGATAAAAATAAGTAGATTTTTGGGGCATCATTTCCCCTAGTTCAGCTACAGCTTTAAGCTGTTCTACACGTGTTGGATTCAACAGAAATGCTGACTGATGAGTTCCTGACTTTACTAAAGACTCCGCTTCTTCCGGTGTTTTGACGTAGGTAAGGTTTCCTTCCCCGCAATCCACTGATAATATAACGTCAAAGATAGCGGCATGGAGCACGCTTACATCCATTTTTTTCCATTCCTCGGACTTATTCTCTTTTATGAGGGATACTAGAGCTTTCTCATCTTTTGGCATGAGGAAAAAATATTTGTTATCATTCAGGAACCCGAAAACGTTATCACTACTTTTGTCCCTTTTAAGACACTTTTCAAGTTCATCAAGGTTTTCACATAGCTCTATATCAAAATACTTTCCTAAGGGCTTAATAAGATCATCATTACCCGTATTTGGCATTTTTTTAACAACGCGGTGCGTAGCTACAACAGTCAAATTATCTATATCGTCCAACTCGGTAAAATACATCATTATATGATCTGCTTCACCTTTGTACCCTTCTTGCTCCCTGAACATATCTCTGTATGATCTAGCAACTTCATACCTGTGGTGCCCGTCAGCTATAAAAGTCTTCTTTCCGTTCATCTGAGAGGAAATATCATTAACCGCTTTTTCATCAGAAAACTTCCAAAAAATATGACGAACTCCATCTTCTGCTATGTCAAGAATAGGCTTTTTACCCTCTATACCTTTTTCAAGAATAGACCTTATGCTGCCTTCTTTGTCCGGATATAGAGAAAAAATGGGGCTAAGGTTCCCTTTAACCTCTTTTATGAGGTTCATTCTATCTTTTTTGGGTTTTGCTAGAGTGTACTCATGGGGAAGTACGTCATCACTTATTTCCATGAGACCTACGAACCCTATCCGTCTCAAGGTTTTCCCGTCATACTTATATTCTTGAACATATACATAAAAGGACTTTTCATTGTCCCTGACCATGACGCCTTCTTTTTCCCATTCCGTGAGGAGTTTCCCGGCACGTGTGTACTTATTGTCTTGCGCTCCATTAGTTTCACAAGATTTACCTAGAATAAGCCTAACGATATTATAATCATTTCTATTATAAAGCTTATCTCTCATGTCATCAGAGATAACATCATAAGGAGGGGCTATAACAGCCGAATAATCTCCGTTTATTTTATTCCCGTCATATAAAAGTCCATTGAATGGTCTTACTTCTGCCATAACATTAATCTTCCTAACATTATTCCAAAAATAGCACCGGATAAATTATACAATATGTCTTGTAGCTCCATCTCCCTACCAGGTATAAACGCCTGTATCAGTTCCATTACAATACCATATACACAAGCTGATATCAATGCAAATGCTATATTTTTAGCCATGGGATGACCCCATGTACGATAAGAACCCCTAAGTATTAATGCCGAAAGCACAAGATACTCACAAAAATGGGCTAATTTATCAAAATTTCCCACTAGTAGAGGAAACTTTCCGTCTAAAGGTAGGGTAGAGAACATGAGTATTATAAGAGCCCATAATATAGACGGTACCCAAGCAAAAATAGGCTTATCCTCTTTGATCCATTTGAACATAATAATCCCAATCCTTAATTCTTTACCCGCACGTTCCCGGACATTTGCCTGTCTTCTCACAAGGTTTTGGACCATCGGCCGCCCCAGACGGCTTATAATCTGTCTGATAGAACCCGGTCCCCTTAAATATAAATCCTGCACCTGTTGAGATCAGTTTTTTTACCTTTCCCTTACATTCGGGACATTCTTTTATAGAACCCTCTGTAATGCTCTGAAACCGTTCAAACCCATGACCGCATTCTGAACATTCATATGTATATGTAGGCATTGTTTCCCTCCGTAAATTGAAAACTACAATGTAAGGGCGGTTCGCGAACCGCCCCTACTTAAAGACCTTCTTTATTTTGCTAAAAAATTTATCAGTACCTTTAGGAGCTTCTTTTCCTACACTTGCTTCATACTCCTTTAATATTTTTTTCTGACCGGCATTGAGATCTGTAGGTATGACAACTTCTACTTTAACTAGCTCGTCCCCATGCCCTCTTCCTCCCAATCTTTTGACACCTTTTCCTTTCATGCGAAAGATTTGACCCGTCTGCGTCCCTGGAGGGACTGTCATACTAAGGTCCTCTTCTATCCCCGGAACTTTTATTTCATCTCCAAACACGAGCTGGGTAAAAGATACCGGAGCAACATATAAAAGTTCATATCCTCGTCTAGTAAAAAATTTATGATCCTTCACTGATATCGATACATACATATCTCCATAAGGACCGCCATTAGTACCCGCTTCGCCTTCCCCCGCCATTCTTAGTCTAGTTCCGTTATCGACTCCGGCTAGCACGGTTACCAGGATTTTTTTGACAACTTCTTTTCTCCCCATACCGCCGCACTCGACGCATGGGTCCTTGATCACGAAACCCGCTCCCCCGCACTGGTTACACGTGCGAGCTATACTAAAAAACCCGCTTGACTGGCTGACCTGTCCTCTTCCGCCGCAGGCCGTGCAAGTTATCTTCTGCGTTCCTTTTTTCGCTCCGGTTCCGCCGCATTCACTGCAGACATCATATTTTCTGACCTTAGTATTTTTCTCGGTTCCCTTTACTGCTTCAAGGAAGGATAAGCTTATAGAATATTCAAGATCCCTGCCCCGAGAAGGTCCGCCTCGCCGGGTGCCGCCAAACCCGAACATACCTTCAAATACGTCACCGAAATTTCCACCGAAAACATCCTGAAAAATATCGAACGGATCATGGAATCCGCCGCCACCGGCTCCGGCTCCGGCATTACCGTACTGAAAAGCATTTTCTCCGAACTGATCGTACTTCTGCCGTTTATCGGGATTGCTTAACACTTCATAGGCATGGGAGATTTCTTTAAACTTGTCCTCTGCCTCTTTATTACCAGGATTTTTATCCGGATGATACTTTACCGCAAGTTTCCTGTAAGTTTTTTTTATCTCTGCCTCTGAAGCGCTTTTGTCTACTCCCAGAAGTTCATAGTAATCATTTGCCATGGTTTTTATCCGTAATTCGTGATTCGTGAAAATAAAATTTGTCATCCCGAGTGAGCGTCAGCGAACCGAGGGATCTTACTTGTGCTTATACAGATTCCTCGACTCAATCGCTTTCAGCTCTTTCGCTCGGAATGGTAACCAAGGAGAAAACTCCACAGTCTTCCTTCTAACTCTTAATCCTTTATCCTTTATCCTTTTCATCTTCTACTTTATAGTCCGCGTCCACAACTTCTTCTTCATCGTTCTTTTTTTCGCCCTCATCCTTCGCCCCTCGTCCTTCGTCCTTCGCTTGTCCTTCCTGCTGGGCTTTAGCTTCTTCTTGAGCCTGTTTATATATCTCTTCGGATAATTTATGAGAAACTTTTTGAAGCTCTTCCTGAGCCTTTTTGATCTCTTCTATATTTTCGGATTCCAGCGCCTTTTTCGCTTTTTCTTTAGCTTCCTCAATCTTTTTCTTATCCTCATCCGAGACCTTGTCGCCGTACTCCTTCACGGCCTTCTCAGTCGCGTATATAAAGGTATCAAGCTGGTTCCTGCTTTCAATAAGTTCTCTTTTTTTCTTGTCTTCCTGCTCATGTTCAGCAGCATCATTCTTCATCTTTTCTATCTCTTCCTTGGAAAGACCACTAGAAGACTCAATCCTTATAGATTGTTCTTTCCCCGTAGCTTTATCTTTTGCCGATACATGCACGATACCATTCGCGTCTATATCGAATGCAACCTCTATTTGAGGTACTCCTCTAGGAGCAGGCGGGATACCTATGAGATCAAAACGTCCCAAGGTCCTATTCCCTGATGCCATTTCTCTGTCGCCCTGAAGAACATGTATTGAAACAGCCGTCTGATTGTCCGCAGCAGTAGAAAATATCTGGCTCTTTTTGGTCGGTATGGTAGTATTCGGATCAATAAGCTTGGTCATCACTCCTCCAAGAGTCTCTATCCCCAGCGATAGCGGAGTAACATCCAAAAGCACCACGTCACCCAGACCCTCTTCTCCGCTCAACACGCCACCCTGGATCGCGGCGCCTATAGCGACAACCTCGTCGGGATTAACGCCTTTATGCGGCTCTTTACCGAATATTTCTTTAACAACTTCCTGCACTTTCGGCATACGGGTCTGTCCGCCTACCAATATGACCTCATCTATATCCTTAGCTGAATACCCCGCTCCTTTAAGAGCGTTTAGACAGGGTTCTTTTGTTCTTTCGATAAGATCATCCACAAGCTGTTCCATCTTGCTTCTTGTAAGTGTCATCGTCAGATGTTTAGGCCCTGAAGCGTCAGCCGTAACGAACGGAAGGTTTATCTCAGTTTGAAGGTTAGAAGATAGCTCACATTTAGCCTTTTCCGCGCCTTCTTTAAGACGCTGAAGCGCCATTTTATCTTTCCTAAGATCTATACCGTTAGTTTTCTGGAATTCTTCAGCTATCCAATCAATTATTTTCTGATCAAAATTGTCTCCTCCAAGATGCGTGTCACCATTAGTGGATTTTACCTCAAAAACACCTTCTCCTACATCCAGGATAGATACATCAAAAGTTCCCCCGCCCAGATCGAATATAGCTATTTTTTCGTTTTTCTTACTATCAAGTCCATACGCCAAGCTAGCCGCTGTAGGTTCATTGATAATTCTAAGAACCTTAAGACCCGCTATTTCACCGGCGTCTTTTGTCGCTTGCCTTTGTGAGTCGTTGAAATACGCGGGAACCGTTATTACAGCTTCTGTAACCTTCTCGCCCAGATAATCTTCCGCAGTCTGTTTCATCTTTTGAAGTATCATCGCGGATAGCGCCGGCGGCGTGTATTTTTCTCCATGCGCTTCGACAACCACGTTTCCTTTCCCGTCCTCAGTTATCTTGTAAGGAACGATCTTTTCTTCTTCCTTCACTTCAGAATGGGTTCTACCCATAAATCTTTTTATACTAAAAATAGTGTTGTCAGAATTCGTGACCGCCTGTCTTTTAGCCGGTTGCCCCACGAGCTTTTCCCCTCCGGCCGTGAAAGCTATAACGCTGGGCGTAGTTCTTGCCCCTTCAGCATTCTGTATTACCTTAGGTTCTTTTCCTTCCATAACAGCAACACATGAATTTGTAGTTCCTAAATCAATTCCTATTACTTTACCCATTTTTCTTTCCTCCTTTAATGAGGTCATAACTTATGAAGTGTCAGCGAACATAAGTTATAAGACCGGATTAATCCGCCGTAGCCAGATAATACCAAAATAGTTCGGCGAAGGCGGATCTCCTTTATTTTATTATTCATTATTTTTAGCTACCTTTACCTGCGCAGGCCTCAGTAACCTTTTGTTAAGCATATACCCTGCCCGTACCTCTTCTACTATATCTCCATCCGGAACCTCTTCCGTTTCCACCATAAGCACGGCTTCATGTATATTCGGATCAAACTTTTCTCCTTCGGTTTTTATCTTCTCAACACCGTTAGATTCAAGTACTTTATGGAACTCTTTCTGGACCATTGTTATACCTTCCATAACAGCTGTTTTGTCTTCCGCTTTCTCCATAGCATCAAATGCCATATCAAAATTATCCATTATGGGGAATAGTTTCGAGATTATACCTTCATTGGCAAATCTCATATGATCTATTTTCTCTTTTTCGATACGTTTCCTGGTATTCTCATACTCGGCATGTACTTGTAACCATTTAGCCTGATACTCCTCACATTTTTCTGATTTTTCCGTCAAGAGATCAAATTCTTTTTTTGGTATCTCGATCATATTTTCTTTTTTCTTGGAATTTTTCTTATGCATTTTTCCTCTTTATCCGTTTATCTCTTCAAGCTTCTTGCTTATAATATCCGATAGGGACCGGATAGTACCCAGAGCTCTGTCATAATCCATCCTCATGGGTCCTATTACGCCAAGCCTTCCAACCGTTCGGCCATTGAGATTATATCCCGAAGTAATAACGCTGCAGTCCTTTAAAGCTTCTGGCATATTATCCTCGCCGATATATATTTTTATACCGCTATACGGAAGTTCTCCCGTCATAATGCGGGTTATATCTTTGCGTTCGGAGAATACTTGTAAAAATTTCTGTGTAGCGTCAAGATCTCTGAATTTCGATTCCTCAATAAAATGATTTAATCCATCACAACATATTTCGTTTTCAATATTCTCGCTAAATATAGCGTCAATTATGCTCACGGCTGTTCTTTTAAAATCTTTTACTCTGCCATCATTCGCTGTTTCAGGAGAGCCGGACGTTCTTTCTCTGAGCTTTTCGGCTATATTTGAAAGATTATCAGGCTCATAACTATCATTTATGTAGTTGGTTATTTTTTCGAGGTCGGCTTTTTCGATATCTTCTTCAAGGTTTATTATGTAATTCTTGACAGCATTGGTCATAGTAACAAGTATAGCCAAAACCGTTTCGGCCTTTATTTTTATGAGTTCTATATGTTTAAGATACAGGTTGTCTATGCTGGGCCACATTACTATACCGGCATTCTGAAGCTGTCTGCTTATAAGAAAAGAAGTCTTTTCTATAACCTCTTTCATCGTCCTGATATGCTTATCATACTCGGATATCAATCTTTCGGCCTCGGCTCTTTCCAATTTTATCCTAACCTTGGCAACTTCAGCATAACTGCGATATCCTATGGATGTGGGAATACGGCCGGCCGATGTATGGGGCTGTTCAATATACCCTTCTTCCTCAAGTTCGGACATGATGTTCCTTACGGTAGCGCTTGAGATACTACTTTCCATATCTCTCGACACCGTTTTAGAACTCACAGGAACTGCCGTATGCACATAGGAATATACTATATGTCCCAGTACATCTAATTTTCTTTCTTCTTTTTTAGTTCTATCCATAATTTAGCACTCTTTCCTTTAGAGTGCTAAATTATAGCATTAAGGCTAAATTTGTCAAGAAAATTTAACGATGATCGTA
>JAVCDB010000010.1 GCA_030765205.1 Candidatus Aadella gelida | reverse complement strand
CTTATTCTCATATGAATCTCTTTTGCGCCGGCATCTCGTATTGCCTTTATTCTGCCCACTGTGGTAGTACCTCTCACTATAGAATCTTCTACAACTATTACCCTTTTCCCTTTTAGGACATCTCTGACCGGGTTCAACTTTATTTTAACCCCATGTTCCCTCATTTCGGGTGAAGGCTGAATAAATGTTCTTCCCACATAATGATTACGTATCATCCCGAACTCAAAAGGAATACCGCTCTGCTCTGAATATCCTAATGCCGCATAATTCCCGGAGTCAGGTATAGACATAACAATGTCAGAGTCTACAGGGTGTTCTTCTGCAAGTCTTCTTCCTAACCTTTTCCTAACCTTGAGAACGCTGTCACCGAAAATATGGCTATCTGGACGTGAAAAATATATAAATTCAAAGATACACGGTGAAGGTGTTTGCTTTTTGAAAGGAAACGCCGACTTAATACCGTCATTTGAAAGCGTGACCATTTCTCCCGGTTCTATTTCTCTGATAAACTCGGCATCTATAAGATCCAGTGAGCATGTTTCGCTAGCAAGTACGTATGCTCCGTCCTTTTTACCTAAACACAAAGGACGAAATCCGTAAGGATCCCTGACTCCGACAAGTTTATCTCCCGTCAGAAAAAGCATGGTATATGCTCCTTCACATTGCGCGAGAGCATCTATCGCCCTTTCTTCAAACTGTTCTTTTTCAGATCTTACCAAAAGATGCAGTACTATCTCTGAATCCATGGTAGTTTGAAATATCGCGCCTTCTTTCTCAAGTTTTCGTCTGAGTTTTACGGCGTTTATGAGATTTCCGTTATGAGCAATAGAAACAACGACACGGTTATGTCTGATAGCAAAAGGTTGAGCATTTTTCAGAATACTTGACCCTGTTGTAGAATAACGGACGTGGCCTATTGCCGTTGAACCTTTAAGTTCTTTCAATTTGTTTTTTGTAAGTACTTCAGAAACTAAACCCATACCGTTACATTGACGTAATTTTTTTCCGTTAAAGGTAGCTATCCCGCAGGATTCTTCCCCCCGATGCTGCAGAGAATACAATCCAAGATACGTTAGGTCGACCGCAGAAGGATGATCTTGTATCCCGAAAACCCCGCAATATTCTTTCTTACTCATTTTTATCCTTCGTAGTATTCCTGCAATGATTTCACGCTAATTTCCGTATTCAAAATAGATTCTATACCATTGACCGAAGCCTGGGCTCCTGCAAGGGTCGTTATACAGGGAATGCCGCGCATTATTGCGGCGCTTCGTATCTGTGCGCCGTCTTTATGCGGTTTTTTTCCGTATACCGTATTAATAATGAGGTCGACCGTACCCCCTTTTACCATATCCATGACATTGGGGCTACCCTCATTCATCTTATTAATTACCTCAACATCCATATTATTGTTGCGCAGGATCTTTGCGGTCCCTTCTGTCGCGCAAAGTTTGAATCCAAAGTCATATAATTTTTTTGCCAGAAAAACTATATTGCGCTTATCACCGTCCTGTACCGAGATAAACACTTTTCCGGTTTCAGGAAGGCTTTGTCCCGCACCTTCTTGAGCTAAAATGAATGCATTACCGAAATTTTCTGAAATACCCATAACTTCACCGGTGGACATCATTTCCGGACCTAAAAGAATATCTACACCTGAAAATTTTGAAAAAGGTAAGACGGATTCTTTTATGCTGGTATATTTCAATCCTTTCATAGGATCTTTTACGCCTAATTCTTTAAGTTTTTTACCCGCCATGATCTTTGACGCTATTTTCGCTAAAGGTACACCCGTGGCTTTTGAGACAAACGGAACAGTGCGTGATGCTCTAGGATTGACTTCAAGTATAAAGATATCATTACCCTGTACTGCGTACTGAATATTCATCAAACCTCGTATATCTAAAGCTTCAGCAAGTCTTTTTGTGTAATCACGGATATGTTCCATAGTTTTATCTGATATCGAATGTGGAGGAAGCGCACATGCCGAGTCGCCGGAATGTATACCGGCCTCTTCAATGTGTTCCATAATACCCGCAACTATCGCATCCTCTCCATCGCCCAGGGCATCTACATCGACCTCAATGGCGTTTTGCAGGAATTTATCAAGAAGAATGGGATGGCCCGGAGAGACCTTTACTGCCTCTTTCATAAACTCTTCTAAAGAAGCCTCATCATACACTATACGCATTGCCCGACCGCCAAGAACATAGGAAGGTCTTACAACTACCGGATATCCGATCTTTAAAGCCTTCTCCTCGGCCTCTTCTATAGAAATAGCTGTATCATTTGGCGGTTGTTTTAGGCCCAATTTATCGAGAAGCGCTTTAAATTGTTCCCTGTCTTCGGCAAGAGCGATTGACTTGACTGAAGTCCCGATTATGGGGACACCTGCATCTTCTAATCTTTTAGCGAGGTTTAGAGGAGTCTGCCCGCCAAATTGTACGATTACACCGTCAGGATTCTCTTTGTCGACGATATTCATTACATCCTCAAATGTCAACGGTTCAAAATAAAGCTTATCAGAGGTATCATAATCCGTTGAGACCGTTTCCGGATTTGAGTTGACCATAATGGTCTCAAAACCAAGTTCCTTAAGAGCAAACGATGCATGACAGCAGCAGTAATCAAACTCTATGCCTTGGCCTATTCTGTTTGGGCCTCCTCCAAGTATCATTATCTTTTTTCTGTCTGAACGGATGACTTCACATTCATCTTCATAAGTCGAATAATAATATGGAGTGTACGCTTCAAATTCAGCCGCACATGTATCTACAAGTTTGTATGTCGCAATAAGGCCTATACTTTTACGTAAATCCCTGAATTGGGGTTCGGTGCATCCTATCATAACTGAAAGTTGCGCATCACTAAATCCGGCTCTTTTTGCTTTCAAAAATGTATTTTTCAGAGAAAGACCTTTATCTTTATCAGTCACGTCTAATCCGCCAAGTTGATTTTTAAGTTCTTTCTCAAGTGTTATAATTTGCTCGATATTATGCAAAAACCAGGGATCTATCTTTGTGAGGCCAAATATTTTCTCGACACTATACCCTCGCACGAAAGCCTCTCTGACATAGAATATTCTTTCAGCGTTTGGTTTAGCAAGAAGAGCATCTAACTCATCTTCTTTAAGGCTCTCTGCATCCTTAAAAGAATCCAGCCCGGATCGACCGGTTTCCAAACCTCTTAAACCTTTTTGCAGAGATTCTTTAAAAGTACGGCCTATAGCCATTGTCTCTCCGACAGATTTCATTGATACACCTAAAGTTGAATCGGCACCTGCGAATTTTTCAAAGGTGAAACGCGGGATCTTTACTACACAGTAATCTATCGAGGGTTCGAAAGACGCGGGAGTTTCTTTTGTGATATCATTCGATATCTCGTCAAGAGTATATCCAACAGCCAATTTTGCCGCGAATTTAGCAATAGGAAAGCCTGTGGCCTTACTTGCCAAAGCGGAACTCCTTGATACCCGGGGGTTCATCTCAATGACTATCATGCGTCCGTCCTGGGGATCTACCGCGAACTGTATGTTAGATCCTCCGGTCTCGACCCCAATCTCTCTGATGATATCTATTGAGGCATCACGCATCTTTTGATATTCTTTATCGGATAAGGTCTGCTGCGGAGCGACTGTTACGCTGTCACCTGTATGTATACCCATCGGATCAAGGTTTTCTATAGAACATACGATTACAACGTTATCTTTCTTATCCCTCATAACTTCAAGCTCGTATTCTTTCCACCCGGCAATAGATTCTTCTATAAGGACTTCGCTGATCATGCTGTTACGCAGTCCTCCCTCAGCTATCTTTTTAAACTCTTCAATATTGTTTACCACCCCGCCCCCGGTTCCTCCAAGGGTGAAACTCGGCCTGACGATCAAAGGGAACCCTATATCTTCAGTAATAGCTATGGCTTCTTCCATATTGCATGCTATTCCGCTTCTGGGGAGATCAAGTCCTATGCGCTGCATAGCTTTCTTGAATTCATCGCGGTCTTCAGCTTTTTTTATGGCAGGATAATCCGCCCCGATCATTTTCGTTCCGTATTTTTCGAAAACCCCCATCTCATAAAGCTTCATGGCAGTATTAAGTCCAGTCTGCCCTCCTAATGTGGGAAGTATGGCATCGGGCCTTTCTTTTTCTATTATCTTGGCAACCGTCTCAGGCGTAACCGGTTCCACATAAGTTTTATCGGCAAGTTCAGGATCAGTCATAATAGTGGCAGGGTTAGAGTTTACAAGTATTACCTTGTATCCCTCTTCCCTTATGGCTTTACAGGCCTGTGTCCCCGAATAATCGAATTCGCAGGCCTGCCCAATAATTATTGGTCCAGCACCGATTATTAAAACACTTTTTATATCTTCTCTTTTAGGCATTATTTTTTCTTTTGTCTCATGTTTTCAATAAATTCATCAAAAAGGTATGTAGCATCATTTGGACCCGGTCCCGCTTCGGGATGAAACTGTACGCTGAGAAAATTCAGTTTTTCATTTTTTATACCTTCAACTGTCCCGTCATTCAAATTAATATGCGTAACTTCTACATCTTTGTCTTTTAAAGAATCATGGTCTACACAAAACCCATGATTCTGAGAAGTTATACTAACCTTACCAGTAGCAAGATCCTTAACCGGCTGGTTCCCGCCTCTATGTCCAAATTTAAGTTTGTATGTTTTCCCGCCAAGAGCGAGACCAAGCATTTGTTGACCCAAACATATACCAAAAATAGGTACTTTCCCTAGAAGTGAACGTACCGTATCCGGAATATAGGGCGCACCTTCCGGATCTCCGGGACCGTTCGAAAGAAGTATCCCGTCAGGGTTCTCTTTAAGCATAGTTTCGGCATCAGTTCCGGCCGGGAAAAGGATAACTTTACATCCTCTTTTTTCTAGATGTCTCAAGATATTATATTTTACTCCGCAGTCAAGTACTACGACTTTTAGTTCGCCTTCAGCATTCCATTCTGTTCTTGAGGGGCATGTAACTTCTTTTATAAGATCTTGTCCTACTAGTCCCTGAGAAGCTTTTACCCTGTCTATTGCTTTTTCTATATCATTCTGTCCGGTAAAAATACCACCTTTCATAGCACCTTGTGTACGCAGGTGCCGGGTCAGCGCTCTAGTATCAACTCCCTGTATCCCGATAACATTATGCTTTTTAAAATATTCGTCGAGCGACATTTGGGAGCGAAAATTGCTAGGAGTCTCACATAACTCTTTTACTATGAATCCTTCTATTTGGGGACCGGTAGACTCAACATCTTCTTCACATACTCCATAGTTCCCAATAAGGGGATATGTCATCGTAACTAACTGTCCCTTGTATGAAGGGTCAGTAATAATCTCCTGATACCCAGACATGCTTGTATTGAAGACTAACTCTCCAAAAGAGGCTGGCTTTACAGCACCAAAATGCTCCCCCTCAAACAATTTTCCGTCCTCAAATAGTACTATGGCTTTCAATTTTTCTTAATCCTTATCTTATATGAAGTGTTAAAAGAATATATATCCCGGATAGGGATATTATATTCATATATAGATGTATTGCAACTTCTATTTCAGGGACTTGATATAATCATCTATAGTGTTGGCAGCGCCCTTTCCTGCGCCCATTGCCGCTATGACTGTTGCGGCTCCCGTCACAATGTCTCCACCTGCGAAAATATCCGGGACATTCGTTTTTCCACTATCATCTGCCTTGATATTGCCCCACTTGGTAAGATCCAGCTCTTCAATGGTATTCAGCAAAAGCGGATTGGGACCGTTACCGATAGCAACTATGACCGTATCAATATCAATTTCAAAATCGGAACCTTCTATGGGAACGGGTCTTCTTCGGCCGCTGTCATCAGGTTCTCCAAGTTTATTCTGAAGGCATACCATTTTCCTTACCCGTCCTGCCTCATCTCCTGTTATTTTAGTAGGAGTAGTCAGGAGGTGGAATATAATTCCTTCTTCCTCTGCATGATGTATCTCGTCTATCCTGGCGGGCATTTCTGCTTTTGACCGTCTGTACACAATATAAACCTTTTTCGATCCTAATCTTAAAGCGCATCTCGCGGCATCCATTGCCACATTCCCGGCTCCAATGACCGCAACATTTTCCCCAACATTTATCGGAGTATCGTATTCCGGGAACTTATAAGCTTTCATAAGGTTTACTCGAGTTAAAAACTCATTTGCAGAATAAACCCCATTAAGATTTTCACCTTCGATTCCCATGAAGTAAGGTAGACCGGCACCTGTAGCAATAAAAAATGCTTTATACCCATCCTTGCGCAGATCCTCTATCTTTTTTATCCTGCCGATAATATAGTTTATTTTAAGGTCCACACCCATTTCTTGAATGCTCCTGACCTCTTTTTGTACTATGTCTTTTGGCAAACGGAATTCAGGGATACCGTATGTAAGTACGCCTCCCGGTTTATGAAGAGCTTCAAAAAGTGTAACAGCATACCCTTTCTTTACAAGGTCTGCTGCCGCAGTAAGACCGGCAGGTCCGGCTCCGATAACAGCGACCTTTTGCTTTCCGTCATTCGAACTCTTTTCTATAGCCTTATCTTTGTTAGGGTTCTTTTTATCATTTTCAATCTCCCAATCAGCGGCAAATCTTTCAAGGCTTCCGATGTTAATAGGTTTTCCGGTCTTAACAAGAACACAGACCTTCTCACATTGGTCTTCTTGCGGACAGACCCTGCCGCATACGGCAGGAAGGCTGTTAGTCTCTTTTATTAACCCAATAGCATCTTTAAATCGGTTTTCTTTGATAGCCAATATAAATTCAGGAATCTTGATATCCGCCGGACACCCTTTAACGCAGGGCCTTGTCTTACACTGCAGACATCTTGAAGCTTCCTGTACGGCTTCTTCTTCTGAATAACCATATGGGACTTCATTGAAATTTTTTATTCTTTCTTTTGGGGATTGTTCTCTCATTATCTATCCTTTTAATAGTGTTTAGAAGATCTGCTTCAGTCTTCTTGCTTTCCAAGGCCTATGCGGCAAGTATGTTCATGCCTAGTTAATGCGATACTCTCTTTATCTTTGTACTGTCCCGTCCGGGTCATAAGATCATCAAAGTCTACCTTATGTCCGTCAAATTCAGGACCATCCACGCAAGTGAATTTTGATTCAGAACCGTATTTTATACGGCACCCTCCGCACATACCGGTTCCATCTATCATTATGGAGTTAAGGGATACTAAAGTCTTTACTTTTTTAGGCCTAGTCATTTCCGAGACCATTTTCATCATGATCACCGGTCCTATAGCAAATACGAGGTCATAGTCACCTTTATCCAAAAGTTCTTTTAGAACATCCGTAACGAATCCTTTTCGGCCGTGCGTGCCATCGTCCGTGGTCACATGTACCTTATCACAGAATTCCCCGATCTCTTTCTCGCATATCACCAAATCTTTTGTTCTCGCTCCAATTATAACCTCAACCTCATTCCCTGCTTCATGCATAGCTTTTGCTATTGGGTATGCTTCAGCTGTACCGACGCCGCCGCCTATACAAAGCACGCGTCCTATGTCTTTTGTGTCCGTAGAATGTCCTAATGGTCCCGCAAGATCAAGAACATGATCGCCTTCATTAAGTGAACATAGCTTTTTCGTGCTCACGCCTATGGCTTGACATACAACGGTAACGCTCCCCTCGGAAGCATCCCAATCGTACATAGTGAGAGGAAATCTCTCCCCTTCTTCATCAATGCGTATTATTATGAATTGTCCGGCCTTTGATGCCGCGGCAAGATCTTTGGCTTCAAATTTTAGGAGACATATTTCAGGATTAAGTCTTTCTTTGTAAATGATTTTGTGCATGTTTCCCTCCGATATTTTGTACCCTTTATAAAAAAAACGTTCTCCTTTCGGGAGAAACGTCTTTGTTTAACAAAACCCCAGAAAATGGGAATTGATCCCTCTTGGCTATTATCTATAAATATAAGAGAAAATCAAGGAAAATATGCTCTTGTGCTAGAAATTTTCGCCTGCAAAAGAGGGATCAAACCCTCCCTCTAGGGGCTGTATCCATCCATTATGCAGCTCAAGATGCTTCATTTTGTCCAGAATCCTGTCGTAATATGCCTTTCCGATCCTTCCTTTCAATTTTTCATCTGAGGCTGCTTTATAGGCCGGATAATATTGACTCATCACGCTTAAAAACGTACCAACTCCAAGATAAGTGCGAATAAAATCAAAGGTTCTTTCAGTGCCGGAAATGTCTTGAGGAAGGAGTAATATCCGTATTATCAGCCCTCTTGTCGCGATATTGTCGTCTGAAAGAAAGAGATCACCGACCTGTTCTTTCATAAGTTTAACCAGCTCTCTATTAACCTCAACATAACCCGGTGTCTTTGAATATTTTTCAGCCATTTCATTAGAAGAATATCGCATGTCAGGCAGGTATATATCTATGATGCCGTCAAGTAAGTTTATCACTTCAGGAGAATCATAACCTGCGGTATTATAGATCACGGGAATTTTTAACCCGTCTGAGTAAGCATAAAAAAGTGCTTCTATTATTGAAGCTATGTGCGGAGTAGGGGTGACAAGATTAATATTGTGGCATTTCTTTTCTTGCAGATCCAGCATCATCCCGGCAAGTTCCCTGGCAGAAACTATCTTTCCATTTTGCTTTGCGCTAAATTTGTGATTTTGACAATATACGCATTCAAGGTTACATGGAGAGAAAAATATCGTTCCGGAACCGTCTTTACCAGATAACGGCGGTTCCTCACCACGATGCGGACCATGAGTATATACAACCATTTCCCGCCCGCATCCGCATTTGCCGCGCTGCTTCGATGTTCGGTCAACCTTACACGCATGATGACAAAACTCGCATCTTTGCAGAAGGTTCGCCAACTTTGGATACATGGAACCGGTTCTCTTAATTTTGTCTTTTATTGCTGCTTTATTTTCTATCACGAATGTATCAGGACCCGTTAACTACCTTCTCTAACAAAGACCTTACGTACTCCGGAACCGATGCGCTTGGTATCCCTTACCATACCGCTAACCGTTTCTCCGCATCCGGCAAGAAATGACACTAGCAAAATTAATGATATAACAGACAGAGCTCTTCTCATTTTCCTCCCATCATATTTCATTCAACACATAAATTTTATACAAATTATTTTTGTCCGCTTATTCGAGAAATATTTTCAAGTTTACCATAACATATCACGGTATCGTTCAATAAAAGCTGATCTGATGCGTGCGGCGCAGGGACAACTTCACGTCCTCTTTCAATAGCCAGTATCAGAATGTCCTGCTTCCTCAAAGACGATTCGAAAAGGGTTTTTCCTATATCCGCGCATTGCTCGGTCAACGTTATTTCAGCTATTCCGTAGCCTTCGGCTAGACGCAAGATCTCTTCGACGGGTCGTTTTGTAAAAGTTGAACTCTTAATAAGTTTTTCCTGTATCTTTTTAGTCAACCGTCTCATTATCCCCTTATTGCTTGCTATCTTGATAAGAAGAAGAATTGCGACAAGAATGACTACCGTATTGACAAGTATGGGCGTAGACCCGCCTTTTAAGAAAGATAACGTCAGGGTAGTGATAACTGAAACCAAACCCGCGTTACCCAATATCATGAGGAACATTATTACTCTTCGTCTGATATCATGGTTTACGATCAGCTCTGAATCCCTGGTCGTAAACCCTGTACCAGTAAAAGCAGAAAGCGATTGAAAAAAAGCACGCTTCTCGTCCAAACCCGTTAGATTCAGCGCTACGGATGCTATTTTTACGATGAAAGTGGATATAACTATGATGGCAACTACTGGTATAACAAATATCAGATTCATTCAACGTCTCCCTTTTCGGCGTCTCCAATCTTCCCGACTATTGCCTCCAAAGCATCCTCTATTGTTACAATGCCGCAAACATCCCCGCTATCATCCGTAACTATGCCCATGGGTTGTCCTCTGTGACGCAACCGAGCAAGCATTATATCAAGTGGATCTTTTCTGTTAATATATGCAGGATCTCTTATAAAATTTTTCACTTTATCAGGGTCAGATGTTTCTCCAAAAAGTATATCATAAATATTCACGATTCCAACTATATTCTTCTTTCCTCCCTCATAAACTGGTACCCTAGAAAATCCGGTAAGCGACACAAGTTTCTTGAGATCCTCGACCGTATCTTCCCCTTCTATAGAGGAAACTCTATAAAGTGGTACCATTATGCTTTCAACTTTTCTGGTACCAAAATCCAGAACCTTATGAATTAATTCAACTTCATCAGCTTCTACATCGCCAGCTTCATGTCCAATAAGAAGTAATCTCTTTATGTCCCCCTTAGTAAAAGCAGCATCCCATGATGTCTCTCTATGTTTGAAAGGACGTAGCAGAAAAGAGGATATTGCATTGATCGAGACAATAACCGGATAAAACACTCTAAAAAAGACTTTAAGAGGAGACAGGGCATTAAGAGCAAGCCTCTCAGAGGATTGATACGCTATCATTTTAGGTATTATTTCAGCGAAAAGAAGAGTAATAGGTGTCAAAACAACAACTACAACAACCGGGACAATTCTAGGATCAACAAACTCTGAAAATATGCGCGTAGCTAGAGCTGCCGTAATAACAACTGCGATATTCGTTCCTACAAGCGTCGTACCCAGATATGCGCCTTTTTTGCTAAGAAATTCCCTTAATTTAACAGCGCGCACATTCCCGGAATCGGCAAGTCCTTTGATCTTAATTTTGCTGGAGCTTGTAAGAGCAGTTTCTGCCGCCGAGAAAAAAGCATTCATAAAAATAGCTCCCAAAATAAGAATCATATACAACTTTATCATTACCCTTTTTCCTCAATGTTTTTTCTTAACGACTAATTTTCTCTATAGTAAGCTTAGTAACACGGTTCTTTGAAACATCATTAACAATGAAACTAAAACCGTCTGATTCCACTCTGTCTCCTGAGCGCGGAATTTTACCCATACTTAATATTACAAACCCACCAATAGTGTCTACTTCTTCTGTTTCAATTCCTGTCCCCAGCTTTTCGTTCACTTCATCTATGTGAGTTCTACCATCAACTTCATAAGTATTTTTGGATATCATGTGTATGTTTGGAGCTTCAAAATCAAGTTCATCTCGTATCTCTCCAACAATTTCTTCTAAAATATCTTCAATTGTAACAACCCCAGAAGTTACTCCATACTCATCAGTAACCACAGACATATGGGTATGTTTTTTTTGCATCTCCCTCAAAAGGTCATCAATTCTCATATTTTCCGGAGCAAAAAAAGGTTTCTTTACAATATCTTTTACGAGAACATCTTGAGCTATCAGAAAATCTTTGGCATGAACTATACCAACAATATTGTCTAAAGTATGAACATAAGCTGGGTATCTTGAATATTGACTCTCTTTCATCTGTTCAATTAACTTTTCTTCTTTTAATGTAAGATCCAGCGCCTCTACATCTATCCTAGGAGTCATAATATCCGCGGCATTCAACTCTTTAAATTCAAAAATACCCTCTATCATATCTTTTTCTTTTTTCTTCACCACTCCGTGTTTTCTTGAGATATGCAAAATAGATCTTATCTCTCTTTCTGTTACTGTCGGCACAGATATTGATGTTTTTACGCCAAAACTTCGCAGAATATATTTCGCTATACTTGTCAAAACCACGCGCATCGGAGAAAACAATGTGTCCAAGACTTTTATAGGTAGAGCCGTCATAAAAGCCATTTTCTCTCCATGTGACAATGCAAACATTTTTGGTGTCACTTCCCCAAAAATAAGTACTATAACAGTCATAAGAACAATCGACACTCCAATGCCGTTTTCTCCCATTCGAGAGAGAAAAAACTCCGTAAAAACAGCACTAGCTGCTATGTTGACAATAGTATTACCTACCAGAAGTGTAACAAGAAGCCTGTATGGATCTTTAAGAAGCTTCATTACGCGTCGAGACGCAGGGATCTTTAGTTTCTCTATCTGCCCCATTCTCAGCTTATCAAAGGAGAAGAAAGCAGTTTCTGATCCTGAAAAAAAAGCTGAAAAAATTAATAGGATTGTTAAAATAAGAATATACATGTTACATCATAAAAAGAACGAGAGGTCATGAAAAATATTTCAGTGGTCCTCCCGTCGTTTTATTCTTTTCCTTTTTTTTAGATCAATTTATCCTTGACCATTTGACTGACAATTTTGCCGTCCGCCCTGCCGGAAGTCCTTTCTTGAATTATCTTCATAACACTTCCCATATCCGCCATAGTTTTAGCGCCCACTTCATCTATCGCCTCGTCAACTATACGTTTGATCTCATCTTCACTCATTTCTTTGGGCATGTACGCAAGCAATACATCTAGTTCTCCTGTTTCCTTCTCTACAAGGTCATCGCGTCCGGCCTGTTTGAATTGTTCGATGGAGTCTTTATATCTTTTTACCATCTTTTTCATCGCTGTAAGGGTGTCTTTTTCATCAAGTTCCTTTACCCTTTTCTCTATCCTTAAGTTCTTCACATCGCTTAATAGCATTCTAAATACCGAGACTTTTACTTTGTCCCCGGACTTAAGCGCGGCATTGATTTCTGTCGTTATTATTTTTTCATTCATTACAAGTAACCTCACAAGTTTTTTTTGCATTCCTGCCGCTAATTATTTTTCGTCCGGCTACAAAACGCATTATCGGATTCAAATAATCCATAATAAGTATGCCCTTCAAGTGATCCATCTCATGCTGCACGGCTTTTGCTCCGAGATCGTCAAAGGTTTTAACGAAAAAATTTCCGTTTTCGTCACACGCCCGGATCTTGACTGTCTTTGAACGTTTAACGTTCACCGTCAACCCGGGAAGAGACAAGCAGCCTTCCTCCAGATAGGTTTTCTCCTTGGAGCGATCCAATATCTCAGGATTGATCATATTAATCAATCCGTCTCCCGGATCAATAACGAGGATACTAAGACCCAGCCCCACCTGAGTGGCGGCTAATCCTATTCCGTGGCTTTCATGCATCAACGAGGCCATGGCACGCAGAGTTTCTGCTATGTCAGAATTAAATTTTTCTACTGTTTTGGTTCTGATCCGCAGGCACGGATCAGGGTATGTTTTTAGCTCTAATTGTCCCACTTTTATTTATTCTTACATTGGTTGTTTTTGCCCAAAGTTACTACTCTCATATTGAAATTATGGCTTTCCTTGGTCTCCATCAAACCATATGACAAGATCACAAGTTCGTCCCCAGGCTCGCCTTTTCTCGCGGCCGGCCCATAAAGAACTATTTTCCCGGAATCCGCCTTTTCTTCTATAACGTACGTCGTAAATCTTTCTCCGTTATTTGCATTAAGGACTTGCACCTGTTCTCCGGGCAGAATATCCGTAGCTTCGATAATATTTTTATCTAAACCAATACTCCCATTATACCCTAACTCCTTGGCAGTAATTACAGCATTGGAAATCTTTGACTTACATAAGATGCGTAGCATTCTTTCTCCTCAACATTAAAATTTTTCGGGATCATTTGATGAAACCGTCAGTCTCTTTCTCCAGCCCGGAAGCAGGATCTTTTCCCATAAGACTTCCACTGATATTTGTTAGATTTTTCCCGTCAAAATATAAATATATGTCCTTTGCCAAGTATCCTGCATTTACGGGCAGCGCCGAATATCTGGCCTCATAGAACCATTCTTCTCTTTTCCCATTCCATTCACCCGAAACAACGGTGCGTTTCGTATCGGCAACGCCATAGATCGATATAACCTGATCCTGAGTCATGCCTATTTTTACCGACCCCTTGCCTAATGGATCCTCAAAAAGGTCAGAAGTGCGCGGGACATCCACTTCAGCACAGCCGCTGCATATAACCGCCATAATCGCAATCACTGTTAAAAAATTAATAATCCTCAAAATACACCTCCGGGAAATTAGGTACGGCCCTCATAAGCAGAATCGTATAAAAGATCACACAGAAACTTTAGAAAAAGGGTCTTTTTTCTCTCTTCAATCTCGAATATCTCTATTCCCGCGCTATACGGCGCGTTGTCTTCCAGGCTTGTTCTAGTGTGCCAAATCACCCTTCCTTGGAGCTTAATTTTATCCTCATCCATTGGCAGATGAAGAACAAGTTTTACCTCTTTCTCCGTTATCTCTCTCGGAGATTCTATTCCCAGCCCTACAGGAGAAATATTTCTAGTTATAGCTGTCCATTCATCATCTTTTCCTTCTATCTCAACATCAAGAGGAGTCTCTATTCTGACAAACTGTCTTCTTTCCGGCAACTTAAGTTTCATGTGTTTTTCTCCAACGGGCAGAAGTATAACACTCAAAAAGGCCTACGTCAAGCCTTATGACTATTATACACCTACCTCAAAGAAAAACGAGCGTGTTCTCTTGAGAACCGCTCGTTTTTCTTTAAAACCGTAAATGATATACTTCCCTTGCTTTGACCTATTTTGCAGCAGGCATATCCGGTAAAACGGCGGGTTTATCATACCCACCTATAGGAAATGTTACTAGTTCCGCTGCGCCTGAAACCGTTCTTGCGAACGCCTTACATGTACCCTGGAATAGACCTAAAAATACACCTTTTATCGGATTAGTTTCTCTTGTCTTGTCCACTATCCTTTTAGGTATTTCAGTCCATCCGAAAACAGCGTTCATAAACCCTCTTTCGGCTTTCTGAATAGGTCCCGCAGGATAAGCCTTTCCCTCTGGCATATCTTCGGCAAAAACTGAACCTGAAAATGACAATACTAGCGTGATCACAAATAAAACTGTGATAAACTTCTTCATATTACCCCCCTTTCATTTTCTGAAATATAACATAATAAATGGCAAAAGTCAAATTCTAGCACTATATAAATAACGGAATGCAAAAGCATCTCTAAAACCCTCTACAGACAAGGGTTATAGATCACTATCTTTTTAACCCCATCGTTATTAGACAGGATTTCCGTTGCGATCTCAATGTCTTTTTTAATCCGTTTTTTAAGAGCATCCCCATTCCTAAATTTTTTTTCGCTTCTTATTTTCTTTATGAAAAAAATCTCCATGTTCTTTCCATAAAGATCACCGTCATATCCGGGGATATTTACCTCTATTTGAGGTTCTTTCCTTCTTCTTATTTGCCGACCATAAAAAGTGGGCTTAAACCCAATATTTAGCACCCCCTTGCTCAATAACCCGTCAAAACAAGCTATAACTGCGTAAACACCCGGAGGAGGGATAATTTCGTGATGCGGATCAATGTTTGCTGTGGGAATGCCTAGCTCTCGCCCTCTTTGATCTCCCTTAACTACAGTTCCTAAAACCGATACGGGGCGCCTCAAAAGTTTTTCGGCCTTTTTTATCTTTCCAGAAGATATAAGGTCTCTTAACCAAGTACTGCTAATTATCTTTCTGCCGTTTTTAACGGGAGAAACTTCTTTTACGATTATTCCATGTTTTTTCCCAAGCTGCACAAAATGTTTTGAATCCCCGCCACGTTCATGTCCGAACATGAAATTACTACCGATATACACTTTTTCGGACCCAATACCCTTTAAAATCTTTTTAACAAAATCTTCGGGACTCATTTTCGCGATAAATTCAGTGAAACGTATGACTATTACCGCGTCAACTCCCATTTTTTCTAATATCGATAACCTGTGTTCCAGAGACATTATTCTGGGGGGCACCCTTTTAGGGAAAAGAATAGTACGAGGATGAGGGTCAAAGGTCACCACCACTTTATCGCTCCCAGGAGAGGAATCGTTCAGAAGCCGTTTTATAACACGCTTATGCCCTAGGTGAATACCGTCAAATATACCGATAGCCAAAACCGGTTTGGCTAAATTCTTCTCGGCATTCTTATATCCGTATAAGATTTTCATCTAGATCCTTAATATTCATTTTCGCTATACATGCTAGGGACAAGGCTTTGTCTATCGAAAAATCTCCTGATCTGGTTCTTCTGAGTTCGGTTAAATGTCCGCCGCATCCGAGCTTTTTACCCAAGTCATCGGCAATTTGACGAATATACGTTCCCTTGCTACAAGTGACCTTTATATACATGAATGGGATATCTATCTTTTCCGCTTCTATCTCCCTGATAAATATTTTATTCGGTTTTCTTTCAATCTCAATGCCTTTTCGCGCCAAAGTATATAACCTTTTCCCTTTTATCTTTTTAGCTGACACCATTGGGGGGATCTGGTCAGTCTCCCCCTTGAAAGACATCAATTCTTCTCTTATCTCCTCCTGTGTCGCAAATATCTCTCTCTCCTCTATTATCTCACCTTCACAGTCACCGCTATCTGTCCTTTGTCCCAGCCGGACGGTAGCTATGTATTCTTTTTCTTCACCCGTAAAGGTCTCTGACATTTTGGTATATTTTCCCAAAAGAAGAACAAGCACCCCCGTAGCATTAGGGTCCAAAGTGCCTGCATGACCTACTTTCCTCACGGAAAACTTCTTTCTGATATAATGGACGACATCATGACTGGTCATCTCTTTGTCTTTGTCTACAATCAGTATCCCGTTTATATCATCCATTTAGTTTTCACCTATCCGCCTCATTCATAGCCTTTCTAACGGCTTCAAGTATCTCTCGTTTGGCCTGTTCTAGACCGGTAAGAAGCACGCATCCTGCAGCTTTGGCATGACCTCCTCCTCCAAAACGGGAAGCTATTTGGTTAACATTCACCTTTTCTGATGACCGAAAACTAACATTGATCTTTTTTATGTCCTCTTCGCCTTCTCTAAAAAAAACAGCAACCTCAACACCTTTAACAGATCTTGCAAAATTAATAAACCCGTCAGTGGGTATAGAAGCTCCTCTTTCTTCACCGCACATATCTTTTGTGAGAACCATATATGCAATATCTTCTCCCGGCACTAGAGTTAAAGTGCTGAGGACTTTTCCCAACATTATTATTTCTTCAGGAGAACGTTGCTCGTACAGATTGTTGTACATACTCCCAGCCGGCACTCCTGCTTTCAGAAGCTCCCCTGCTATCATATGTGTTTCTGAGGAAGTATTATCATAATTAAACATACCCGTGTCTGTTACTATTGCCGCGTATATATTCATCGCCAGAGGCTTGTCGATGCCAATTTTCATTTCGCAGGACAAGTGATAGATCATCTCTCCCGCCGAACTGGCATCTTTATTGACCCAATTAAGATCACCAAAGAACTCATTGCTCACATGATGGTCTATATTGACTACAAACTGATCTTCGTTAAGAGCCCTATTCACTTTCCCTGTCCTTTCCCGGACAGGACAATCCAGCATTATCACTATTGTATCCTCTATCCCCTCGGGAATGTTCCGGCTTATTATGTCCGCTCCGGGCAGAAATTTTAGGTTGTTGGGGACAGGATCTTGATTCACTATCATAACGTTCTTACCTATTCGTTTTAATATGTGATACAAGGCCAGCTGACTGCCAATAGAATCCCCTTCGGGATTGACATGAGCAGTTATTAAGAAGTTGTCACGAGAATTAAGTACCTTCGCTATCTTTCTTATGTTTTCAATATCCACAGTATCCCTTTCTGTTAGGTTAAGTCCGTTCTTCTTCTATTTTTTTAAAAATATCATCAATAGAGTCTTCTTTTCTTTTCGAGACATCTTCTCTAAATGAGATTTCCGGAGTATATTTCATTGAAAGTCGTTTCGCTATCTCACCTCTAACAAATTTCGAAGCCCTCTTAAGAGCGCTGGATCCATTTTTCCTTTTCACTGGATCCTCGTCAAAGAAAACATAATATACCTTCGCCATCCTCATGTCCCGGGTAATGTCAATCTTTGTGATCGTAAGAGGTCCTATATCCGGATCGTTAACCTCATCCTGCAGAATAATAGAAATCTCTCTTTTAATAAGTCCGGCGACTCTTTCCATTCGATCGATCATATCAATCTTTCCTTAATATTATCTTTTGTTACCCCCCATTCATCCAACCGCAAGAGTATAGACTCGGCTTTTTCTTCTTTGGAAATAAGATCTTCTTCAGCACTAATACGTCGCATTTCTATCTTCTCTAATACGCCCATTTTTATTGCCTGAAGAATAAGCTTTTCTGTCTTTTTTTCAAGATGAAACGATAATCTTTTTTCAAACTTTACAGCCCTAAATATCCTTGTAGGGTCGTCAATAAAACTATTGTCATGCAGAACCCGGATTATCCCAGCTTTAATATCTTGTTCCCCCCCGCAAAGATCAACAACACTTCCAAAATCCTGCTTGTTTATATTAACTGCTATTGCATTAATTGTAAAATCTCTGCGAGATAGATCTTCTTCGATAGATCCCGGTCTCACTTCAGGCATGGCAGCGACAGAACTGTAACTCTCTTTCCTCGTACAGGCAAGATCTATCCTTGCCCCTTCTCCTAAAAGGAGAGTTGCTGTTCCAAATTTTTTATATACTGTTAGTTTACCCGGTATTTTCGATTTAACCGTTTCGGCAAATCTTATGGCATCCCCTTCGACCGCAATATCAATATCCAGATTCCTCTTCCCCAAAAAAAGATCCCGAACTATCCCGCCAACCAGAAACACCCGGACACCCGACTCGTCAGCAATATTCCCAACGTCCGTTATGAGCCCCCTAACCGCCTCGGGCAGAATTTGCTCTATAAGCTTTTTAATGTTTTTCATAATCGTCGGAAATAAAAACTTGAATTCAAAGCAACTCCGTCACTCGATAGAATGAGTATTCCGGCTCAGACAGTCCTCGTCCTTCGGACTGCGAAACTCGCTGCGAACACTCATTCTGTCGAGTGACGACCCGGTTTGTGCCGATCGCACAACGCAAAGTTCGGCTTGTGTTTCAATAATTTTAAAACGCTTAAATGCAACGTAGCTTTGTCACCCAATGGTGTTAGTATTGCCAGCGAGTTCCGCACCCCCGTCGCTTTGTTTCGCAAAGCGGAACAGTGGGGGGAGGACTGTTTGAGCGGGTAATACTCGCACCGTTGGGTGACAATCTTAGTGACAGTACCAGTTCTTAATGACCCCTACTATTTACGCTCGGGGATGAAACTTTTGATGCGTTTTCCTCAACCTGTCTTTATTCACATGTGTATATATCTGTGTCGTAGAAATATCCGCATGCCCCAGCATCTCCTGGACACCTAAAAGTTCAGCTCCTCCCTCTAATAAATGTGTTGCAAACGAATGGCGCAATGTATGCGGAGTAATATGTTTGAGTATGCCCGCTGCTTTTGCATATTTTTTCAGCATCTTCCAAATGCTCTGCCGAGAAAGACCAAGGCCTAGTTTCGAAAGAAAAAGATGATTATCGTGAGTCTTCTCTGAAAGTTTGGGCCGGACATTATCCAAATACTTTTCCAGGGCCTTTCTAGCAGCCCTGCCCATCGGCACGATCCTTTCCTTCCCGCCTTTTCCGGAACATTTAACAAATTCCGCTTCCAGGTTAACGCTATTTTTTTTAAGATCCTTTACCTCTGACACCCTCAAGCCGGATGCATACATAAGTTCCAAGATAGCTTTATCCCGAATAGCCGCGGGTTTTCTGCCCGAAGGAGCCTCCAACAAAAGCTCTACTTCTTCTTTGTTCAACACTTCCGGTATCTTTTTCCAGGTTTTTGGTGTTTCCACCATCCCGGCTATATTTTCTTCCAGAACCCTTTCCGCGACAAGAAATTTTCCAAAGGTCTTTAGGGTTGCAAGATTCCTGGCAATGGTTGTTGTCGAAAGGTCCTTATCCTTAAGAAACATAAGAAATTTTACTATGTCTTCCCGGGCAAGCCCCTTTAGACCTTTTTTATTCTCTTCGATATATGAAAAAAAAGTTTTGAGATCATGAGTATAAGCCTGCACGGTATTCGGACTAACGGCTCTTTCGGCTTCTAAAAAAAATATGAACTCTTCAATATAATTCTTCATTTTTTTGTTTTTAAAAGAATGTATTATACTTCCGTTCATGCCCGATAGTTGTTTCGGGACCATGACCCGGAAAAACCTTTATATTGTCGTCTAAAACCATAAGTTTTTCTTTTATCGACGCCTCAAGTGTGTGCTGATCTCCTCCCGGCAGATCGGTCCGTCCAACTCCTTCATAAAAAAGTGTATCACCAGAGAAAAGCAGACCTCCGCATTTAATGGATATGCCTCCGGGAGTATGCCCAGGAGTATGCAAAATCTCAAGAACGAGATCTCCTAACCTCACCTTATCACCATCATGCAAGAGTCTTTCGGCACTTATATTGCCAACAGGAGTATCGTGAACTGCGGACAGGTTTAGTCCGGGGTCGCTAAGAAAGGGGTTGTCCAAAACATGTATCATCACGGGATACCCAAAATATTCATCCCCTAAAATATGATCAGCATGTCCGTGAGTATTTATGGTCCATAATATGTCAATTTTTTCGTGCTTGATGTATTCGCTGATAACGGGACTGTTTTCGCTGGGATCTACTAATACCCCTTTTTTTGTGTGAGGATCATAGATTATGTAGCAGTTTGTTTCAATAGGACCTAAAACAAATTTTTTAAAACCTGGTGTCTTATTTATCTCGGAAGTCATCTCTCACATATCCTCCCATCTTTCTGTAGGAAAAGTTCTTTTTCACTTTTTTTCCGATACTTTCAAGCTGACGACGTATGTGTACTTTATTGCCTCTGGTTACTCCACTCTTTTTGATCTCCATTTCAATGCTCATAAGCTGATCTATATCTTCCTGCATGGACAGAGCCTTTTCCTCCACCAGCATGTTCTGCAGATCCATAAGATTGGATAGTTCCTGTTCTACCGCTACGACGATCTTTTTACGATTTCCCTTCGGCAATACATCCAAAAGTTCCTTGTGCCATGTTTTCCAGAAAATATACCTTTTAGTATAGAGTTCCAGACTTGGCTCAACATCATATTCCCTGACGGCATAATATGTCTTATTTTTGATCTCTTCTTCCGGCTTTCTTATAAACTTATCTCTAAGTTGGGCACATCCTGCCAACCCAAAAAGGCTGGTCGCCATGAAGACGATCAGCAGAAACCCGTATATGCATCTGACCTTTACCATTTTACTCCTAGTTAAGATATCAACATTTTCAATGTGTCTTACATTTCTATGCGAAAATCCGGAAATTTACCGGTATATGATTCTTCTTCTACAACACTTTGGCGAATATAACCTTCCATGCTCTCATTGACGTCTGCAATGAACGATTCTACCTGATCCGTTGGTCCTTCTGCCCGCACTTCGACTGTCCCGTCCGGAACATTCTTTACAAATCCTGTCATATCGAACCGTTTTGCTATCCTTCCGACAGTGAATCTGAATCCGACACCTTGCACGCGCCCCTTATAAACAACATGGATGCTTCTCATAATATTCGCACAAATTTTCTAAATTAATTGCGGTACCTGCTCCTCTGCCCCTAAAACAAGACCCGAAATTGGTCGGGGCGTCGGGATTCGAACCCGAGGCCTCCACGTCCCGAACGTGGCGCGCTAGCCAAGCTGCGCTACGCCCCGACTGCTATACATAAAACATATTGCGCTATATTATCACTATAGTATTGTACCGTCAATAGGTATCAGTTTGTGGACAGCATATATTCCGGATCCGTCAATATGGGTTCATAGTATTCGGGTATGGGTATTAAAAAAGTAACAATTTCGTATACCCCTACAAAAGAACGTCCTATGGCCTTAAAAATACCGACACAAACGCCTGCGGTCGCACCTGAAACCCAGCCGTCCTTTGCGTGGAAATCCATAAATCCTTTAGGGATTTCCACTCCGCCGGTAATCAAATTAGCGGCTCCTCTTCCGAGTTTCGTGGCCGGATTATTCTTGGCGTATGAATTCACCGGCACCGATAGCGTCAAAACTATCAAAATAAGAATTAAAACGCATTTTTTCATTGTTTGACTCCTTTCGTATTGAGTTCTTCTTATTAAATAAACCCATTCCTTTCAAGATATGTTTTAGTCACGCTACTACTTGACCTTTTTTCATTATACTTTGCCAAAGCATCAAACTCCACATTAATATGATCGCCCGGCTTTCTTGACATAAGTGTAGTATTCTCAAGTGTATGAGGTATTAGAAAAACCCTGAAGAACGATCCCATTGTTTTGCCTACGGTAAGACTGATGCCATCCAGAGCTACCGACCCTTTATCAATAAGATATTTGTCGTCTCCCGGTAAAATATCTATATCAATTATTCTTTCTCCGGCTTGTACTCTACTGTTTCTGATCTTTCTTTCTCCGTCAACATGCCCTGTAACTATGTGTCCGCTAATCTTGCCTTCAAATTTAAGTGCCATTTCCAGGTTAACTTTATCATTGACCTTCAGCCTTTTAAGATTACTGTTCTTAAGCGTATTGCCAACAACATCAAAAGACAGATCATCTTTTTTTCTGTTTACGCTCAAACATACTCCGTTAACCGCGATACTGTCTCCTAATACCGATTCTGCGAAAATGTTTTCACAGACGATAGTAAGCTCACTACCCATCGGCTTTCTTGTTATCTTTTTTATCTTCCCTATTTCTGAAATGATTCCCGTAAACATTTTTATCCCCTGTTATTCAAAGTTCCCGAAACCAGAATATCCGGACCAATGTTTGTGATCTTCACATGATCAAGATCATATGCTTCTCCGATATTTTTGACCCCGCCTCCCTTTATAGATCCGAAAGAACCGCCTATTATCTTGGGAGAAATAAAAACCATTACCTCATCCACCAACCCATTGTCCAGCATATTCCCAACGACTTCTCCTCCACCTTCTACCAAGATATTAATAAGTCCTTTTTTAGCTACGCCTTTCAGAAAAGACTTAAGAGGAACCTTCCCTCTTTGGCTTTTCCGGACATCTATCTCGACTCCGGGAATGCTTCCCAGCCGGCGAATCTTCTGTTTAGACGCAAGTTCTGTTGTTCCGATAATAACGGGGCCATTCCGAGCTGTTTTTATTAGCTGTGTCTCCTCTGAGATCTTTAAGCAAGTATCAACAGTAATACGCGCCGGAACTCTTTTGCCTGACCCTAAAAGTAACGGGTTATCTGTTTTTATAGTATTTGACCCGACCATGACAGCATCAAAAGTGCTTCGTATCTTTTTCACATGTCGCCTCGACGCTCCGGAAGATATCCATTTAGAGGATCCGTCACGTGCGGCTATTTTACCGTCAAGAGATTGAGCAAGTTTTACTGTAATGTACGGCATGCCTGTTGTAATATATTTCAGATATTTCCGATTTATCCATTCGGCTTCTTTCAGGTGAAGTCCTATAAATACCTCTATTCCTGCCCTTCTCAATTTTTTTATACCCTTACCCGCATTCAATGGGTTAGGATCTTTCATTGCTACAAAAACTCTTTTTATACCGCTTTTGATTATTTTATCTGTACAAGGAGGGGTCTTTCCATAATGATCACAAGGCTCAAGAGTAACATACATATCACTACCGATACAATCTATATCAGAAGAGCCGATCGCAGCCGGTTCCGCATGCATCCCACCAAACTGTTTATGATATCCTCTTCCTATGATACGTCCCGATCTAACAATAACTGCCCCGACCATTGGGTTTGGATAGGTTCTCTCTTTTGCTTTCTCAGCCAGAGAGAGCGCTTCCCGCATATATATCTTATCGTTTTTAGTCATGGCATGTCCTGGTATCCCGGCCGATCATTGTATCTTCATTTCTTAAAAGCAGATTCTTCTCTCAAGCTCTCAACAATATCACGGCTTACCCTCACTTTGCCTAAAAGTATTGTCCCGTTCTTTTTTCCTCCGTGACAATCAGATCCGCCCGTAGCAAGAAGTCCGTTCTCTTCCGCGATCTTCAAATACCGTTCATTGTCAGCTGCCCTGTGTTTTGTGTGATATACTTCTATTCCTTTTAGGCCTGCTTTTACATATAGGGGAATATCCTTATCAGCCCTGGAAGCTCCGGGATGCGCCAAAACAGCTACACCCCCGACTCTATCTATCCAGGAAATAGCTTCATTATAATCTAACTGCTCATGTTTCACATGACAGTCTTTTCCATCACCTATATGCTTTTCAAATGCTTCATATATATTTCGGACCAATTTCTCTTCTTCCATCACACGCGCAAGATGAAGCCGTCCCACGCTTCCTCTACTCTCTGGACCCAACATCCTGCCGGCAGGAATCTCTATCCCTTTTTTTGATAGAAGTTCTATCATTTCCCCCATCCTTTTCCTTCTGGATGTTTTCATGCCGTGAAGCATATCAAGAAATTCAGGATCCTGCCAATCAACAAAATAACCCAATATATGTATCTCTTTTTCTCCATTCGATGCCGAAAGTTCAATTGCAGGAATTATTTCAAGTTCCGAACCCAAGCCTGCTTCAATGCAAGGCCCTATAGCATCAACACTATCATGATCTGTTATCGCTACAGCGCCCAATGAAGCCTTAAGAGCTTCATCAACAACCTCTTTGGGCGAAAAGATCCCGTCAGAATAATCGGTATGAACATGGAGATCCGCAAAATTATTATTATCTACTTTTTTCGTCATTTATCTTCTTTCTTTTCTTAATTTCATCAAGGATACCGTTCACAAAAGATCCGGAATTTTCGTCACCATATTTTTTTGCCATTTCGATCGCTTCATTTATAACAACCTTTGGCGGAGTCTCTGCATCACAGGTAAGTTCATAGACAGCAATTCGCAAGATGTTCCTATCTATGGTAGCCATACGATCCAGGTCCCAGTTAGTCGAGCAGGCTGAGATAACGCTATCTATATCTTTCATCTTCCCATCAACGCCAAACACGAGATGTTCCGTAAACTCCCGGATACTTTGACTTCTTCCAGCGTTATGTTCCCAAAATTTTTCGTCAGTCTCTCCAACAGATTCTTTAGTGATATCCCTTGCATAAAGGATCTTAAGAGCTAATTCTCGAGACACAGTACGTTTTCTCATATTACACCTGCCTGTATATATCGCACATCTCTATCGCCGTAATGGCGGCATCTCTTCCTTTATTCCCACTTTTCGTCCCCGCTCTATCAAGGGCTTGTTCAAGATTATCAGCGGTTATTATACCAAAAATGCATGGAATACTGCTATCCATAGCGACTTTTGCTATTCCTTTGGCAGCTTCTGCGGAAACCAGATCAAAATGAGGCGTTTCCCCCCTTATGATCGCTCCAAGACATATAACGGCATCAAAATTACCGGAATCTGCCATTTTCTTGGCCAGCATCGGCGTTTCAAATGAGCCGGGAACCCATACTACAGAAACGTCTGTTTCTGTGACACCGTGTTTGATCAAACTATCTACCGCACCATCCAAAAGCTTTGAGGAAATAAATTCATTAAATCTAGAAACGACCACGCCGAATTTTTTTCCTTTTCCTTTCATTTTACCCTTAATTATCTTTGTACCTGCCATTTTATCCTCCTCTGCTAGGGGGGACACTTCCCGCGCTTCGCTCGGGGAATGTCCCCAGTTTGTGCTTATTGTACCGCTACACTTTACTGAGCTTGTGTCCAAGCCTGTTCTTTTTTGCTTTCAAGTATTTCCTATTATCCTTACTCGGTTTTATCTCCAGCGGTTCTCGTTTTATAACACTAAGTCCATACCCCTTAAGACCGACTATTTTTCTTGGATTATTGGTTAGTAATCTTATTTTTTTGAGACCCAGGTCAGCTAATATCTGAGCTCCTATACCATAATCTCTAAGGTCATCTTTAAATCCTAATTTTTCATTGGCCTCCACAGTATCAAGCCCCATATCCTGCAACTCATAGGCTTTTATTTTATTCATGATCCCTATGCCTCTGCCTTCTTGCGCCAAATAGAGTATCACACCCTTACCTTCGCGAGAGATGATCTTCATTGCTTTTTCAAGTTGGTCCCCGCAATCACATCTTAATGAATGAAAGATATCTCCGGTAAGGCATTGAGAATGCACACGAACGATGGTCTCTCCTTTAGTGACATCACCTTTAACCAATGCCAGATGCTTATAATCATCAAGTTTGGAAGTATAGGCATGCAATCTAAAATCCCCGTGCAATGTAGGTAGTTCCGCTTCGGCGACCTTTTTTATCATATGTTCTTTCTTGCACCGGTACTTGATAAGGTCTTCTATGGTACATATCTTAAGTTTGTGTTTGCTCGCAAATTTCACCAGATTCGGAATACGCGCCATTGTCCCGTCTTCGTTCATTATTTCGCATATAACGGCGACGGGAGCCAAACCGGAAAGTTCCATGAGATCTGTACTAGCTTCTGTATGTCCCGCCCGGACAAGAACTCCTCCGCTTCTTGATCTAAGCGGAAAGAGATGACCCGGTTTAGCAAAATCTTTTGATCTGGATCCGGGATCTGACAAAAGTTTTATTGTCTTTGCTCTATCATGAGCTGATATGCCCGTAGTTATCCCTTTGACAGCATCAACAGAAACAGCCCAGGCAGTCTTAAATGGATCCTTTTGCGGACCTTGCGTCATAGGATACAGCCCTAGTCTATCAGCAATTTTGTCATGCATAGGAACACATATAAGACCACGTCCATGTTTAGCCATAAAGTTGATCTTATCAGGCGTTATTTTCTGAGCCGAAGCTATAAGATCACCTTCATTTTCCCGTGAAGGATCATCAACTACGACTATCATCCGGCCTCTTCTGATATCCTTTATCGCTTCATCAATCGTATTAAGTTTCATTTTTATCCTCTATTCCCTTTAAACAAAAAAACCCCCGAAGCATACACTTCGGGGGTTTTGTGAGTAACAATTTCACTTCTCCCATCCCGGCTTTACGGTCGGTATCCGATTCTAACGGATTCAGGTCTCATATTTAAGACCTCACGGACTTATCTCCCTTATTAGGGAAAAACACCGCCGGCTAAGGAATTTCCTCTGTTTCCGGATCACCTTACCCCGAAGTTCATCTTCAATTTTATCACATATTGACTATAAGTCAATCGTATTACGTTGTCCACGAGTTCCGTCTGTCTTTGCGAGGAACACAGTGACGAAACAATCTGTTTCTTTATTTCCTATATGAGATCCTTCGTCTCTTCCTCGCTTGGCTCGGCTTCGCTCAGGATAAATTCGACCAGACAACTTGCGTTCACTTCGTTCCGCAAGTTGTGGTCTCATTTACATCATACCCGGCATTCCGCCGCCCATACCCGGCATTCCTGGCGGCATACCTCCGCCGGAACCGTCTTTGTCAGGTTTGTCGCATATCACTGCTTCTGTCGTCAAAAGAAGAGCAGCTATACTGGCTGCGTTCTGAAGCGCAGTGCGCGTGACTTTAGTCGGATCGATTATGCCTTCTTTTACCATGTCAACATAAGTATCGTTCTCAGCGTCATATCCTTCGTTAGTAGTCTTGCTTGCGAGAAGCTTAGATACGACTACTTCGCCAACCTGTCCGGCATTGGTAGCTATCATGCTAACCGGTTCGCTCAAAGCGCGTCTGATTATATCAACACCGACTTTCTCATCATTATTTTTTTTGTCTTTTGATACTTCTTCAAGCTTAAGGCTTGCCCTTAAAAAAGCTATTCCTCCGCCCGGAACGATCCCTTCTTCAACCGCTGCTCTAGTAGCATGTAAAGCATCTTCAATACGAGCTTTTTTCTCTTTCATTTCAACTTCCGTTGCTGCACCAACGCTGATTATGGCAACTCCACCGGCAAGTTTAGCAAGCCTTTCCTGAAGTTTTTCTTTATCATAATCGGAATCGCTGTTATCTATTTCATTTTTTATCTGAGTAATACGGGATTTTACGCCATCTTCTTTTCCCTCACCTTCAACGATTACAGTATTATCCTTATCGATGGATATCCTTTTTGCCTGACCAAGATCTTCCAGGGTTATATTCTCAAGCTGTATCCCTAGATCTTCCGTTATTGCTCTACCTCCGGTAAGAACGGCAATATCGCCCATCATGGCCTTTCTTCTATCCCCATATCCGGGTGCCTTCACTGCGCAACAGCTGAAAGTCCCTCTTATCTTGTTTACCACAAGTGTAGCCAATGCTTCACCTTCAGTCTCTTCTGAAATTATCAGAAAAGGTCTGTTGGATTGCGCTACTTTTTCAAGTATGGGAAGCAAAGTTTTCATGCTGGATATCTTTTTCTCATATATAAGGATATACGGGTTCTCCATAACACATTCCATTCTTTCCGTATCCGAAACAAAATAAGGAGAGAGATATCCCTGGTCAAACTGCATACCTTCTACAAGCTTAAGGCTGGTTTCCAGAGTTTTACCTTCCTCGACAGTTATAACTCCCTCGGCACCGACCTTTTCCATAGCTTCAGCAATACGCTCGCCTATAACCTTATCGCTATTCGCGGCAATAGTAGCTACTTGAGCTATCTTCTCGGTCTCTTTTGTAGGTGTAGACATGTTCTTAAGTTCTTCTACCACAACCTCTACAGCTTTTTCGATCCCTCTTTTTATTTGCATAGGGTTAGCTCCGGCTGTAACATTCTTTAGGCCTTCTCTATAGATGGCTTCCGCGAGCACAGTAGCTGTTGTAGTTCCATCACCGGCTATATCACTTGTTTTTGACGCTACTTCCTTGACCATTTCCGCGCCTAGATTCTCATAAGGATCCTCAAGCTCTATCTCTTTAGCGACCGTTACACCGTCTTTAGTTATTGTGGGGGCGCCAAACTTCTTCTCAATAGCAACGTTTCTTCCTTTTGGCCCTAACGTTACCTTTACCGTTCTTGCTAATTTGCTGACACCTTGCAAAATTGATTTGCGAGCGTCATCACCATATTCTAACTGTTTTGCCATCTTTCCTCCTTCAAAATTATACTAATGTATCTTCCGATACTATTAGCTTACAATACCAAGAACATCATCTTCTTTGAGCATCATCAGATCTTTACCATCTATCTTTAACTCCGTCCCGGAGTATTTCCCGAAAATAACTTTATCTCCGGCCTTAACCTCAAGCGCAATAACCTTACCGTCATCTGAGATTCTACCGCTACCCACAGCCACAACCTTTGCCTGCTGGGGTTTTTCTTTAGCATTGTCAGGAAGAACTATCCCTCCCCTTGTTTTCTCTTCGGCTTCGAGTACTTCTACAAGTATTCGATCTCCAAGTGGTTTTACTTTCATCTCATTTTCCTCCATTTGTTGATTTTATAAACTCTCTTAAACTAAACTATGTTTTTAGCACTCTGTCGCATCGAGTGCTAAAGAAAGACCATTATAGAGAAATCGGCCTTATTGTCAAGTGCTATTTTTTTGCTATGCAGAATGAAGGGATATCAGATTCAAACCCTTGAAGATAAGATCAGGATAGATGTTCTTCTTGTGTATTAGCTGGGAATATCTGGCTATAAGCGTAGCGTCACCACCAGTAGCTACTATTTTTATATTTTTTCCGTACTTGCCCCTTATGCGGCAAATCATACCGTCACACATGGATGCATAGCCAAAAAGCACACCTTTATTCATGCTGTCACGCGTGTTCCGGCCAATCAGACCTTTTGCAGGTTTAAGCTCGGCACGAGGCAATAAAGCCGCATTCTCGGTAAGCGCTGCCAGACCTAAACGCAATCCGGGAAAAATCAGTCCTCCCTCATATTGCCCTCTCTTATTTACCAAGTCAAAAGTAACCGCCGTACCGAAATCTATAACTATAGCGGCATCGCGTTTCAGCATATAGACCCCAAATGCCGTTACCAATCGGTCCTGACCCACCTGTGCCGGCTCGTCATATTTAATTTTTATCGGGACTTTCAAGTCCTTTCCTACAACCTTTATGACTGATTTAGGAATAACTATTTTTAGATTTTTTTTCACCATACCCAGAAAAGCAGGTACCACGCTAACTATAACTATCTCTGTAATTTTACCTTGCCAGGTTCCTAGAAGCCTTTTAAGAGAAGCGCTCTCTAAGCGTTTTTTAGAAGTATTAATAAACCATCTTTTTAACAGTTTCCTCCCATCGGTCACTGCTAAAGAAGTATTAGTATTACCTATATCTATCAACAGTTTTGTCATATTGTTACGTCTCCGCTAAAAATACGTTTGATATTATCCTTTTCAGTTTTAACTAAAAGAGCTCCGGTATCGTCTATATCTAGAGCTGTCCCGTAGATCTCCTTATTTTGTTGAGCTATACGGACAGGTTTTCCAAAAACAAGCGACATATTCCTAAATTCTTCCCGCATCGGGCTGAACCCCGTTTTTTGAAAAGCCCTATAATTATTCTCAAATTCTTCCAAAAAAGCGCTCACAACCTTTTTCCTATCAATACGTCTGCCGCATTCTTCCTTTATTGACGTTGCTTCGGGCGGAAGATTTTCCCTGGAAGTGTTTATATTAAGCCCTATCCCCATAACAAGAAATTCGACCGCGTCAGGTTGCGCCTTGATCTCAGTCAATATCCCGCACAGTTTACGTCCTTTGTGCAAGATATCATTAGGCCATTTTATTTTAGGGTCAATACCCGCTATCTCTCTTATGGTCTTAACCATGGATATTGCCGCAATAAGGGTTATTGACGCAGTCTCGTCGGGAGAGGTTCCCGGTCTCAATATTAGTGATAAATACATCCCTCCATCCCGTGGAGATACCCAGGATCTGCCCATCCTCCCCTTGCCACCTGTCTGTTCTTCAGCAATAACAATAGTTCCTTCTTTTTCACCTTTTTCGGCAAGTTCATAGGCTTTATCGTTGGTGGAAGAGATTGTATCATAATAAAAAACGTTTCCTTTACCAAGAATATCTGTCCCTGCAATCCCCGCAATATCGTAACCATGCACTTTATCCGGAACAAGCTCCAGTTTATAACCATTATGAGACGCGCCTTCTATCCCGTATCCATCCTCTCTAAGTTTCTTTATGTACTTCCATACCGAGGCTCTCGAAAATCCCAGGACATCGGATATTTCTTCCCCCGACAGAAAATCACCAACATGTTTTCTTAAAAGCGATAAAATGTTCTTTTTAGCGTTAAATTCTTTCATAGTAGCGTTAACCCAAAAGCGCGTGTGTGAATATCCTTACTAAAGGTAAAATAACATGATCGAAAAGTCCAAAATATAAAAGTGCTATCAGTATAATAAATCCATATTTCTGCATCCTCACATATTGCGCAGCCGCTTTTTTAGGAATTATCGCCATAATGATATTGGCCCCGTCTAATGGAGGTATTGGAACAAGATTAAATATTCCAAGTATCAAGCTTATCATAACTCCGGCTAAAAGAAATGTCCATCCGGTAGAATATACGGGGAATATACCCAACTTGAATATGCCGGCAAAAAATAACGCTAACACAAAGTTCGCCGCGGGCCCGGCAAGAGAAGTAAGAAGCATTCCTTTTCTTGGGTTAGCAAAATTGTAGGGATTTACCGGAACGGGTTTTGCCCACCCAAAAACCACCGGGGAATGCGAAATAATGAGAAGTACTGGAAGGAGTACGGTGCCCACCGGATCGGCATGAGCCAAAGGATTCAAGGTGAGTCTTCCCTGGTCCCTAGCCGTAGTATCACCCAACCGGTACGCAACATATCCATGAGCAAACTCGTGCGCCACTATCACTATAACAAAAACCAGCACCGAAATTATCATATTTTATTTCTTTTTAGCCCAGGGTATACCCATTGCGCTTAAGAGCTTTGTTCATCCTATCAAGCGCAAGTTTTAGAGATCCGCCTTCTGTAAGATTATTTTTACATATAACGGCATACCCTTTACGGTTTTTGATTTTGAAGGCCTTTACCTGGGATTTCATAACTTTTTTAAGTTTTTTCTCTTCAGCCATCTTCTCCTCCTATTAGAGTTTATCAGCTGACTATTGACTATGGACAATTGACGATTGTCTTTTTAAGCTTTTTTTGAAAGATCTTGACTATAGTCTATGGTCAAGAGTCTATAGTCTATAGTCAAACCTGTTGTTTTCCCATCCAGTTTCACTTAGTCTAGATTCTTTATATACTTAAAATAATCTCCGTTAGTTGTAAGAACAATCGTTGTATTTGAATCTATCGTATCTTTATAGGTTTCCAGTGTTTTCATGAAAGAATAGAATTTCGGGTCCTTGCCGTAGGCCTCTGCATAAACGGTTATAGCTTCAGCATCCGCCTTGCCTCTAAGCCCCTGGGCTTCTTTATAAGCCGCTGAAGTTATGAGTTTGAGCTCCTTCTCCATTTTTCCTTCAACTTCAGCGCTTTTACCGCGCCCTTCCGACCGGTACATCTCTGCCGCCCTCTTCCTTTCAGATATCATGCGTTCATATACTTTTTGTCTCACATTCTCAACATAATTTATCCTTTTTATCTTCACGTCCACAAGTTCTATTCCATATTGAGGAACCAGTTCTTTTGATCTGATCAGTATATCCTGTTCGAGCTCGTGTCTGCCGACAGTTATATTTTCTAGCGCCTCTTCCGCAAGAGCCACAACAAGATCATCGTCTTGTCTGTCTTCGAGTATGCGATTCGAATCACGTATCGCTTCGACTAGAAGGTGACTTGTTATAACATCACGTGTCGCGGAGTTAATAACATCGTCCAATCTTGCATGTGCGCCGCGCTCTGAACCGACAGATTCGAGGAACTTTAACGCATCCACTATACTCCATCGTGCCGTCGTATCCACCCATATGTACTTTTTGTCCCTTGTAGGGATCTGATTCGGGTCACCGTCCCATTCCAGGAGCCGTTTATCAAAATAATGCGCCTTTTGTACGAACGGAAGTTTAAAGTGAAGTCCCGCCTTAGCTATGGGATCTCCTATTGGTTTCCCGAATTGGGTAACAACAACCTGATCTGTCTCGGAAATTATATAAACTACTCCGGCGGCAAAAAATACTATGACAGCAATAACAAATACCGCACCTATACGTAATAATATCTTCATTATTGACTACCTCCTTCTGTATCAAGCTTTAAAAGCGGAAGAATTGAAGTCTGCTCGGGATCGATAACGACTTTTTTCTCGGCCCGAGGCAGAACATCCGCCATAGTTTCCAGGTATAACCTTTTTTCGGTTATTTCCGGAGCTTTTTTGTATTGATTCCACGTTTCCGTGAATCTTTCAGCTTCACCTTCGGCCCTGTTGACCTTATCCAGCCTGTATCCTTCGGCCTGACTTATCGTTCTGCGCGCTTCCCCTTTCGCGCGAGGGATAGCTTTATTGTATGCTTCCCAAGCTTCGTTTATCATTCTTTCCCTTTCCTGCTTTGCCTCATTAACTTCATTGAACGCGGGTTTAACCTCGTCGGGAGGATTAACGTCCAGAAGTTTTACCGTGACCACATATATTCCGGTGTCATATTTATCCAAAAGTTTCTGCAGATCTATCTGCGCTTTATTAGCGACTTCTTCTCTTTTGGTTGTAAGGACCTCATCCACAGAATAATCTCCGCATAACCTTCGCATAACTACTTCGGACATGTCACGGAGAGTGTCTACGGGATTCCGTGTTTTGAAAAGCAGTTTAACCGGATCGTTCACTCTAAATTGAACTATCCATTTAACATCAAGGATATTTAGGTCTCCGGTTAGCATTAGCGATGTTTCTCCCTGCCAACTGCTTGCGTACACGCTTCTCACTCCCGCCCGTGTTGTCTTGAACCCAAACTCTTCCTTAAAGATCTTTTTGACCTTTATGGGAGAGACCTTCTCTATACCGAAAGGAAGTTTAGCGTGCAAGCCCGGTTCAGTGGTTCTCACATATTTCCCGAACCTTTGCACTACTCCCACTTCATCCGGCCCGATAGAATATATTGCTCCCTGCAGGAGAAATATTATCAAGAGCGCCCCGATGACTACCGGAGTGTATTTACCATACTCTTTCCCGAACTGTTTGACCTTTTTTGACTCTTCCCGGAATAGATCTTCCGGAGAACGAAAATCTTCCATTTTACTCCCTCCTTAATTAGGGGTTATTGCCCGTCTTTATTATAGTTTGATAATAAACAACCATTATAATGCAGGCACTTCAAAGATACCAGCCTTTTAAATGCTGTTAGATACCAGAAAGGCCGTTAATTTTGGTAGCGGGGGACGGGATCGAACCGTCGACAACACGGGTATGAGCCGTGCGCTCTAACCATCTGAGCTACCCCGCCACGTAATACGCTTTAATGAACACCCATTATATTCTAAAGACCTACCCTTGTCAATGCATAGAGGTTTTAGGTTCTAGGTTGTAGGATCGTTCCCTCATCCCCTAACACCTACAACCTATCACCTAGAAGAACAACAATTTGACCACAAGGATACCGGCGACAATTATAAACACTTTTCTGACCCAGACATTACCTTTGCGAATTGCTAGTTTTGATCCGGAAAGGCCTCCAAGAAATATGGCTGTCCCTAGAGGTACAGCGATACGGAAATCTATGAGATCGTTAGCAAAGAACACAAGACACGCTACCAGTGATGAAAAAAGGTTCAGTATCTTGGTCATTCCGGCCGTTTGAAGGAAGTTAAGTCCCAAGCCCAGTATCAGCACATAGCTTAGAAGCATCATATATCCGCCGCTAAAAAACCCTCCGTATATTCCCAACACAAATATCGCGAAAGAGCTTATGATGAGTCTCGGTAAAGTGCTCTCTTCCCGCCTCTCTTCTATTCCTATATCCTTTTTCAAAAGAAAAACCGGTAAGAACAAACAAATAATGACCGCCAGAAAACGCTCAAGTATCTCCTCGTTAAAATTTAAAAGAAGTTTTGCGCCCAACCATGATCCTAAAATGGTTAAAAGGACCGCTATGAAAATAAAATTTGAGTGACTCCATTCAATCTTTTTTCTGAAACCTATAACTCCGCTCATGCTCATAAATACCAACGTGAACATATTGGTAGCAATAGCAGTTTTAGTATCCATTCCTAAAAATATCAGAAGAGGTATCGTTACTAGAGATGTTCCCCCAACGGAGACGCTTATCATCCCCGCAAAGTAATAGATAATGGCTGCTATGATTATATTATGAATTTCCATGATTAAATATTTGCAAACGGTACAAATAATGGCCGAACTGGGCGTCACTCGATGGCATGAGTATTCCAGCTCAAACAGTCCTCGACCTTCGGTCTGCGGAACTCGCTGCGAACACTCATGCCATTGAGTGACGAAGCTACTTCAGCGAATATGTGTTTTCTCACTTTCCCTTTGGAACTCAGAAGCGAGGACTGTTTGAGCCGGGAGAACCTTTCCTATTTTTTCTTTCTCTCTCCCACTTGGAGACCAAAGAGAACCATCTTAGATTGCCATAAGGGTTTCTCCTAGCGAGTTCCACAGACCAAAGGTCGAGGACTGTTTGAACCGGGAGAACCTTTCCTATTTTTTCTTTCTCTCTCCCACTTGGAGACCAAAGAGAACCATCTTAGATTGCCGGAAGGGTTTCTCCTAGCGAGTTCCACAGACCGAAGGTCGAGGACTGTTTGAGCCGGGAGAACCCCTTCCGGCAATCTGCTTCCTCCATCTCTTTTATTCCAACACTTCCTCTATCCAGGCGCCGCCAGCTACTATGTTGTCTTCGTAGAATACTGCTGCCTGACCGGGTGCGGGTGCGAATTGTGGTTCGGTGAACTCGACAATAGCTTCATCTTTGTCTTGAGGAGTGACTATCGCTTCGGCTTTCCTGGAATTATACCGTATTCTGCTGCCAAAAGTCCGAGGAGCTTTTAATTCTTCCATTATAAGCCAATTGAATCCTTTAACACGTATCTTTGATTTCATGGCTTTATTTCTTTCCGAAACCGTTATGGTATTGTTTCCAGCGTCGATCTTTGTTACATATATGGCTTCATGTGTACCCAATCCCAATCCATGCCTCTGCCCTATGGTATACGCAGCTATACCTTCATGTGTTCCTATCTTTTCTCCGGAATCATTTATAATATCTCCTGGTATAAATATCCCTGGCTCTATTTTTCGTAAGTATTCTTTATACCCACCACCTGCGGAAGCAAAACATATATCTTGGCTTGGAGTTCGCGTAGCTGACATAAACCCGTTTTCAGACGCGATCCTTACAACTTCTTCTTTATCAAGCTCGTCTAACGGAAAATCAATGTACCCAAGAATATCCCTCGGTATATCATAAAGAAAATAAGATTGGTCTCGCTGCTCGTTAGCTGCTTCAGCAAGACAATACATACCGTCTTTCTTTATGATCCGGGCATAATGGCCTGTGGCCATACGTTCAGCGCCTAGTTCCCGGGCCTTACCGAACATGTGTCCGAATTTAATTTTGCTGTTACAGTATACACACGGACTGGGAGTCCTTCCACGAGAGTATTCGTTCATGAAATACTTTTTCACGGTATCTGCGAACTCTTTTGACAGGTCTATCACATAATATGGGATATCCATGTCTTCCGCAGCGCTGCGCGCGTATTGTATCGCATCTAATGAACAGCACATACGTTCTCCCGTATCTCCACATTCTTCTTTGGGCCATGTCTTTATGGTCATACCGATAACATCGCATCCGGCATTTTTAACAAGTAATGCCGCTACACTTGAGTCTACTCCTCCTGACATTGCAACCGCGACCCTCACTTTTCCTCCTTAATGATAAATCGGTCAGCACCCGAAGACATTTTTATCTCGGGAACGCCTTGTCTCTCATTTATAATGATAACATCCAGATCCCCCGCATCATCCGCCACCATCATTGCATCTTCCGGGGTCATAGTCATCATACCCGTCGCTATCGCGTCCGCGGCTGCGCAAGTCGACGTAATGACCGTTACGCTATGGAACTGTCTTCGGATAACTGTCCCGGTATCAGGATCTACTATATGCGACAATGTTTCCGGAAGACCTTCAAACACTATATTCTCATAATCACCGCTTGTAGCTACAGCTTGCGTAGCAACTTCAAGCTTAAGGATTATTCCTCCCGTTCCGGGATCCCTAACTCCTATTGTCCAGGCGTCTTTCGGGTCCGATGTGTAGCAATACATATCTCCGCCGGCATCCACCAGAAACTTATCCATATCTTCCCTCGCCAAAATTTCAGACATCATGTCCACTATGTAGCCTTTAGCAATGCCCGACAAATCCAGCCATGCGCCGTTCTGGAGATTTACCATGCCAGACCCCGGATCGAGCGCTATATTCTTCCATCCCATACCGCTGGTATCTTCAGGTATTTTACTCAACAATACTTCGGGCATATCGTCGTAAAATCCATTTTTCTTTAGTATCGGTGATACCGTGATATCAAATTTACCGCGAGTAAGCCGGCCTATCTTTGAGGCGGCCAACAGAACATTCATCATCTCATTTGAAACGTGAGCATTTCCGGTAAGATTGATTATATTTAATTCGCTTGTAGGGTCATATACATCAAATACCTTTTCCATCTCGCGAGCTTTATTTATAGCTTTGTTGATAATTCTCTCGATATCTGATTTAGGCAGCCTGTCGTCATAGGCTTTTACCGTAACGAAAGTACCCATAAGTATTTCCGATACGACTACCGGTTCTTCTTTCCGAAAAGAGCATCCTTTTAAAAAGAATGTGCACGACAGTAGAGTTATAATTACCGCCAAGAGCGCGGCTTTCGGACGCATCCCGTTCATAGACACCTGATCACTCGATCAATATCAACATATTTTCCTATCATATCCATGACAAGTTTAACTTTGTTGATATCACGGGCCTTTATTTTGACTCTTAAATCATGCACTTTGGAAGACACGTCATAAGTATTTAGATCTGACATGAGGGTGGGAATATTGGCTTTCTTTAATGCATTATAAGTCCTGCGTTTAGGAGCTATCCCTCCTGACAGGATGATTCCCGCGATACGTTTCGGCACGCAAAATCTGCCTGTATGCGCTTTTATTAGCAGATTGATAAGATCTATTCTGTTACCCGGAGTTATGACCAGACAATCATCAACAAGATAATTCATGACGGCTCTGCTTTCCATAGCACCGACAAGGACTTGTTTAAGTTGGCGATCCAGGTATTTTTCTCCGCAAAGGACCTGCATCTTTAGGTCCTCATTAATGTCGTGTATAGTAGGAAGGTCCAAAGTTTTCATATAGGGCACAACACCCAAAACAGGTATGCCCAGCCGAGCAAGTCCCCGTCTTACATACTTGTTTACTTTCTCATATTTTGCCGGTAGCACTTTATTGACAATAACTCCTGCCATCTTAACGCCCATTTTATCAAATACCGATTTATTGAGCATAATCTCGTCTATAGCGTTGCCTATGCCTCCCTGTGAAACCAGGATAACACTGCTACCCAGCATCTTTGCTACTGCCGCGTTTGACAGATCGAATACTGACCCCACACCGGCATGACCTGTACCTTCAATAACTACCAGATCCTTATCTTCCGCTACATGATTGAATGCGGCAAGTATGGTAGATGCCGCGTCTTTCTTGTTCTTTCCGTCGAGAAACTTTTCCGTGTATCCCTTTTCAACGGCTACCGGCGACATCATGTGCAACGGAAACTTGAATTTAAAGATATGTTCCATCAGGACAGAATCTTCGTCTATCTTATGCCCATCCTCAAGAAGATATCTTTGTCCTACTGGTTTAATAAACCCTATTTTCTTGAATTTTTCTGATAAAGCGGATATAAGGCCCAAAGATACCGTGGTCTTCCCTATATTCTGGCGTGTAGCGGCAACGAAAATACGTTTGCTCTTACGTCTTCCGAAAATTTTTTCCCATTTTTCTATATAAGATCTCATTTTATGACAGATCCGTTATAGTGCTTCAGTAAGACCGTTCATCATCGGGGAACACGCCCGAGACGGTCTCCTGTTTGAAAGATTCTACGGCATTTTTGATCAAAGGCGCTATATTGGCGTATTTTTTAATGAACTTTGGGGTATGATCACTAAAGTATCCCAAGATATCGTGAGTCACAAGGACTTGTCCGTCACAGAACATGCCCGCACCAATACCAATAGTAGGAATAGTCAAACGTGCGGTTATTTTTTTTGCGAGTTCTTTGGGAACACATTCAAGAACTACGGCAAAGCATCCCGCCTTTTCAAGCTCAACGGCATCTTTTATCAGGTCTCCCGACGACAAGGCATCTTTTCCCTGAACCCTATATCCCCCGGTCTTGTTAACACTTTGCGGCTGCAATCCTACATGTCCAAGAACCGGGATACCGGCACCTATAATAGCTTTGATCCTTGCGGTAATATCTTTTCCGCCTTCTATTTTGACAGCTTCACATCCGGATTCCTGAACGAACCTACCGGCATTACGCACGGCATCCTCATCCGAAGCCTGATAAGACATGAACGGCATGTCACCTATAAGAAAAGCCCTACTAATACCGTTACGAACTGCTTTTGCATGATGTATCATCTCGTCCATAGTGACCTTAGTGGTCGAATCGTATCCCAGAACTACCATGCCCAGAGAATCACCTACAAGTACCGCATCTATACCCGCATCATCTATCACACGTGCCATTGGACAATCGTATGCAGTTAGCATGGTGATCTTTTCACCTGAGACTTTTTTCTTTTTAAAATCTAGTACTGTGATCTTTTTGTTTTTCATAATATCACTCGCCAAATAACCGTTAAAATCCTATTTTATCTATAATCTTTGCAACAAGATGATTAGCTTTTATCGGCATAAAATGTACCCCGTCACATATATCTTTGATAGATACTGCAATATCCGCCGCTATATCTACGGCTGTTTTTTCTACATCTTTTGAGTTTTCCATCTTTTCAATGATAGCGTCAGGGATAACTACGCCCGGGATATTAGCGTTCATATACCTGGCCATTTTTGCGGACCTTAGAGGTACAATGCCTCCGAGTATTTTGACGCGTTTTCTCAAATGTTTAATCTCTTTCATGAAAGTTTCAAATATCACCGGATCGAAGATCGCCTGTGTCTGGAAAAAGATAGCTCCTTCATTAACTTTCTTCTCCATCTTAATTATTTCCGGTTCCAATGGTTCCGCACCGGGATTCACCACTGATCCGACGAACAGGTCAGGAACAGTATCAAGTTTATTCCCGGAAAGGTCTTGTCCCAAACTCATTTCTTTCACAGCATGAAGCAATCCTATAGAATCAAGGTCATATACAGCCTTTGCCTGTGGATGGTCCCCAAGTAAAGGATGGTCCCCTGTCATGGTCAGAATATTCCGTATACCCAAAAGGTATGCGGAAAGAATGTCCGACTGTAAGGCTATTCGATTACGGTCGCGGCATGTTACCTGACAAATGGCTTCATATCCATTGTCATTCAAAACCTTACTTGTCGCCACGGATCCCAGTCTCATCACGGCACTCTGCTGATCAGTAACATTAACAGCATCAACCTTGCCCTTAACGCATTCCAGCTCACCAAGTATACCTTCGACAGACACGCCTTTAGGTGGCCCTATCTCCGTAGTAACAACAAATTTCCCCGCCTCTAATGCCTTTTTAAGTTTTGACATAAGTGTTCACCTTTTTATAGAAGTCAGAAATCATATTTGAATTTGCATATCGGTCAACATCTTCTACCCTCTATCTTCTGACCTCTATCCTCTATCTCCCGAGCCCAAATGTTGCGTTTTATACGCACGATATACATTTCTCATCAATATAGATACCGTTATCGGTCCTACTCCTCCGGGTACAGGCGTTATAACCGCGGCCTTTTTCTCGACTTCAGAAAAAGCTACGTCACCGACTACCTTGTTTTCTATCATATTTATGCCGACATCTATGACAATTGTTCCCTCAGAGACCCATTCACCTTTAATCATTTCGGGACAGCCAACTGCCACCACTAATACGTCAGCCCTACCCACATGTTCCTCCAAATACCCCTTTTCTGATGTAGCAATATTGCACACTGTTGTTGTAGCCATCTCGTTCAGCATCATAAGGCTTAACGGTTTTCCTACTACCGCAGACCCTCCGATTATCACCACTTCTTTTCCGTAAAGATCTACTTTTTCCGTATTCAGTATCTTCATTACTGCGCCCGGAGTACATGCTACAAGCTCGGCTTCCTGACGAAGTATTTTGCCCAGGTTGTAAGGATGCAATCCTTCAGCATCTTTTTTCGGATCGATCACGGCTATTATTATATTGTGGTCTATGCTTTCCGGCAGAGGTTTCTGCACTATAATTGCTGTAACGGATGTGTCTTTATTGAGTTTCTCTATCTCCCATATCAATTCTTCTTGGGACAGATTGTCTTCAAGCCTGATGTCCTCGAATGTTATGCCTACCTTCTCCGCGGTACGTTTCTGCATATTAACATATATTTCAGCATCTTCGGGGTTGCCGAGAGTCAATGACGCTAATTTCGGAGAAGTTCCTGCCTTAGAGGATAGTTTTTCTATATCCCGTTTGACGGATTCGTTAGTTTCACTGGCAATTTTTCTTCCATCTATGATCTTCGCCATAATGTCCCCTACTTTTTATCCAATATATCTCTTTCCGCTTCCAGTATTTTCTTCTCATTCTCCGATAATACCGCCTTAAGGCTCTCTACATAAACTGTATCAGAAATACCGGTGAGATTTATTTCAACGTTTTCTCTGGCCGAATAGAATGCAGCTTTTAACATGTGTACCGCACATCGGATATCGCTTTTAAGATTAGCATTTGCATGTGGCAATATATCCAAAGAGACTTTCGCTGATCTGGCACATTCTCCGCATACGATCAAAGGTACTGAAGCGGCGTTCTTATATGATTCCGGACCTGCTTTTTTATCAGATATCTCTTTCATCAATCTAAGAAAAACTTCGCAATCATCGTCTATCGCTTTTTTTAATACGTCCAAGCCCTCTTCCTGTTCTTTCCTGCATTCAAGCAAGATGGGAGAATCCTCTATACCATTAATGCTGAAATTAATCACCATGAGATTCAGCGATGCCGCAAGAGATGCTCCTAGAGCTGAAACGCTTCCGCCGCCCGGCACCATACGTTTTGCGGAAAGGTCTTCCAGATACGTAGCTATCGTATTTTGTAAATATTCAGTTTTATCCATTAGAATAACCCTTTGATCTCTCCAGTTTTAACATCAAGATCGATCCCCATGCCTCTGGGCAACTTGGGAAGTCCCGGCATAGTATTCACGCCATCACATTTAACGGTGATATATCCTGCACCCGCCGCGAGAATGACTTCATCAACCCCAAGCTTGAAGCCTCTGGGACGTCCCTTTTTCGCGGAATTATTAGAGAGCGATAAGTGCGATTTTGCCATACATACCGGCAGTTTATCAAGTTTAGCTTTCTCTATCATCGAAATGCTTTGCTGCGCCTGATCAGAATACTTAACTTCACTGGCACCATACATGGATTTTGCTACACGTTCGATCTTATTCGTTATATTCATGTCAATCGGATATAAAAATCTCATCTTAGACTTTTTCTTTGAGGCCTCTATAACCGCACGAGCAAGTTCCTTGCCGCCTTTACTGCCATGTTTATAAACCTCACTTACAGCTATACCATCGACTTCAAGAGCTGTAGCACGCTTAATAACGCTGTCTATCTCTTTTTTTGAATCCGATTCGAACCGGTTTATACATATGACTATGGGTACTCCGAACATTTTCAGGTTTTCGACCTGTTTTTCAAGATTAGAGCATCCGCGATCCACGGCAGACAGGTTTTCTTTTTTAAGTTTAGCCGGAACAGTTGTCCCCTGAAAAGGATAATCCCCGCTATGCACCTTAATAGCTCTGACCGAACAATTTATAACTACCACATCGGGTTTTAATCCGGACTGTTTACATTTTATATTGATAAATTTTTCGGCGCCGAGATCCGCTCCGAAACCACTTTCTGTAACAACATAGTCAGCCAATTTCAAACCTATCTTGTCTGCCATAACTGAACTAGATCCGTGTGAAACATTCGCAAACGAACCCGTATGAACTAAACAAGGTGTATGTTCTATTGTCTGCATAAGATTTGGTTCTAATGCTTTTTTAAGAAGAACCGTCATTGCTCCTGCCACTTTAAGATCTTCCGCAGTCACGGGAACACCTTTTTTCGTGAATCCAACCACAATTTTTCCTAAACGTGTCCTAAGATCCTTAAGGCTATTCGCTAAAGAAAGTATGGCCATACTTTCAGTTGCCGGGGTAATGTCCATCCCGGTGCGCCTATTAACTCCGTGAAGCTTCCCTCCACCACCGATAGAGATATTACGCAGAGCACGATCGCTAATATCTAAAGATCTCTTCCATATCGCACCGTCTTTACCAAAATCGTGAGGATCTCCCCTAAATAGCGTGTTATCCATAAATGCGGCACAAAGGTTTTGCGCATTAGATACGGCTGAAGAATCTCCCGTAAGATGCAGATTAATATCTTCCGCTGGAAGGACCTGGGAATAGCCCCCTCCTGTTGCTCCACCTTTCATTCCGAACAATGGCCCTAAAGAAGGTTGTCGTATACATGCAATAGCTTTTTTCCCTAGACTGTTAAGCGCCATAGACAGTCCTATGGTATTTACGGTCTTCCCTTCACCAAGTTGGGTCGGGGTTATGGATGTTATAAGGACAAGTTTGCCCTCTTGACGCTTTTTCAACGTACCTTTTAATATTTCAGGTGACACTTTGGCAATATAATCACCATATTTCGTAAGGTACTTCGCTGATATGCCTGCTTTTTTAGCAACGATCGATATGTCCCTCAGCTTTACAGCGGATGCTACTCTGACATCATAGCTATAACTCATGCTAACTCCTTTTTTTTCATACTACGGCTCAAGGTTCCGAAAGGTCCGAAAGTATTTCGGTGAATCGAACACAACCCGTGTTTTCTTATCGCTTCCACGTGTTCTTGTGTCCCATATCCTTTGTGTTTTTTAAATCCGTAAAGAGGATATTTTTTATCCTCTTCCATCATTAAACGGTCCCTAAAAACCTTGGCAATTATCGATGCACATGCTATCGATAAGCTTAAACTTTCTCCCCGTATAAGATATGTCCTTTCCTGTGGCAAAGGAACATTCATCATCCCATCTATAAGAAAATAACCCGGTTTATTTTTTAACTCATTTACGGCTCTTTTCATCGCTAAAAGAGTCGCATTCAGAATATTAAATTTGTCTATCTCCTCGACACCTGTGACCCCTATGCCGATATCACATCTTTTAATTATGTCTAGAAACGCTTTTTCTCTTTTCTTTTCGGACAGTTTCTTGGAATCATCTATCCTTTCGGTGAAGTCCCCGTCAAGAATTATAACAGCTCCCGCAACGACAGGACCCGCCAAAGGACCTCTACCAGCTTCATCTAATCCGGCTATGTTCTTGTGCCCGGCTTCCAAAGCTTTCTTTTCATAAAGGAACCTGTCCGGTCCGTCATTTATCTCTTTTTTTCTGGACAATTTTTTCCTTAACCTTAGTGGCCTTTTTACCGGTTTTACTCCTGAGATAATAAAGTTTAGCGCGTCTGACCTTACCTCTCTTCTTCACTACGATCTTATCGATCAAAGGAGAAGCCACGGGAAATATACGTTCGACACCTTCACCGTAGGAGATTCTTCTTACCGTAAAAGTCTCTCTTGTCCCATCCCCCTTACGGCCTATTACTATCCCGGTGAACACCTGTATCCTCATTTTATTCTCTTCTTTGATCATAAAGTGGACATCAACAGTGTCGCCTACACTGAATTCCCCAACATCCTTTTTGATATACTTTTCTTCAAGTTCTTGTAACTGTTTCTTCATCTTCCTCTCCT
>JAVCDB010000032.1 GCA_030765205.1 Candidatus Aadella gelida | reverse complement strand
AGTTTTTCTATCTTCTCGAGTACGTGATCTATTTCCTCTTTTGTGGCATTTGGCTTAAGAACAATGATCATCTTTCACTTCCCTTCATTTTCTATCGGTCTTTTCTATCAATCCTTTAAAAACTTTCAGAAACTTTTCGTTCTCTTCTTCAAGTCCCATAGTTACTCTTATAAAACCATCAAAACCCCATGGCGACATTTCTCTTACGATAATGCCCTGTTCTAACAATTTTTTATATATCTCGACGGAATCGCGGTACGTGGTTATAAGAATGAAATTCGTTTTGCTTGGCACAACTTTTACATCCACGTTCTTCAACTTATTACACATCTTTTCTTTTTCTTTATTAACAAAATCAACAGACTTCAGCATATATTCCTCGTCACCGAGCGCTGCAACAGCTGCTTTTTGAGCTATAGAATTTATGTTAAAAGGTTCTCTTACCGTATTTAAAGCTTTAGCTATGTCCCCTCTGGCAAAGCCGTATCCTATACGCAGTCCCGCCAAACCATACGCTTTTGAAAACGTCCTGGCTATGATCACATTGCTAACTTTTTTTTCTATAAAGCTTACAAGATCCGGCTCATCCGTCTCTTCCGCAAATTCATAATAAGCTTCATCCAAAAATACAATAACGCTATCCGGAACTTTTTGTATAAATTCTTCTACCTCTTTTCTAGAGATATAACTGCCCGTAGGATTATCCGGATTGGCTATAAATATCATCTTAGTTCGAGATGTAATAGCTCCCAGCATAGCATCAAGATCATACCGCAATTCTTTTGCAGGCACGGATACTACCTTTGCCCCGATAACGGACGAAGCGATACTGTAAACAAGAAAAGTCGGATCAGATACTATAACTTCTTCTTCCGCGCCTACAAAAGCTCTAAGCGCTAAAATTATTATCTCATCTGAACCGTTCCCCAGAACTATATTTTCTCCAGGTATTGCGAACTTATCACTTATAGCCTTTTTTAAATAAAAGGATCCCCCATCCGGATACCTGTTGATATCTTTTGCCGCTTCAGTAATTGCCGCAATAACTTTCGGAGATGGAGAAAGAGCGTTCTCGTTTGACGCTAGTTTTATAACATCATCGAGTCCGAGTTCCCTCTTAACTTCTTCAATCGGTTTACCGGGTTTATACGGCGTAACGCTTTCCAATTCTTTTCTTGGTTTTATCATTATATCTTCCTCGTAAACAGTGAGCAGTTTTAGTAGACCATTGACTATTGACAATTGACTATTGTCGTTTGTCTATGGTCCAATTCCTGTCCCATTTGCACGTCGGTCAATTTCTGTCAATAGTCTATAGTCAATGGTCAATAGTCTAATTTTTCCTAACCACTGACCTCTATCCTCTATATTCCTTTCGGATAGGATCCTAGCACCTTAAGAAAATGGCATTTCTTTTCAAGTTCTTTTAGTGCCTTATTTATCTTCGGATTATCTATATGTCCTTCCATATCAATGAAGAAATAGTATTTCCATAATTTCTTCTTTGACGGCCTGGATTCTATCTTTGTAAGGTTTATACCTTTTCCCTTGAACGCACTCAACAGATCGTGCAAGACCCCCGGCTTATCTTTGACAGAAAACATTACAGAGGTCTTATCTTTCCCCGAAGACTTGCTCATATGGTCACCTATAATAAGAAACCTGGTAACATTACTAGCGCTGTCTTCAATGGATCTGGATAGAACCTTAAGTTTATATCTTTTTGCCGCTATCTCGCTGGCAATACAAGCCGCTCCGTCATGTTTAGCAGCTATTTCAGCAGCTTTAGCGGTTGATGCTGCTTCCCGAAGTTTTGCCTGCGGGATATTTTTCTCTATCCATTTCCTGCACTGCCCGAATACCTGCGATTTGGAATACACCCATTTAATTGCTTTCATGTTGACCTTTTTTGAAAGCAAACTATGCTTAATAGGAAAATGGACTTCAGAACATATCATAAGCGGTGAATCGACGAACATATCTAGAGTATGACTTATCGCTCCTTCTGTAGAATTCTCGATAGGAACTACCCCATAATCAGCGTTCTTTTTTTCCACTTCACTAAAAACATCGGAGATACTATTACATGATAGGTACTTCACGCTTGAACCGAATTTCTTAATAGAGGCTTGATGAGTAAAGGTAAGTTCGGGTCCCAAATATGCTATGGTCATAGGCTGTTCTAAAGAAAGACATGCTGACATTATCTCCCGATACACGGCCTCAATAGATTTATCGGGTATGGGTCCATTGTTTTTAGACGTGATCCTGGCATACACTTGGCTTTCTCTGTCCGGACTGTATATAGGCTGCTTTCTGTTTTTCTTTATCTCACCTATTTCGTAACTAGCTTTACCTCTCTTATTTATAAGCTCAATTATCTTTGAGTCTATCTGGTTTATATCTTTCCTGAAGTCATTTAGGTTTTTTTTCTTCATAATGCTTGTCTCCTTCTCTTATAACTCAAAAAGACTATACTTATTGAGGATCTACTGTTTCCTGCGCTTGCGTTTCTTTGTTTTCTTCCTCTTTTTCTTCTATCTCTTTGGTATCTTTTATCTCTTCTTCTATCGTTCCTTCATCCTTCGTATCCTCTAACTCTACCTCGTCTTTCACCTCTCGTCCCTCATCCTTCGTATCCTCTGGCTCTACCTCGTCTTTCGCCTCTCGTCCTTCGTCCTTCGTATCCCCCTCGTCTATCGTCTCTCGTCCTTCATCCTTCGTTTCCCCTGACTCCATCTCAACAGTTTCCTGAGGCTGTCCGTATTCCAAGTCGTCTTCACTAAAATCTTTGAGAATTGGAAGGTCATCCAAAGAATTAAGTCCGAAAATTTCTAAAAATTTATCCGTAGTAGCGTACAAAAGAGGCCTTCCAATAACTTCTTTTCTGCCTTTGACCAAAACCAGATCTTTGTCCAGTAAGGTCTTTAGCACTCCCCCGACACCTACTCCTCGTATACTTTCAGTCTCAGCTCTTGTTACGGGCTGCTTATATGCTATGATCGCAAGTGTTTCAAGCGCGGGTGAACTTAATTTCTCAGTCTCTTTTTTATACAAATTATTTATCCACTGAAGATATTCCGGTTTCGTGACAATTCTGTATTTCCCGGCTATCTCGGCTATATTAAAAGCTCTTTCTGGAGAATCATATTCTTCACGCAAAAGATCAATATTCTCTTTGATATCCTTATTATCCGCATCGATTATACCGCCCTTGATATCATTTATACTTAACCCATGCTCAGAAACTATTAACAGCGCTTCGATTATACTTTTTATTGATTTCACGTTATCCATCCCTCTTTCTTTTTTGAATATTAAACAATATTTTTGGTCAATCCAGGATTTCTCATAACCTCTATCTCACCAAAAGGTCCTTGCTGCGCGACAAATATCTCGCTTCGTTTCATAAGTTCCAGTATTGCTAGGAATATAACTATGATCTCATCTTTACTTCCTGATTTTTTAAAAAGATCTAAAAAATATATTTTAGACTGTTTTGCCAGAAAATGATATATCTCGTGTATCTTGTCATCAACCGTGAATTCATCTTTAAAAACCTTGTGAAAAGTATCTTTAGATACACCCGAAAGTACTTTTTTAAAGGAACTTATAAGGTCAAATAAACTGGCCTCAAAATATTCTGTACCGTCATCGGATATTACCTTCTCAGACATCCCCGACCCGCTTCTCAAGAAAACCCCAGAATGCATCTCTTGCATATCTTTTAATTGATCAGCAGCTTCTTTATATTTCTTGTATTCAAGAAGCCTCCTTATAAGTTCTTCTCTAGGATCTTCCTCTTCTTCCTCAAAATCACTTTCTTCCTCGGGAAGCATCATTTTACTTTTTATATGTATGAGTGTCGCAGCCATAACAAGGAATTCACCTGCTATCTCAAGGTCCAGCATCTTCATCAGGTTCATATACTCAATGTATTGTTCCGTTACGGTAACAATAGGAATATCGTATATGTCGATCTTGTCTTTTTTTATTAGGAACAGGAGAAGATCCAACGGTCCTTCGAAAATATTTAGTTTTACTTTATATGACATAATTAGTCCAAAAGTCCAAAGTCTAAAAGTCGAAAGTCTATTAGCAATATATTGAATATAATTTCGGTCAATCCGACCTTCTGACTTTCAACTTTTGACTTTTTAATTTACATCTGGTGTAAACATTTTTTTACTTTACTCATAGTCTCTTTTGCCACTTTTCCTGCACGTACAGCGCCCTGTTCGATAATATCTAAAACTTCTTTATCTGAAAGACTTTCTCTCTTTTTACGTATTGGATCAAGAAAAGTATTAAGCGCATCTGTAAGTTTTTGTTTAACCTCAACGTCTCCCACTTTACCGGCCTTATATCTTTTCTTCAGATCATCTATCTCTTCTTTGTCCGGATTAAATATGTCATGGTATATAAAAACCGGATTTCCTTCGACCTTTCCGGGGATGTCGGCCCTTACTCTGTCAGGATCGGTATACATACTAAAAACTTTCTTTTTAACTATTTCCGCAGTATCAGACAAGGCTATAAAATTACCGTAACTTTTTGACATTTTCCTATTATCTAGCCCCACAAGTTTTGATACTTTTGTAAGCATGGGCTTGGGTTCGGGAAAAATATCTTTCTTATAAAGCCCGCTGAATCTGCGTATTATTTCCCTTGCTAGTTCAAGATGCGGAAGCTGATCCACCCCTACCGGAACAAGATCGCCTCTATAAAGTGCTATATCAGCGGCTTGCAGAACAGGATATCCCAAAAAACCATATGTAGCCAACATACGACCCTTGACTTCTCTTAATTGTTCTTTGTAAGTCGTACATCTTTCTAGCCAACCCAGAGGCGTTAGTATAGAAAATACCATGGCCAGTTCTAAATGTTCCGGGACCATGCTTTGAATAAAGATAACACTCTTCTCGGGATCTATACCGCAAGAGATCCAATCTTTAACCATTTCAATACTGTTGTTCTTTATGTCGGAAGGCTTCTCATATTCACCCATAAGAGCATGCCAATCCGCTACCATAAAAAAACAACTATTGTCTTCCTGCATATCACGCCAATTGTTCAGTGCGCCCACCACATGGCCCAGATGCAGCCTTCCGGTAGGTCTCATTCCGCTCAATATAGTATTTTTTTTCATGTCATACCTTACTTTGAATAACTATTTGTGACTATGAACCCTAAACAATTGTCATTTTTTCTATTTCTCTAATCTTCTTGCGATCTTCTCTATAATAAACGATTCGATTACGTCACCTTTGTTTATGTTATTGAATCCTTTAATGGTAATACCGCACTCAAATCCTTCTTTAGCCTCTTTGACATCATCCTTAAATCGTTTAATCGAATCTATGTCTCCTTCCCAAACTGTATCCTGACCTCTCAAGACCCTAACCTTATCTTTGCGATGTATTGTCCCTTTGACTATTTTACAACCCGCTGCTTTACTATTTTTTGCAGGAAATATTTCCAATATCTTCGCTCTACCCTGAAACACTTCCTTAAGTTCAGGTTCCAAAAGCCCTTCCATCCCGGCCTTAACATCAGCTATAGCTTCGTAGATAACGTCGTATAAACGCATATCGACATTCTCTTGTTTCACTAGGTCATCAGCTTTTGCATCCACCTTTACATGAAATCCGATAATTATTGCATCGGATACCATCGCTAGCATAATGTCAGATTCATTTATCTTACCTACCGCCGAATGAACTGTTTTGACCTTAACTTCAGCCGTTGAAAGCTCACTTAAAGATTCTCCTAATGCCTCGACCGAACCCTGTACATCTGCCTTCAATATTATCTTGAGTTCCTTCATCTCGCCTTCCAATATCCTGTTATGAAGATCCTCAAGAGTAACTCTTTGTCCGGATGCCATTTTCCGGCTACGAGTATTGTTTTGTTTAAGAAGAGCCAATGTTTTAGCCTTTTTTTCATCCTTCACAACAAAAAATTCGTCTCCTGCCTGAGGTACGCCCTGAAGTCCTAATACTTCTACCGGTGTAGAAGGCGCCGCGTTTTTTACGCGTTCACCTTTATTGTTTATCATGGCCTTGACCTTACCGTAATTTGATCCGCAAATAACAATGTCTCCCGGATGCAATGTACCGTTCTGGACTAGTAAAGTTACTACTACACCTTGCCCTGTAGTTTTCTTGCTTTCTATAACCACTCCGCGTGCCCGCATTTTGGGATTGGCCTTAAGTTCCAGCATATCGGATTCAAGCATCAACATTTCCACAAGAGCATCAACGCCTTCTCCCGTTTGAGCGGACACCTCGACCATAACGTTCTCTCCTCCCCATTCTTCGGTGACGAGACCTTCTTTTTGCAAGTCTGTCTTGACCATATTTGGATCGGCTCCCGGAAGATCGCATTTATTTATAGCAACAACTATCGGAACATTCGCAGCCTTTGCGTGATCTATAGCTTCTTTAGTCTGAGGCATCACACCGTCATCTGCCGCCACTACCAGAACAACCACGTCAGTCGCATTCGCTCCTCTAGCTCTCATTGCTGTAAAAGCCGCATGTCCCGGAGTATCCAGAAACGCTACAGCACCTTTTTTTGTCTCGACCTTATATGCTCCTATATGCTGCGTTATCCCGCCCTTTTCACCTTTTGTAACCATTGTCTTTCGTATATAATCCAAAAGTGATGTCTTTCCGTGATCAACATGTCCCATGAAAGTAACAACAGGTGCACGAGATTCGCTTCCCTTTTTACCTTTTTCCTCATGTTCATCAAAAAGTTCTTTTTCAATAGAATCAGCCGTAGCATGCAATTCAAGTTCGTATCCGAAAAATTGCATGACGTCTCTCACAACATCCTCTTCCAGTTCCTGATTTATCGTGATCCCTTCACCTTTACTCATGAGATACTGTATTATCATATTTGGTTTGGTATTTATTTGCGGCGCCAGCAATCGGACGCTCACGGGAACCTGCACGGTGATTTTCTGGGGCACCTTACGTGCGGAAACGATAGGTTGACCGGGAATAAAGATTTCTGATTTCGCTTCATTCTTTTTCTTGTAACGCTCTTTTGATAACCTCTTGTTCTGTTTTGCGGATCTTTTAACGATCTCTATTTCGGGTTTGCCCTTCTTCTTAACTTTTTTAGGGCTAGCTTCTTCTACTACTTCTGGCTTAGGCTTTTCTTGAGGCGCTTTTTGTATTATCTCTATGGTCGATCTGGGACCGAACTTTTTAGGTTTCTCGGCCGGGGTTTCTTCTTCTTTTATAAGTTCTTTTTCTTTTTTCTTGGTCTTTTCGGTCTCTATTTTTTCTTTGACCTTCTTCTTTATTTTTGCGGCCTCTTTAGCTTTAGCAGGCTTCTTCTTAACTTTTTTCTTTACCGCCACAGATCCGCCGAGTTTGATCCGTATAAGTCCCGCAACTTTATCATCTATAGGGCTGTTTTCGTCTTCAACTTCCACATACAGTTTATTTAACTGTTCTATCACAATATCTTCGGAAACACCCAGTTCTTCAGCAAGTCCTCGTACCTTTATAGCCATGTAACTCCTTTATTTTTATTCACATCTTCTATCGTTAGACATTACCGTTCTTATCAGTATTTTCGTCTCCCGGGGCACCCTTATTCCCAAGATTATTTTTTTCTTCTTCCGGGTCATCTTCTTCTTCCGGAACATCATCTTCTTCCAAAACATCTTCACTGCCAGGCTCCTTCTCTATTTCTTCTTGTCCGTCGTTATCAATCTTTTCGTCTCCCGGGACATCTTCGCTGTCAGGTTCATCGCTCACTTCTTCTTGCCCGGCATCATCATCCTGGTCAGCCTCTTTATCTTCCGAGACGTCACCGGTAACCGCCTCAGCAGAGGCTTCTTCCTTAGCCTTTTCTTTTTCTATAATTTCTTTTTCCTTTTTATCTTTCGCGGCTTTATCTTTTACAGCTTCTTTACAGATCTCTATTATTTTCTCAGCTGTTTTAGCCCCTATCCCGTCCAGTTCAGACAAGGCTTCTGCCCCTGCCTTAATTATCTTTTGGGCAGTATCATATTCGGCCCCTTCCAGAGCTTCAGCTTTCTTTCCGCTTATTCCCTTTATCTCAGCTAGCGGGATCATAGATGCCGGATCGTCTTCAACTTCGGCTATAAGTTCCCAACCCAAAAGTTTTGAAGCCAATCGTATATTCCTGCCTTTCTTACCTATCAGCATGGACAGCTGGTCTTTGGGTACGGTAAGAACTATCTTCTTGTTGCTTCTGTCTATAGCCATTTTAGATATCTCGGCAGGACTAACAGCAGCCGGTAAATATTCCCGGATATCATCGTGCCATCTGACTATGTCTATACGTTCCCCATGAAGTTCCTTAACTATGTCTCTCACCCTTGACCCTCTCATTCCGACACAAGCCCCTACAGGATCTATTCTTTCTTCTTTAGAGCAAACCGCTATTTTAGTTCTTTCTCCGGCTTCTCTAGCCAAAGCTTTTATTTCGACTATCCCTTGGGAAATCTCAGGTACTTCCAATTCAAAAAGTTTTTTTACAAATCCCGCTGCCGCACGCGACAACACTATAGAAGGATTAGAAGACCCTTTTTCAACATCCAAAAGATATGCCCTAATAGTTTCACCTTGCTTGAACCTTTCTTGAGGTATCTGTTCGGTTCTAGGAAGCACAGCTTCAGCGTCATCGAGTTCAATTATGACATTCCCTTTTTCAAACCGATGTACCGACCCGCTTATGATCATGCCGATCTTTTTCATATATTTCCCGAAAATAACTTCTCTTTCGGCTTCTCGGATCTTTTGCACAATAACCTGCTTAGCGGTCTGCGCGGCTATACGTCCGAACCTTTCGCTTTCAATCTCCTCGTCCCCGGAATATATTTCAATAGCTCCGGTTTCTCTGTTTATTATGACAGTAATGTCTTCTTTTGATATGTCAGGATCGTCTATAACTTTACGTGCAGCACTAACCAAAGCGCTTTCAATCGCTTCATAAAGTATTTCTTTATCAATCCCTTTTTCTCTTTCTATTCTTTCCAATGCAGCTAATAATGCTCCGTTCATACCCTTACTTCTCCTCTTTATATTTCAACTTTCAGTTTTACTTTAAAAATACTGTCTTTCTCTATACAAATTTCTCCGCAATCATCCGATTCTATGATCACAGTACCTGAAACATCTTTTTTAACAAGCTTCCCTGATATAACGCTTTTTTTCTCTACAGGCTCTTTAACTTTAACTTCAACCTTTTTTCCGGCAGCCCATTCAAATTCACTCTCTGTTTTGAGTTCCCGATCAAGCCCGGGAGAACACGTATCAACAGTATAATCCCCTTTGAAAATATCATTCTCTTCTATCCACAAAGATATTTTAGAATTGAACTGGGCGCATTCGCCCATACTTATCCCACCTTCTTTATCTAAAACAACTTCTATACTTGAAGCTCGTCCTCTGGCGCCCATATCAACTATCTGGTAACCGCACCTTGAGGCTTCATGTTCGATAAATTCGCGTACGTTATCCGGCAATTTCATAATCTCTCTATTCCTTGTATTTATTTATATACGTGTCCGCCTTCGCCAACCTACTTACATATTATCTGGCTACGACGGATTACCTGCAGTCTCCAGACTGTAGGTAAAAAAAATAAGCAGGCGCATGGCCCACTTACCGTTTGCTGCGTAATAAGATGATATAATTTTAATATGGTACTATACCATTGTCAAGAATAATCGAATTTAAGTGATGGAGTTCATAATTCGTATCTAAAAATCGAGCTCGTATATGCAAAAAGACCTGCCTTTTTAAAAAGCAGGTCTTTTTCATGGAAATGGTGGAGCTGAGGGGGCTCGAACCCCTGACCTCATGCATGCCATGCACGCGCTCTTCCAGCTGAGCTACAGCCCCATATCCAGAAAATGTAATATAACATCGCAAGATACCCCTGTCAATATTTAATAGCCGTCTCCAATTTACACATTGCAAAGGGGACAATCCCCTCATTACACTCGAGTAATGTCCCCATATGCTGGGTAATAGATTGTTTATCAGAGTTTATTGTCAATCTTACTATAGGAAACCGAGGCAAAGCCAAGGTTTCCAGAACATGATGGGGCCACCTTTAAACACAAAAATGGAGACACTTGCCCTCACAAATTAGCAAACGGTACAAATACAGACAAATACAGAGTAACTACAGTAATACAGTACCGGAGGTGGGAATACCAGACCCGAGCCATGCGAGGGACGCAGGATCCCTACCCCGGTACAGTTTACGAGATAAAGGTGGGAAAACAAGCCCCCGCGTTTTGCTGTTGCAAAACAGCAGCGGGGGCGAAGGTTCCCCACCTCCGGTACTGTTTATGAGGAGCAAAAAGCATGGAAGCTTGTTTCCAATGCTTTTTGTAACGAATAAACAAAAAGGCATCCCTTTTTTTTAGGATGCCTTTTTATAAAATTTCCGAAGGGAATTTTGGTACCGGAGGTGGGACTTGAACCCACATGGGGTTTCCCCCACTGGATTTTGAATCCAGCGCGTCTGCCATTTCACCACTCCGGCATATTAAATTATTTGGGAACCAATTGTATTACTCAAGCACAAAATAGTCAAGCAAACTCTATAAGTGAAGGATCATAATCCTCAACGTTTTCATAACCCAGAAGGTTAAGCATAGTTCCCGCCACGTTTGAAAGACCTCTTTTAGGAAGATCCTTGATCTTATACTCATTCTTATATTCCGGATCATATATCATGAATGGCACAGGATATAACGTGTGTGCTGTTTTAGGAGATTTCTTCCCGTCTTTTATTGTGAACATCTCATCTGCATTACCATGATCAGCCGTTATTATTGCTATACCGTTTAATTCTTTAATTACTTCTAAAAGTTCATTAACACATTTATCAACAGTCTCAACAGCTTCTACAACGGCTTCTACAACAGCTGTATGCCCCACCATATCACCATTTGCGAAATTAAGCCGTCCGAACCGGAATTTTCCGCTCCTGAGGAGTTCTTTAGTCTTTTCAGTTATCTCAGGAGCTTTCATCTTAGGCGCTTTATCGAACTGTATCTTGTCAGAAGGTATCTCAACATACTCTTCCAAGGATTTGTCAATATATCCAGATTTGTTCCCGTTCCAAAAATATGTTACATGTCCAAACTTTTGTGTTTCCGATATGGCGAACATAGGCACCTTCTCAGTAACTAAATATTCGCTAACTGTCCTATCTATCTCAGGAGGATTAACAAGATAATGTTTAGGTACATGCATGTCACCATCATACTCCATCATCCCGGCATAAAAAACGTTAGGATATCTTTCCCTATCAAATTCATCAAACTCTTTATCTTCAAATGCGCGCGATATTTCGATAGCTCTATCACCTCTAAAATTAAAAAATATAACTGAATCCCCGTCTAAAATAGGTCCTACAGGCCCCTCATCATCGGTTATAACGAACGAATCCATATATTGATCTGTCATTTTAGGATCTTCATCGTAATAAGTTTGAACAGCTTTTTCAGCTGAAGAAAATTCTCTCCCTTTCCCGAGAACATGAGCATCCCAACCTCTTTTTACAACGCTCCAATCCGCTCCATACCGGTCCATGGTGGTCACCATACGCCCTCCACCTGAAGCTATCTTATAGTCATACCCTTTCTCCCGGGATATATTACCCAGAACGTCTTCTGTCTGTTTAATGTACACCAAGGCTGACTTTTCCGGAACATCACGTCCGTCTAAAAGAATATGAACGCGTACACGTTCTACTTTTTCTTCAGACAATTTTTTTACCATAGAAAACAAGTGCTTTATATTGGAATGCACATTTCCATCGGACAAGAGTCCTATAAAATGAAATGTCTGACCTTTTTTCTTAGCTTGAGACGTTAGTTTTTTCCATTCTTCTGTCCCGTATATTGACTTATCAAGAATAGCGCTGTTAACCCTTTTAGCTCCCTGATCAAAAACGCGCCCCGCACCCAAAGCATTATGCCCGACTTCACTATTACCCATATCTTCGTCCGACGGAAGCCCTACAGCCTTCCCATGCGCATTCAGCTCTGTGAAGAGTTTACTTTTAAATAGTCCATGCAAACACGGCGTCTTTCCAATGTACAAAGCATTGGAGTCATCATCTTTTCCTAGCCCTACACCGTCCATGATTATCAAAAGGAGCGGTCCCTTCCTCGGAACGAATCCTTCAAGTTTATTCAGTTTTAGTTCCACTCTATTTCCTCTCTTTCAGATATTGTTAATGCTACCATTTCACCCGGATGCTCCAATTTTACTATCTTCCTTCTATATCCTTCATCAACCCAATATTCGGCTTCTTTAACAGTACCGTCTTCGTTAACGCCCCTGACAAATACTTTTCCCTCAAAAACAGAAACTTCCGTCGCGTCCGCATCAGACTTTACGTCCCACCCCGTGCCCCGCGCGCCGCATACAGCGCTAGGAGTACTAACAGAAAAAGTATCGTCCTTTCTCATGTCTTTTAGAAGAACAGTTACTTCCCCATTTTCAAGATAAACTTTCGATCCATCAAACGGATACATAAGAACATTACTCTTCTCTTTTATCTTCACCAAACTATTTTTAGTTCTCCCAAAAGATATTTCTATAGATGATTCTTCTCCGGTAACGACACGAGCACCTTCTCCTAATATCATCCCCGGAACTTTTTCGGCAGGAACTTCAGAACCCGGAAGCATAATTTTTACGTCACCGCTATAAGAGACCACAAATATAGTCTCTTCGGCATGACTCACCGCTATAAAAGAACATAAACATAGAACAAAAATTAAAGATCTTTTCACTTTGCACCTTTCTAAATTAGGCTGTACCCATTTACGATAGTAGCTGGGGTTTAAACCCCAGCTACTAATTCCTATTTCTAAAAATAAATAACAGAGATTACGGAGACGTTTCGACACACCTCGGACATTACGTCCTCGGCGCCTATGTTATTTATTTTGTCATTCAAGGCATGAATGAACAGTAAGGTGGTCTCCGCCCGCAGTTCCGCAGACCGAAGGTCGAGGACTGTTTGAGGACGAAGACCACTTTCTGTTCATCATAACTCGTACTACTCCCCTTTGAACATAAGTTTCCATGGATGCTTTTTGATGTCCGCGCTAAACTCCTTGAAATTTTCCGTGACTACTTCAACATTTTCGACTATTTCATTAAGATTTTCACGGTTTCCTGCGATAACATCTTTGATATTAGCTATAACCTGATCCAGATTATCCGCAATACTCTCGGCCTTTTTCATAAGTATTCTGGATTCTATAGGATCTTCGCTTTCAATAATATCGCCCGAGGAAGCAAATGTTTGGGAAGTTCCGGAAGTCACCCCCACATAAGCATCTCCCACAAAACCCGAAGTTGATATATAAGCTACAGAATCTTTTCTGACTTTAGCATCGGCATCGATCTCTAGTAGGCACTCAATCATAGTTTTAGGCTCATACTGGAATGATATCTCTTTTACCCGGCCAACCTCAATACCCGACAATTTCACTACAGCATTGGGTTTTAGGTCTCCCGCATAACCGAATGAGGTCATAAGACTATATGTTTCTTTTTTTAGCGAAGCTGTTTTTAAGAAAAACATGGCCCCTACTAAAACGGCTATGACAACAAGTAATCCCGCTTTTATTTCATTTGAGAATCTCATCTTTATTTCTCCTTTGTTTCGTATATAGTATAGAGTATAGCGTATAACTTCAATCGTAATCTGCTAACAGTAAGTAGTTGCCTAGTCACCGGTGACCTGGCGATCTGGTAACTGGTGACTTTTTCTATCTTCTACCCTCTATCTTCTGACTTCTATTTTTTAAGCCGTTTTACTCTTGTAGGGTGTCCCCAAATGGGACGTCCCCGAGTACTTTCGCTCATATCGGTCATTCCATAGTCTATGGTCAATAGTCAATGGTCTACTTTCTATCTTCTATCCCTCCTATTGTATCAATTTCTCCAGATAATCATCTTTCTGCTGAAAGAATTTAATGGGTCCGTCATGGTCTCCATTTATAAACTGCTGCACAATACCATTCTTAGACATCTTTATCTCTTCCGGTGTCCCGACCTCAAGAACTTTTCCTTCATATAGCATCGCAACTCTATCCGCTATCATCATCACACTTTTCATGTCATGCGTCACAACAACACTTGTTATTGAAAGTTTTTTAGATAGGTCCATTATAAGTTCGCCTATAACACTTGCGACTATAGGATCAAGTCCTGCGGTCGGTTCGTCATAGAAAACTATTTCGGGGTCCATCGCTATGGCCCTGGCAAGGCCAACTCTTTTTCTCATGCCTCCGGAAAGTTCTGAAGGCATAAGGTCCTCAAAACCTCTTAAACCCACAAGCTCTAATTTCATTTTCACGATAATATCTATTACACTTTTGTCCAGTTTAGTGTGTTCTCTTAAAGGTAAACTCACGTTATCAGCTACGTTCATTGAATCGAAAAGTGCCGAAGACTGAAACGACATCCCTATCTTTTTTCTCATCACGTCAAGATCTTCGTCATAGAGATCGGTAATATCCTGTCCTAACAGGACCACCCGTCCTGAACTAGGCTTAAGGTTACCAATTATATGGCGCAAGAGAGTACTTTTTCCGCATCCGGAACCTCCCATAATAACAAAGGTTTCACCTTTAAATATTTGAAGGGTTACCCCCTTAAGGATGGTTCTTGACCCGAAACTTTTTACCAGGTCCTCTACTTCTGCTACAACTTCTCTTTTTTCCATAAATGTCTGTTTCTCTGCTTTATATTCTTTTTAAGTAACGCGTTCTAAATATTTGAAAAATAGAATAGACCCGTGATAAGGCAATCAAAGAGAACTATAAGTATAAAACTAATAACAACGCTCATTGTCGTTGACTTTCCTACACCTTCGGCTCCGCCTCTTGTGTTCAGCCCCACATAACAGGATACCATCGCTATAGTGATACCAAAAACAGAGCTTTTTATAAGACCGGTCCATATGTCTTTCCATGTCATCATATCGAATGAAAATGTCATATACCGGTAAATATTGAGATCTAAGCTGAATATCCCTACAATAGAGCCTCCTGCCATACCCACTACATCACTTATTATGGTAAGACAAGGCATCATTATCAGAAGAGCAAGGAACCTTGGTATCACAAGAAACCTTACAGGATCAAGTGCTAAAGTTTCCAAGGCTTCTATCTGTTCGGAAACTTTCATCGTACCCAGTTCCGCAGCTATAGCTGATCCTACTCTTCCGGCAACGATTAAAGCCGTAAAAACCGGACCAAGTTCTCGGGCCATACTTACGCTCACCATAGGCGCAACATATATAGCAGCACCAAGCTGTTTCAGCTGATATGCGCTCTGCATAGCTATAACTATCCCGGTAAAGAGAGATATAAAAAACACAATAACGACAGATTGTACGCCAACAAAAACCATTTGCTGAAAAACACTGGTTCTACTCGGGAACTTCCCCTTGAAAGGGCCGGTAACTATCCACCAGATCGTAGTAAAAAAGAGTGCCAGGATATCTACGATATTCCTATAGAGATCGAATACACCCTTACCTATATTTTCTATTAACTTCATAATTATCTCTTGGTATTTGGCGAATGGTCCTACTCTTTAGCTATTAATTATCTAACGCTAACGCTTCATCATCGAATATTTTGAACAGCTTATCTAGCTTCGTTATTTCAAACAAACCTTTTACTTTATCAGAAAGTTTCACCAATCTTATTGTTCCGTCATACTTGCGCATATTCTTGTATATTTCGACCAGCGTTGCCAACCCGGAACTATCCATATAGTCGACTTTTTCCAGATTTATGACCACTGTCCCCACCTTATCGCCTATGATCTTTTTAAAGTGTTTCTTAAAGTCAGGTGACGTGCTTATATCTATATTGCCTTCCACTCTAACAATGGAAATGCCGTTCTTATTATCCGATTTTATATTCATATCTTATTCTCCGTTTTTTTTCGTACGGTACTATCAAAATCTTTCTTCATTACAACCGTTCTTCCTCCGTCCACATATTTCACCTCATCCATAAGATGAGTGATCAGATATACTCCGCGTCCTCTTTCATTAAGAAGATTCTCGTCTAATGTAGGGTCAGGCACCTTTTCGGGTTCAAAGCCATCTCCTTCATCTTGCACCCTTATAATAACATCCTTATCTGTCAGAGTTATCTCCACGGTAACTTTCTTATTAATATCCAGTTTATTGCCATGTATCATAGCGTTCCGTAAGGCTTCTTCAAAACCTACATGTATATCGAATATTACGTCCTCACTTATACCCTTACCCTTTAGAAGACTGATAAGTTTCTTGCTTTCTTCTTTTAATAGATAACTGTCATTAGCTATATCACTTTTCATATTATTTCTCTTTATAAACTCCCATTACTCTGTATTTTTTGTATCTTTCCTCTGTTAATTCTTCCGGGGATAGTAAGGATAGTTCCGCCATATTGTCCAATATACATTTTTTTAGTTTTTCGGCAGCGGACGCCGGGTCTCTATGCGCTCCCCCAAGAGGTTCTGTAACAATACCGTCAATTATACCCAGGTCTAACAGTTCGGGTGCCGTAAGTTTTAAAGACTCCGCAGCAAGCGGTGTTTTTGAACTTTCCCGCCAGAGTATCGCTGCACATCCTTCAGGTGATATTACGGAATAATAAGCATTTTCAAGAACCATAATCCTGTCACCTACTCCTATCCCTAATGCCCCTCCGGAACCGCCTTCTCCTATTACAAAAACCATTATCGGCACTCTTAAACCCGCCATCTCTCTGAGATTATAAGCTATAGCTTCGGCTTGTCCCCTTTCTTCCGCTCCAATCCCGGGATAGGCTCCAGGCGTGTCCACTAAAGAAACAACAGGAATATTATATTTTTCCGCAAGGCGCATCACCCTCATAGCTTTGCGATATCCTTCCGGATGAGCACATCCGAAATTGCGTTCCAAGTTCTCTCTCATCTCGCGGCCCTTTTGATGTCCAATTATCATAACCTTTTGACCCTCTATTCTTGCAAACCCGGCTATAAGGGCTTTATCATCACCAAAGTGCCTATCTCCGTGTATTTCAACAAAGTCTTCCGTGATCATATCTATATAATCGCGGGTATAAGGTCTGTCGGGATGACGTGAAAGTTGCACTTTTTGCCATGAAGTGAGGTTACTGAATATTTCTTTTTTAAGTTTTTCCAGCCGGCCGCTGAGTCTCTTTATTTCATCGGAAAGATCAAGATCTTCAACACTCGTGAATTTCTTAAGCTCTTTTATCTTGCCTTCCAGCTCTATCACCGGCCTTTCAAAATCAAGTACTATTGCCATGTGTTCTTCCTTTGTTAGTATATGATGTATCGTAATTCGTAATTCGTGAACCGCAAACAGTGAACAGTTATCTGTTGACCATAGACAATTGACTATTGACAATTGACTTTTAAAGATCTCTCAACGAAAAATATTGTTTCATAGTCTACAGTCATTTCTCTATCCTTTCTACTATTCAATTCTCACATCGGTCATTCTCTGACAATAGTCAATGGTCTATTGTCAATAGTCTAATAACGTCTCTCGATTTTCTTCCCTTTAACCTCTACCTTCTGTTACTAGTCTGTTATCTTTACTTCCGTACCACTCGGTACAATATCGAATAATTCGACAACGTCTTTATTGTACATACGCACACATCCCTGGGTAACCTGGCTTCCTATGGTACTTTCATCGGACGTTCCGTGTATTCCGTATCCCTCAGCCGAAATGCCCATCCATCTTTCTCCTAATTCATACTCTTTACTGTCAGGAGAAACAACCGCTCCGACCTTGTACCAAACGGGTTTCACCATTTTTTCCTCTATTTTAAACGTCCCCACAGGTGTGCTATTATCTTTTCCCGTTGATACTACATATTCCTTAAAAAGTTCTCCGTCTTTGTTTAGTATCAATATATTATCCGATTTATCAACAAAAATAGAGAATCTAGAAATAACCACTTTGAGTTTTTGGCCGGGCCTTATAATATCATTTGGAATACTATTTATCTTCTTTAGGAGTTCTACTGTAGTGTTAAACCTTCGAGCTATCGCTGAAAGCGTATCACCGGACTGAACAACATATTCTATACTATCTTCACGTATCTCCGGAGACATCAACAGTTTAGTATTGATGTCTTCTATAGATGCCATTATTTTTTCACTATCTTTTATATCGGGAAAACTTTCAAGTAACCGCCGATAATAATATGCGGCCTTATCATGATCGTCTTTTTTAATATGTATATCTATCAGCTCCCGTATAGCTTTTTCGGCATATTTTGAATCAGGATATTTGTTTATTATTACAAACAGTGTAGCCGCAGCTTTGTCTTTTTCTCCTGTTTTTAGGAAGGTTCTTGCTCTTTTGTAGAGAGGTTCAGCCTTATCAGTATCTAAAATTTCTTGAAATTCTCGAGGGGCGCTTTTAACAATAAAAAATGATACTGCCGAAATCACAAGCACGACTGCCAGTACCGAAATCAGGATTATCTTCCTCTTTTCCACTACAGCTCCTTATCGTGATGAATTATCATCCTTTTCCAATATAATGTATACCGAAGGCCACTATGAGACCGACTATGATGCCCATTAAAACTTCCGTAGGAGTATGTCCAATAAGCTCTTTTAGCTTGTCTTCCTGTATACGTTTCTTCCAGTATATGTCTTCCATGATGGTGTTCAGTATCTCAGCCTGCTGTCCTGTAGATCGGCGTACCCCTTGAGCATCACATATGACTATTATCGTGAACATGAGAGTAATCACGAATAAAGCCGTATGCACTCCTTCATTCAATCCTACTCCTGTAGTAAGGGCCACAACTCCCGCTGCGTGGGAACTCGGCATTCCTCCGGTCCCTACAAACCATTTAAAATTAAACTTTTTCTCGACAATTATACCCCTGATGACTTTTATCACCTGGGCTATGAACCATGCGCTAAATGTAGTAATAGCTATTTTATTGCTTATAAACTGCAACAAGACGCCTTGTTTATCCATAATGTCAGGCTCCCCCTTTTAATGCCTGTTGTATAATATTAATATTTACGTTAGTGATTATATTATAGGGACGGGTAAAAAGCAACCATTTAGACGTCCGGGTAATTTGTGAACAGTTATCTGTTGACCATAGACAATTGACTATTGACAATTGACTTTTAAAGATCTCTCAACGAAAAAAATTGGTTCATAGTCTACAGTCATTTCTCTATCCTCTCTAATCTACTATTCAATTCTCACATCGGTCATTCTCTGTCTATAGTCAATGGTCTATGGTCAATAGTCTAATAACGTCTCTCGTCTTTCTTCCCTCTACCCTCTGACCTCTATCTTTTCCTAGCTCTTAATAAGAGCAAGTGCTTCCGAACGCGTTTTCTGACTGGTCCTGAATATTCCCCTTACGGCACTTGTCGTTGTAATTATTCCAGGTTTGTTGACCCCTCTCATGCTCATACATAAATGTTCCGCCTCGATAACAACGAAAACACCTTTAGGTGAAAGTTTTCTCATAAGCGTTTCGGCTATCTGTGTTGTAAGCCGTTCTTGTACTTGTAGTCTCTTTGAAAGTATATCAACTACCCTGGCTATTTTACTCAATCCTGTTATCCTATTCTCATTCGGGATATACGCTACGTGAGCTTTGCCTAAAAACGGCACCATATGATGTTCACACATTGAATACAGCGGGATCCCTTTAAGCAATATTATTTCATCATGTTCTTCCTCAAAAAAGACTTTTACAGCTTCATCCGGATCGGCAGAGATACCGCCTAGTATCTCCTCGTACATATCAGCCATCCTTCTTGGAGTACCTTTCAATCCTTCCCTTTCAGGATCTTCTCCTACGGCTTTGATTAATTCGATCACGGCTTTTTTTATTCTTTCTTTATCCATACATCCTCTCCTTAAACCTTTAAAATAACTTGCTTCCGCTTCGTTCACCTGAGATTGCCACGTCGGCCTTTGGCCTTCTCGCAATGAATTCGCATTTACCTTTGTAGCCTTGCATAACAACGCTACAAAGCTTTGCTCATTCACTTTCCTATACAGAAATTTGAAAATATTCTGTCCAAGACATCATCCTCTACAGTTTCTCCTGTTATAAGCCCCAAATTATATATAGTTTCGTTAATATCACTGGCTATAAGTTCTCTGTTACAATCACCGTCCAAATTCGCAGCAGTCCTTTTCATGCTGGAAAACGCTTTAAGCAATGCATCTTTATGCCGCAGGCTGGTCACCATCACGCTCTCACCCGTTTTAGTTGCGCGGTCACCAAAAAGTCTGTGACTTATAGCGTTTTCCAGTTTATCTAACCCTATTTTTTTAAGCGCCGATACTTCTATGATCTCTGACCCGAAAGTTTCATGTAGCTTTTTCTTGTCTATTACAGTCTTAAGATCCGTTTTGTTAAGAACTACTGTAACCTTTTTATCTTTCACGGTGTCATATATATTTATATCTCTTTCCGACAGTGATCTGCTTGCGTCCACAACGAAAACCGCAATATCACTTTGCTCGAGTTTCTCTCTGGCTCTTTTTATTCCTTCTAATTCAACCCTATCCTTTGTATCAATTATGCCGGCAGTATCCGCAAGCCTGACCTTGACGCCATTAAGATTTATAGATTCTTCAATAGTGTCCCTGGTCGTACCCGCAACAGGAGTGACTATAACCCTGTCATCCTTAAGCAGGGCATTCATCAGGCTTGATTTACCTACATTAGGCCTGCCGCATATAACAACACTTGCTCCTTCCCGCAAGACAATACCTCTATCCGCAGTCTTGAGAAGTTCTTCTATATCTCTGGTCACTTTTTCTGTCCTTGAAACAATATCATTACGTGTTGCAAAATCAACATCCTCATCTGAAAAATCTATACTCAGTTCAATAAGCGAAAGTGCATCTAATGTGGCACTTCTAATACTTTTTATTCGCTCGGAAAAAACACCATTCAGTTGGTTGAAAGCAACCTTTCGTGATACTTCTGTCTCCGATCTTATAATGTCTATGACAGCTTCGGCTTGAGAAAGATCTATCCTTCCGTTCAAAAAGGCGCGTTTAGTAAATTCACCCGGCTCGGCTAACCTTGCCCCGGCCTCTAGGCATATTCCTAGAACGCGTTTGACCGTAGAATTTCCTCCATGACAATTTATTTCAACAACGTCTTCCCCCGTATAACTGCGAGGAGATCGCATTACGGTCAGAATAACTTCATCAATGATCTCTTTCCTCTCTTCATCTGTCACAGATCCGTATTGCACCGTATGACTTTTCATGGAAGACGCATCTTTACCGGTTTGATTTCTGAAGACTTTATCCGCAACATCCAAGGCATCTCTCCCGCTTATACGCACTATTGCTATTCCGCCTTCTCCCAAGGGAGTGGATATAGCGGCTATTGTATCACTTGTACTTATCATATTCATAGTTCGTGACTCGTGATTCGTGACCCGTGAACGGTGGAAATAACCGCTGACCATTGACTATGGACAATTGCCTATTGTCTTTTTTAAGGGTTCATAAAGAAAAATCTTAAATTATAGTCTGTGGTCTATGGTCTATAACCTGCCATTCACCATTCACCAAATACTATTCACTGCTTAACTAGATTCCTTATCTCTCCGGCCAGGAAAAACGAACCTGTAGCAAGAATCAGATCGTTCTCGCCGGCTATGTTGAATGCCGCTCCTAACCCTTCCTTTACATTTTCTGTCATAGACACTTCTCTGCCCCTTATATAACCTCGTATCATTCCGGGATCAGCGCTTCTCGGCGTATCAGCACGGGTAATTACGACTTCATCCGACATGGGAACTAGTTCGGAACACACGCTTCTGATATCTTTATCCTTTGACAAGCCAATAAGAAGTATTAATTTATCATATTTAAGTATTTGTTCAACAGAATATTTCAGTCTACTCGCACTTGACTTATTATGTGCTCCATCAATCACCAAAAACGGGTCTTTGGATAATATTTCCATTCTTCCCGGGATAAAAGCATTCTTGATCCCTACCTTAAACTTTTCAATGTCCGGATCATCTCCATCTATTGCCCTTTCTGCTATCCCCACGGCTGTCGCCGCATTTTCTGCCTGAAAATCCCCTATCATGCTTATTTTACAGGCCTCATATACCCCTTTTGTGCCTTTTATATTGACCACGCTTCCCTGTTCTCCTGAATCGATTATGTTATAGCTTATTCCCTCGCCAACTATAGCAAGTTCGGCATTTTTGTCCTCACATTTTTGCTTTATTATTTCTAGTACGTCTCCCCTTTGAGGCGAACTTACGCACTGGCTACGGGGCTTTATTATAGCTGTTTTTTCTTTAGCTATCTTTTCAAGCTTATCCCCAAGGACCTGCATATGGTCATGACTTATAGAGGTAATCCCGCAAATCTCAGCGTCTATAACATTAGTCGCATCAAAACGTCCTCCGAGTCCTGTCTCAAATACCGCAAAGTCTACGCCTTTTTCCTTGAAATAGAGTATCGCCATGAGAGTTAATATCTCGAAATAGGTTATCCGGCTTTTCGCCTGACCCAGAACATCCTTGATCTTGAAAAGTATAGCAGCAAAGTCCTCCATACTTATATTCTCTCCATTTATCTTTATACGTTCCGTAAGATGGCATAGATGTGGTGATGTGTAAAGTCCTACGTTATAACCATTTGCTTGAAGTATAGACGAAGTGAATGTAGAGACGGATCCCTTTCCTTTCGTACCGGCAATATGTATGCTGCGGTATCCTTTTTGAGGATTCCCCATCTTTTCAAGCAGAGCCCTCAGTCTGCCAAGATCAAAATTCATCGGCCCGCTGCTAAATCCTACTTTTTCATGATTATGAAAAGAATCCAGGTATGTTATAGCATCGTCATATGTTCCCATGAGGAGTATTGTAACTCTATACCGTAGGCATTACAAGGATATTGCGTCTTGAGGCATGAAAAAGGGACGTCACCCGAAGGAAAACGTCCCCATAACTATGTATTGCCCTAATATTAATGTTTGAAATGGCGAGACCCGGTAAATACCATTGATATCCCGAATTTATCACATGCTGTAATGACTTCTTCGTCTCTAATGGACCCTCCGGGTTGAACTATAGCTATTATTCCGGCTTTGTGCGCTTCTTCAATAGAATCGGCTTTAGGGAAAAACGCGTCACTTGCCAAAACAGATCCCTTGGCCCTTTCTCCAGCTTTACTTACAGCTATCTTAACAGAATCCACCCGTGACATCTGACCCGCGCCTATACCAACGGTTTTAGTACCGCTGCATAACACTATAGCATTACTTTTCACATGTCTCACTACCGTCCATGCAAAATCAAGCGATGCAAGAAGCTTTTTGTCGGGAACTTTTTTTGTTACTGTTTTCATGGAACTTCCCGAAGGATCCCCCATATCAGTATCCTGAATAAGAGCTCCTCCGGATATCTTTTTCATATCCAGTCCAACGTGACCTATATCTTTCATCCCGGGAAGTTCCAATATTCTTAAGTTTTTCTTACCGGAAAATACTTCCAACGCTTTCTGTTCATATCCGGGAGCTATTATACATTCAACAAAATCAACTTCATCTAATATGATTTTTGCCAAATCTCCATTTATTTTTCTATTGAAACCCATTATACTCCCGAAGGCACTTAATCTATCCGAATCAAGAGCATCAATATAAGCTTTTTCAAGGCTATCCGCTTGCGCCATCCCGCAAGGATTATTGTGTTTCACTATACTAACCGCTGGTTTTTCAAGATCCCTGACCATGTTGACCGCTGCATTAAGGTCTACAATATTGTTGAACGACAGTTCTTTACCCTGCAGCTTTTTTGCGTCTCTAATACCTGTCTCTTTGCTTCCCGTATCCTCATAAAAAGAAGCCCTTTGATGCGGATTCTCTCCGTATCTAAGAGTCTGTATTTTTTTAAGTTTTATCTCTAACTTATCCGGTAAGCCTGTATCCTGTGGACTATTTTCTTGAGTCTTTAGGAATTCGGCTATATGCCCCTCGTAACTTGATGTTTTTGCAAAAACGTCTCGCGCCAATAGTTCCAAAGTTTTTGGTTCCACCTCACCTTTGTTCCGCCTGAGTTCTTCTATGATCTTTTCGTATTGCGCGGGAGAACTGAGGGCAGCTACAGACTTAAAATTTTTCGCGGCGCTTCTTAAGATAGTCGGCCCGCCTATATCAATGTTTTCTATAGCTTCTTCAAAGGTAACATCTTTTTTTGCAATAGTTTCTTCGAAAGGATACAAGTTCACTACTACCATGTCTATTGGCAGGATACCTTCTTCTTTTATTTTCTTCATGTGAGACTCTTCTTCCCTGACGGCCAATAAACCCGCATGTACCTTTGGATGAAGCGTTTTAACTCTACCGCCGAGCATCTCTGGAAAACCCGTATAATCCGATACTTCCTTGACTTTGATACCAAAAGATTCAATAAACTTGGAGGTGCCACCGGTAGAGAGGATTTCCACTCCCAGCTCATCCAACACTTTTACGAGGTCTTCCAAGCCGCTTTTGTCTGAAACGCTTATCAATGCCGTCTTAATTTTCACAATAATCCTTTCTTTAGTATATCGTGATTCGTGAACAGTTTTAGTAGACCATTGACTATGGACAATTGACTATTGTCGTTTGTCTACGGTCCAGTTCCTGTCCCGTTTGCGCATCGGTCATTTTCTGTCTATGGTCAATAGTCTATAGTCCAATCTTCTCTATCTTGTATCTTCAATTCCCTATATCTCCAGAACCTTCACTTTAAGTTTTGTTATTTCCAGCTCTTCTTTAAGCTTTTTTTCTTCTTCCATTACTTTATCTTTCTTTTTTACTAGAACAGATACTCTGGAGTTCCAAGTGCGGATCTCTTCAGGAGTCAAAGATAAAACCTCTTTTTTCTTTATGAGAGAATTTATCTCTTTTATATCTCTGTCAACCTCCTGTATCTCCTCGTTTTTACGTTTAAATTCTCTTTCCAGTACTCTGATGTCTCTTTCCAGTTGTCTTTTCTCGGGATCAAGTTGATGTTTTATTTTTTCTTCTTTTTGCACATACTCTCTTTTAAGTTTTACTCTTCTATGCTTAAGGTCGCTTATAGCTATTTCCGCTGCAGCATCTTTCTTAAGAAACTCCGCGCGTTTTGTCTCTATTTCTCGCCTTAAAGAGTTCCTTTTTTCTATAGTCTGCCCGAAAGAAGGATCCTTAGCGAGTACTATCTTATCTATCTCCGGTCCTCCTCGACCACATCCTTGGACCAATATAGACATGAGGAGAGCTAAAATATAACAGTATTTAGGAATTGTTATTTTCATCTGGATTGTTTTAATGTGTCCTTTAGTTCATTAAGACCCGCAAAAACAGCTACTCCACCTCCGAGAATAAGTAAAACAGGTAATATGGCTCTAGCAACAAAAATAAATTCATACCACCATGTCACAAGAAGTATAGCTCCTACAACCGCGACTATGGCTCCTATCAACAAACTAAGTATCTTGGCCATTTCTGCACCTCCACTTGAACTATCTCCCAAGGATAAATGAAGCTATAGAGAGATAAATGAATACTCCTATAACATCGTTAAGCGTAGTTATCAGGGGACCCGACGCTATAGCCGGATCTATATTAATTTTTTTGAAAACTAATGGGGTTATTACCCCTACGAAATTTGACCAAACAACTACCAGAAAAAGAGAAAGTCCTACAATTAAACCTATAAGGCTGTTCTTCATCCAAATATTCGTCAGAAGTGAAAGTACCACTCCGCATACCACCCCTAATCCTAAAGCTATCTTAAATTGCCGAAAGACTTCGTCCTTTACCTTGATCATATCAAAATATCCAAGAGCTATTTCTCTTACTACAACGGTTGACGCTTGTACCCCGGAGTTACCCCCTGTAGCCGTTATTACCGGAATAAAGGATACCAGAGCTATGGTCTCTGTCAGAGTTATCTCATACATTCTAATGACCAGACCCGTAATGATGCTTCCTAACATACAGGTCACCAGCCAGGGAAGCCTGTTCTGCGTAGCCTTGAGCGTGGTCTCCTTCCCTTGTTCTTCTTCTATCGTACCTGTCATATGACTTATATCTTCGCCGCGCTCCTCATCCATTACGTCAATAATGTCGTCAACGGTTATGCGTCCCACGAGTTTTCTGTCAGCATCCACGACGGGCAAAGAAAAAAGATCGTATTTCTTTATGATAAGTGCCGCTTTTTCCTGATCCTCCTCGGCCCGAACAGAAAGGACATCTTTATCCATTATGTCGTTTATTACCGTCCCTCGAGGCGCTGTAAGAAGTTTGGCTATAGGAACCATACCTTTAAGTTTTTCATCATCATCGATCACGTAAACATGAAAAATATCCCGGCCCAGATCTTTTCCTCTGATATGATTGATAGCGTCCTCTACATCATTATCCGCGGAAACCGAAATAAATTCAGGATCCATAACACGTGCCGCCGAATCTTCCGGATAACTGAGGATCTCTTCCACGTCTTCGGCATCATCATCTTCCATAAGTTCGAGAATATCTTCCCTCTGTTTCTCCGGGACATCCTCGATAATATCAGCCGCCTCATCTACAGGCATCTCTTCCAGAATCTGTGTTAGTTTCCCGCTATCTATCTTTTGAAGTATCTGAAGTTTGGACTGCGTATCGGTGTCGTCTAGAACAACAGCGGCAGACTCTGCGTTTAAAAAATTAAATATACGCAGCTTATCCTCCAAAGAAAATTCGCCTAAAATCTCAGCTACATCTTCGGGGGGCATATCATGCAGCAGGGCATCTAGTTCCTGAGATTTTCTTTCTTCAAGAAGCTGTTCAATGTTTTGGATTATTTCTTGTATGGTAGGCTTGTTCTTTTTCTCTAACATAACTCTTACCTTCTGCTAACGATCTTCAATCATATTATACTGATAATAGTTATTATACGTTTATATGCAGAAAAGCCAATATGTTTTTAACGTGAACTGTAAACAGTGTTAATAGACCATTGACTATGGACAATTGACTATTGTCTTTTGCCTATAATCTGCTTCCCATCCTATTTGCACATCGGCCAATCTCTGTCTATAGTGATAGTCAATAGTCTATAGTCCAATCTTCCCGGGACTCTATCCTCTAACTTCTGACTTCTAACCTCTTAATCTGAATATCCCATCTCTTTGAGAGCGTTAGGGTCTTTCTTCCATTTTTCATATACTTTTACCCAGAGATCAAGATTTACTTTTTTGGAAAGGAGTTTTTCTATTTCAAGTCGGGCAAGCTCGCCTATCTTTTTCATCATGTCACCATTTTTCCCGATTATTATAGATTTTTGAGAAACACGTTCCACAAAAATAGTTGCATATATGTGCATCATGTTTTTTTTCTCTACCATTTCATCGATCACCACTGAAACAGAATGCGGCACTTCTCTGTAAGAAAGGGTCAATATTTTCTCACGTATTATCTCAGACACAAGAAAATAATTGTCTTTATCCGTATATTCATCTCCGGGAAATAAAAACGGCCCCTCTTTAAGATGCGACTTGATAGTCTTTAAGAGCTTGTCAATATCCTTCATATTCAAAGCGCTCATCGGTACTATTTCATCAAAAGGATACATTTCTGAAGCTTTTTTTAGTAGCGGAAGAAGCGTACGTTTATCCTTCACTCTATCGGCTTTATTGATCACTAAAATAACGATCTTATCCGTTCCCGGCTCAGGAAGACGCTTAATGATGCCTTCATCTTCGGCATTAAACGCAATCCTTTTCTCGGTAACAAAAAGTATTATATCCGCTTCCATTATAGAACTTTGCGCTCTTGTAAGCATAATCTTACCTAAAAGATCATGCGGCCGACTTATCCCCGGCGTATCAGTAAATATTATCTGAGAAGTATCATCGGTAAGTATGCCCCTGATATTATCTCTGGTAGTCTCGGCTTTTCTTGTGACAATGGCGAGTTTTTCTTTAAGCAAACCATTAAGAATAGTCGATTTACCAACATTGGGTTGCCCTGATATAGTTACAAATCCCGCTTTTTCCATAGTGCGGGCATTATAGCATAAATAGCCGGTAGTTCATAGTGGGTAGTTCATAATTCAGAGTAGGGGCGGGGTTACCCCGCCCTGATAATGGGATATAGAATCCCCATGTGACTGGAGACTAGGCAACTGACGACTATATCGTGGGATTTATAGAAGTTATACACAATAGTAGCTGGGGTTTATAGAAGAATACCGCATGT
>JAVCDB010000001.1 GCA_030765205.1 Candidatus Aadella gelida | reverse complement strand
TTTTGAGTGTTACTATGTTCGAGAAAACCCCCATTTTACAGGTGTTTGCGGCGCTTGACTACAAAGAAGAAATGGGTGATTCTCATAACCAATTGTTGTTATTTGACTTATAACGAGACACTAGTGAGAGTAAGATATAGAATTGATGGGCAGCTTCATGATGTCTTCGATCTTCCTAAGAAGAACCAAAATGCTATTCTTGCACGTCTTAAGATAATGTCCAATTTAGATATTACAGAAACCAGGATACCTCAGGACGGGAGGTTTCGGATAAAGACGGAAAAGAAAGAAGTGGATTTTCGTGTTTCGGTACTTCCTACAAGTTTCGGCAACAAGATAGTTTTGAGAGCTCTTGATAGGAGCAATCTTTCCGTTGGGCTGGAAACACTTGGGTTTCTTCCGGGGCCGCTTGAGGATTTCAAAAAAGCTCTGGACAAACCCTTCGGGATAATATTAGTCACCGGACCTACTGGTAGCGGGAAGTCAACCACTTTATACTCCATATTGAACGCAATGAACACGCCGGACCGAAACATTCTTACCGTTGAGGATCCCGTGGAATATCAGGTTGCAGGGATAACGCAGATAGCGGCCAAGTCCGATATAGGGCTGGATTTTACAAGCGGGTTAAGGGCGATCTTGCGGCAGAGCCCGGATGTAATAATGGTTGGGGAGATCAGGGATCTTGAAACTGCGGATATCGCTACAAAGGCTTCGCTTACTGGGCAACTTGTTCTCAGCACGCTGCACACAAATGATTCTGTAGGGGCTATAACACGTTTGGTTAATATGGGCATTGAACCTTTTCTGATAGCGTCTAGCCTTATTATGGCTTGTGCGCAAAGACTTATGCGTAAAGTGTGCCCCAGTTGTAAGGCGGAAACTAAAATACCCGAAAAGTTAAGGAAAGAGATAATGGAGAAATATCCCGAAGCCATGGAATCAGGAGAGTTTTTCGAGGCGAAAGGATGCAAGCGGTGTAACGGTACAGGATATAGCGGGCGTCTAGGAACGCTGGAAACGCTTCTCGTGGATGATGAAATTAAAGCTATGATCAACAACAGGGCATCTGAAGAAACTATTAAAAAATATCTTAGAGAAAAAAAAGTTATGACTCTTCGGGATAACGCTATGATCAAGTTTATAAAGGGATGGACGACTTTTGAAGAGGTTTTAAGAATAACAGGATAAGAGGCGGACACAAGGTATGTCGAATTTTACGTATGTTGCAAAAGATCAAACCGGACACACGGTCAAGGGCGAGGTTCAAGCTCTTGATAAAAAACATGCCTTGGACATTTTGAGGGGAAAAGAGCTTCTTATACTGAAACTCGAAATAAAAAAGGAAAAGAAATCTTTTTTCTCTTCCTTAAAAAAAATGACTTCCGGCAAGGTTCCTCTAGAGGAACTGGTCATATTTTCAAGACAGATGGCTACTATGACAGGAGCCGGGATAACTATTATTGAGTCATTGGATACGTTGGCGGATCAAGTAGATAACGTGAAACTCAAAACGGTCCTCAAAGATGTGCACAACGCGGTTAATACCGGTGCCAGTCTGTCAGAAGCCATGGGTAAGTACGCGTCTGTATTCTCGTCTTATTTTATCAACATGATAAAAGCCGGAGAATCCAGCGGTATGCTTGAGGAGGTTCTGGATAGAGTTGCTTTACATCTGGAAAAGACCAGTTCCCTGCAGAAAAAGATTAGTTCGGCAATGGTATATCCATCCGTGGTAACGGGGATGGCCATAGTGATTACGCTTGCCATGATAATAAAAGTTATCCCCGTATTCGAGGATATGTTCTCGGGACTCGGAGCTGATCTGCCAAAACCTACGCAGGTTCTTATAAGTTTGAGTAATTTTATGCAGCAGTATTTCATAGTGCTTGTGGCAGCTATAGGCGGGAGCATATTTGGTCTCAAATTCTATGCCGGGACGCAAAAGGGACACCATGTTATAGATGGGTTTAAATTAAAACTTCCCGTATTCGGACCTCTATTCAGGAAAGTGGCTATAAGCAAATTTACTCGTACATTGGGGACTCTGGTTAAAAGTGGGGTACCTATTTTGTCGGCACTCGACATTGTTGCGAAAACATCAGGGAATGTTGTAGTGGAGAAAACTGTTTATAAAGTGAAAGAGAGCGTACGGGAAGGGGAAAGTATCGCATCTCCCATGGAAAAAAGCGGAATTTTCCCGCCTCTTGTAACCCGAATGATCGCGGTAGGAGAAAAAAGCGGCGAATTAGAGATGATGTTGGAAAAAATAGCGGATTTTTATGATGAACAGGTTGATTCAACTGTCGACGGATTAACCAGCCTTATCGAACCCTTGGTTATTGCTTTTCTGGGTATAGTTATCGGCGGTATAGTTGTATGTATGTTCCTTCCGATATTCAAGATGAGCACATATTTCAGTTTCTAAGTCTTTTTATTCTTTACATATAACCTTTAAATATAATCATTTACCAATTTGCAATTAGCTTAAAACATAGGTATACTCTAACCATGGGTATCCGCTGTGGGTATCCGCGTTCTTAAAAGGAGATTCTTCACTGGAAGGGTCTTCAAACATTCATAGAGGGAGGTGATTAAAATGAAGATGCATAAACTATTGGGTAAGAAGGGCTTCACTTTGGTTGAAATAATGATCGTTGTCGCAATTATAGGTTTATTGGCTGCTATAGCCATTCCGAATTTTGTGAAGGCCCGTGAAAGCGCTCAAACGAACGCATGCATATCTAACCTGAAACAGATTGAGGGAGCTATAGTCCTGTACAATCTGGATACAGGTGGAGATCCTCTCACTTTAGGAGCTCTTTCTCCTGACTATCTGAAGGCTACACCGTCATGTCCGGCGGGTGGAGCATATGTTATAACAGGGGCAAGACCAACATGCGATAATGCGGCTCCGGTTCATGCGCTTAGTTAATGGTCAAGTGTTTGGAAT
>JAVCDB010000096.1 GCA_030765205.1 Candidatus Aadella gelida | reverse complement strand
TACTACTGCTACGATCTTTGATATAAAATAAAACTAGCGTCGCTTCGCTCCGACAGGTGGGGACAAGTTACCGGAATGAGTGGGGACGACTTACCGGAATGAGTGGGGACAAGTTCCGGAATACGCAACTGACTGGTATAACCCTAAACTTACTCGACTATGGTTAGCAAATGAAGCCTCGGCTGGCATTGTTCCATAACACATGCAGTATGCTGAAAGTAGCCCCCTAAGTGACTGATTCTTTATTAAACCATCAAGAACTTCATCTACACTCACAAAGTCTTCATCAATAGGTTCCGGAGCAAGCGATATCTTTCTTAAGTCCATTGTGACTGTATTATTGCAAATGCGCTCCATCATCTCAAAATACTTTGTAATACCTTTTTCTTCAGATGGAAAATATTCTTTTAATTTAGCTATTAGATTATCAAGACCATATGGAAGGTCATATACTTCGCCTTCTTTCTTGTAAACAAAGCGCATAGAACCTTCTTCTTTCAAAAATACAGGTTCAATCTCTTCCTCTATCCCTAGGACTTTTAACATGTCGCACAAAAGTCCGCCTTCGCTGAATGCGCCGGTAAAGTGAAACCCCGTATCGAATGGTAATCCCTTTCGCCAAAATCTGGCAAGACTACCTCCTATTTGAGGTGCTTTTTCAATAAGAAGCACCTTCCTGCCGTTCAGTCCAAGTATGAGCGCAAGAGTCAATCCGCTAATACCGCTACCAACCACTATATTGTCATATTTTTTCATTTCCGCCTCATTAAATAGCTAGTCCGCCATTAACACCTATAACCTGCCCATGAATGTACATATTTTCTTCATTACATAAAAAATTCACTACAGATGCAACATCTTCTGAAGTACCAAATCGCTGCACTGGTATAAGCGGCATAACTTTGTCTTTTGGTAGGTCCTTAGTCATTTCTGTTTCAATAACACCTGGAGAAACAACATTAACAAGAATGTTTTTCTTTCCCACCTCACGTGCCAATGCTTTAACCGCTCCTATTAACCCTGCTTTTGATGCAGAGTAATTCACCTGGCCTGCTTGCCCAATTTGGCCGGATGTTGAAGAAATTGCAACAATACGTCCTTTTTTAACCGACAGCATGGGAAACAACACCACATGCATTACATTGTAAAACCCACCTAAATTGGTAGTAAGCACCGAATCCCACTCGTCTTTTGTCATCCACATCATAAGGTTGTCCCTAGCTATCCCCGCATTAAAAACCACTACATCCGGGGGACAATTTTCCACTTCCTTTTTCAACGCATCCTCCGTAGATTGATAATCAGAAACATCAAAACAAAAAAGATTGCAACCTCGACCCAACTGTTCAATCTCCATTTTAACGCTCTCGGCCGCCGCCTGATTGCTGCGATAAGTTGCCCATATGTCAAATCCTGACTTAGCAAGACGTAACGCTATGGCCCTCCCTATACCTCGGCTACTACCAACAATTAATGCGATTTTCTTTTTATTATTTTCCATATTCTTCCCTTTTGATTGTATTGGTATTTACAAATATTGAGTATCCTCCTTATCAAGCTTGATTTCCATATTGACACTTTTCTGAATTTGCATTACTACAAACTCTCTTTTTTTGAAAACCTTCAATCTGATCCAGTCTAAACCTCCACTGACCCCCAACTTTAAAACAAGGTATCCTGTTTTCACGACACAACCGTCTCACAGTATACGGATGTAGTTGTAAAATTTTAGATACTTCTTCAATTTTTAGAAATTTATCAGTTTTTTTCATGATCTACCCCACTATTGAATATAACAAAATATAACAACTTAACACATTATAGACTATTCTCATAAGTTTATCAAATAGAAAGATTTATCCCAAATATAACTTGCTATTCAGCTCCACCTATGGCTATATGTGTACTAGCTACAGAGATAACTTGTTTAAAAATAAGGAGTTATGATGGAAAACGGGAGAAATCAAGGTAATACAGCCTTATCCGACGAAGCCAAAGCCAGGTTGGATCAGTTTATCAAGGCCTATGACCCTATTAACAATAAGGCTTTACGGCAAAATGGGGAAAGTCAGGGTTCAAAGGCACGGATCAGGGACAGGCGGCTACCGATTCCCGGAACGGTCATATCTAAGGTATATAAGGGTACTATTATAGACGTCAAGGTGCTGGATAAGGGGTTTGAGTATGACGGGAAGACTTACCGGACCTTAAGTGCCATTGCCGGTGACGTAACCGGGCAACACTGGAACGGGTATTTGTTTTTTGGACTATAAACTGGAGGAAATATGGATAAGAAGATTTGTTGTGCGATTTATACGAGAAAGTCGACTAGCGAGGGGCTTGAAAAGGACTTTACCACCCTAGATGCCCAGCGGGAGTCAGCTGAGAATTACATTAAAAGCCAGAAGTCTACGGGATGGACTATTGTCAGAGAGAAATATAATGATGGCGGGTTTACTGGGGCTAATACAGAACGACCGGCGCTTAAGAGGTTATTGGATGATATTCAGGAAGGTAGGATCAACTGCGTTGTTGTATATAAGGTAGATAGGTTATCTAGATCCCTTCTAGACTTTACAAAACTCTTGGAATTCTTCGATCAGAATAATGTTACCTTCGTATCGGTCACGCAGCATTTTAATACCCAATCGTCCATGGGACGACTTACACTCAACATTCTCCTCTCTTTCGCTCAATTTGAAAGGGAGATGATATCGGAGAGGACTAAGGATAAAATGGGTGCTGCCCGGAGGAAAGGTAAATGGACCGGTGGGCCTCCTTCGCTTGGTTACAACATTGATAAAGAAAATCGCAAGATCATCATCAACAAGCAGGAAGCAAAACTTGTGCGAAAGATATATAGCATATATCTTGAAGCCAATTCTATACTAACAACAACTATAACGCTTAACGAGCAAGGATATACCACAAAGAAACATATAGCAAGAACCGGGAGAACTAGCGGCGGCGGAATGTTCACAAAGAATAACGTCCACCGCATCTTAATGAACCCCATTTATATGGGAAAGGTATTTTATGGCGGAAAACTGTATCCCGGTGAACATGAGTCAATCATTGATGAATCGCTTTTTGAGAAAGTTCAAGAACGAATTAAATATAACCGAGTAAACAGAAAAATAAAAAAGAACGCTACCTGCGCCGGGTTATTATCACAGCTCATTCGGTGTAAAGCGTGTAACTCCCCAATGTTTCATTCCTACTCCGTAAAAGATAAAGTAAAAAAGTACCGGTATTATATCTGCGTGAACGCGCAAAAAAGAGGTTACGCGGTTTGCCCTACAAAAAGCGTAAACGCTCAACATATGGAAGAGACGGTTTATGATCTCCTTCCTAGCATAAAAATAACTGATTCTCTTTTAGGGGAAAGATACAGGATGGTGTTAGAAAAGATCCGTGAGAGTTGGGATTCCTTAATCTCGGATGAGAAGCACCGAGTCTTAAAACGTCTACTGCAAGAAATAGATTATAGCGGTGAAACTGGAGCACTTGGACTTACTATAAACGAAAAAGGTATTGCCGGTCTTTATGATGAACTATTTGGAGGGAAATAATGCGATCAGAATTTAATGTTGGGATAAAACAACCGCGCAGACCATCCCAGACAGTGCTAAATAAAAATATCAAGAAAGAGCCCGTTATCAGGCAATATTTAGTCTTAGCTGAACAAATTAAACAAGTTCTTGAAGGAACCCCTCAAAGATCTATGCGTAGTGTTGCTAAATGGCTCGGGTACTCCCCTGCTCGGCTGAGTCAGATATTCAAGCTAACGTTTCTTACGCCAGCGATCAAAGAAGAGATATTATTAACAGATAACCATAAGATCTTTTCAATAACTATAACCTCTGTTTGCAATATAGCTACTGAACCTTCTCGGGGAAAGCAGATAGAAATGTGGAAAAAAGATTTACATGATCGGAGTAAACTCTAAAGCAAATCTTTGTGGGTGCTTTTTAGATTCAAAGACTCGAATATTTTTACTTTTTCCTTTTGCTAATGCAATTATCTCTTTTTTGTCAGCTTCTGACATTTTACATCCAAGATAAATACTGTCAATTTCCTCTGGTACAATATTGCTATCTTTATACCCTTTCCCAATATCCTCTTCACTTTTTACAAAATTTATTGCTCTCCATTCTTGTTCATAATTCCAATGAATACTTTTTGTATATATGGTTTCAAAAAATACGTCATCATAATAATCTATCTTCGATTCCTGTACACAAAACTTCATAAAATCTTCCATCATTAAACTAGCTAGGGGTATATTTTCAGCATATGTTACCTTTTTCATGTTGTTTAGTTGCAATCCACCCCTGTCTATTTCTCTAAACTTCAAAACAACACCCTTATGGTCACAGGTATAATGCGCCCACATAAGCAAATTATCAAATTTTTCTGTGACACAAAATATTCTTACTCCCCTAGCATAAGACTCCCATTGCGTATGAGCTTTTGCTAATATTTCTTTCTCATGATCAAGCCATTTGTCGCACAATTCGGATAGTTCTTTTTGAGCTAAATCGTCAAAAACTTCACCTGCTTCTTGCATTACATGTTCTTTAACCCTATTAATATATGAATTATCTCCAAAATGAATATTTAATTGTGAATCAAAAGGATCGTTAAAGCATAAAGGAGAATTCCACCTTATTGTTAAATTCTTCAATATCAATAAACAAGTATTTGCTGAAGTATATTTATAAAATTCCGGATTATTCTTCATAATATCTTTTCCCTTCGTATATACCTCTTATTATACATCCTTCAGCCAACAGGGCACAGAGATAAAGTGCGCTAAATATCTCCCTAACTATCAGCTACACATACATCATTTTTTGTTCATTTGTTTTCTATCTATATCTATTAGCAATTCAAAAAACCTGACCAGATTTTCTCCCTGTTCTCTCGCCTCCTCAAATGATATTTCTTCTCCGTATTGCTCTTTCATAATCTTTTGATACTCTTCAACCATTTCTTTATCAAGCATAATTTCCTCCTTCATTTAGAGATAAAGTGAGATAAATCCCCTTCATTATAGCGCCAAATCCATTTAACACCCCCATAACAGGGCTATATTTCCAGAGAATATTGCATGCATTCTCTGGGTGTCCGCATTGTACCCATTAAATGCGATGCGTTAAATATGGGCACTTTTAGAGATAAAGAGATACGCTGGTTGCGTTATAGGATTGCCGCGTCGGGGCTTCGCCCCTCTTCGCAATGACGGGTGGGCGTGATAGTTGCGTAAGTCTTTAGGACGTGGGGGTATGCGGGATATTCCTACAAACAAAAAACCTCGTACCATTTTCATGATACGAGGCTCTTATCTTTGGTGAACCAGGGCGGACTCGAACCAGCTTGTGCTACAGGATAACACCTATCTCTGTTATTTAATCAATATACAGCTCATAAGCTCAGCCTATATAATGAGTTAACTTGATTTCTTGCCTTACTACGAGATATGTTTTATTTTCTTTAAAGCGTTAGCGCCATAGCTTTGAACTAATGAACAATCTTGCAAACAAGACAATTTATACACAATGCGCTTGACAAATCTGTCTATGTAAAGCATACTTTACATATGTAAAGTTTAGTTTACATACAACCAATGGGCGAATTATGAAAG
>JAVCDB010000024.1 GCA_030765205.1 Candidatus Aadella gelida | reverse complement strand
ATACTCTCTCGACTCTTACCTTTCAACAATATATTCCATCTATAGTAACCTCTGAGTTTAGCCATTGGTGACGGCGCGGGTCCCATCATATCGGTATCCGGCATCTTCTTTTTTAATCTTTCGGCTAATCGCTCTATACTTTTTATAAGATTCTCTTCTTTCCTTCCGCGTAAAGTTATCTTAACGATATTAGTAAACGGAGGAAACATCAGTTCACGGCGTGATTCTATTTCTTTAAAGTAGAACCCTTCATAATCATGATGAACCGCGTATTTTAAAGCGTAATGGTCAGGCGAATATGTCTGGACAATAACTTCTCCTCCAAGATCTCCTCTACCCGCACGACCCGCAACCTGTGTTATAAGATTAAATGTTCTTTCGCTTGCCCTAAAATCCGGCAGGTTAAGGTTTGAATCAGCCGCCACAACACCTACTAACGTCACCTTAGGAAAATCCAGACCTTTAGCTATCATCTGGGTTCCTACTATAACATCCGTTTTATGCGCTTTGAAGGCCTTTAATACCCTCTCATGCGAACCCCTTTTTGACATTGTATCAGAATCCATTCTTTCTATACGCGCACCGGGCAGGATTTTAATAAGTTCATCCTCGACTTTTTGCGTGCCGGTACCGTGATACATAAGATAATCTTTATTGCATGAGGGACACAGTCTTGAAGGATCCTCTCTCCTGTTACAATAGTGACATATAAGCTTTTTTTTAGTGCGGTGATATACTAGCGGAGAATCGCATTTTGTGCATTTCATAAGGTAACCGCATCTCTTGCAACTGACAAACGTGGAAAATCCGCGCCGGTTAAGAAATATCAGCGCCTGCTGCTTTTTAGACAGATCTTTGTGCAGAGCATCCGCCATTATTCGTGATATGACGGTATTCCCGACACGAGTATCGAATTCCATGCGCATATCCACGAGTTTCACGCGTGGCAATTCTTTTTCTCTTATCCGCTGCGTAAGTCTGACTAAACTGTATTCACCATTAATGGCCTTGTAATAAGATTCAAGCGAAGGTGTGGCCGTTCCCAAGATAACGGGCGCACCATTTATCCGGGCACGTTCTATAGCCACTTCTCGCGCGTGATATCTTGGTGTATCATCCTGCTTATAGCTGGGTTCATGTTCCTCGTCTATTACAAAAAGTCCGGGATTCTCCAGCGGACTAAATACCGCGGATCTTGGCCCTACAACTATACGTGCTTTACCTTCCTTGATACGTTTCCATTCAAGAAACTTCGCGCTTTGCAGCATCTTAGAATGAAAAACCGCGACTTTATCCCCGAACCGTGAAGTAAATCTTTCAACTGTCTGAGGCGTAAGTGATATTTCCGGAACCAATATAACTCCGGTCTTACCTTTAGCCAGCACACTTTCCATGGCCTGAAGATATATTTCGGTCTTCCCGCTACCCGTGATCCCATGCAGAAGAAAAACTTCGTGCCGATGTTCATCGATACATTTATTAATGGTATCAAGCACGGTTTGCTGTTCTTTGTTAGGATTATGAGGTTCTGTCGGCACAACTTCATCAGCTTCTTCTTTAATACGCGTGGTCATCGCAACCTTACCGTGTTTAAGGGGACCCGGGATCATCGCTTCGAGAGCCTCCCCCCAGGAACAAAAATAATTATCTTTGATCCATCTAGCAAGATCGATCATCTCGGATGTAAATATAGGTTCCTCGTCGATAATATCAATAAGCGGTTTGGGATTTTCTACCTGCGGAGCATCTTCCATTTTAACGATATATCCTATGCGTTTGGTATACCCAAACGATATCCGCACACGCTTCCCCACTTCCGGCGCATATTGTTCCTTCCCCGTGACCATATACTGGAACGTCCGGTCAATCGGCAATGATGTAATAATTTCAACGTATTTCATGGTTTCGTATATTTTATAGCGTAAATTTAACTATATGTTAGTAATAAAAGTTAGTTTTAAGCATTATCTAATGTCTTACATATAATTTTTTTAAATAGTTGACAATGGCATTTTAGCATAGTAAACTTGTTAGTGAGCGGTAAGCCCGTTTCGAACTGTCTTAAGTGTTCCCTTCCATCTGGTGGGCCATAGCTTAAGCATATTGAGTTTGAAAGGCGCGCTCATTTTTTTTATAAGAACACTTTGTCAAACAACACCTTCTCTTCAAAAACATTAAACCATTGTTTGTCATTTTTCTCATATTTACGAAATATTCCCCAACAAAATAAATCGGCTATCTGTATTCCAGGATGATCATGGGAGGCTTTATGTTCAATGAATAAAGGAATACTAGGGTCTATTCTTCCCTTTAATTGTCTAATAACATAATTATTAAACTCAACAATTTCTTTTTTGCTCTTGCTTTTATCAATAAGCAGATTAATTCTATCTCCAGCTTGTTCAAAAGGTATTTGATCTAAAACTAGACGCGCCACATAATTATAAACCCTTTCCTTGTCTTCTGTTAATTTTGTATAAACCGTCTTCTTGTTAAGAGTAATGGTATATATCCCAAACTTAATATCTTTTATCTGATCAAAAAAATATTTTTTAATAAAAAAAGTAGTTTTAACTCCCTTTAATTCTTTTATCACACGTTTCTTATTCTTTTTAGAATTCAATTTTCTTTTCAGAGTTTTCTTTACTGCATTTAATAAACTTTTATTTCTTCTCCTGTCACTCACAGCAATCACTGTTATGGTAAAATATTTTGATGGATTCTTGTTTACAAAATCAAAACCCAGATCTCCACTCTCATCTAAATACAGAAACCACATTCTTCACTTCCTCGTACTCTATACTTTTCTACTATTCACTATCAAAGATTGTTTCGCTTTGCAAATCAAAACTTGCACATGCGGTTTTTGGGGTCTCGATGGCCCCAAAAGCCGCCCTTACTTCTATATTCTAAAAGATCGCTGAGAATGTCCTCTAAAGGGACCTATAGCGCTATGCTTCGAGTGCAGTTGCGCGACCGAGGACGTAATGTCCGAGGAAGTGTCGATTTCTCCTGAAATCGACCAGCCACCTCTACTCGAGGACTGTTTGAGCACGAAGTATAGCGCTGTAGGTCCCCATATTTATCCTGTTTTCTTCGGTACCTCTATTCCCATTTCTTTCGCGATCTTTTGCATATCACTCCATACATCCTTCTTTCCTGCAGAATTTCTTAAAAGATACGCGGGATGGTAAGTGGGCATGAGTTTCACTCCTTGATAATCATGAAACTCCCCGCGAAGACTGCTTATCGGTGTTTCCGTATTAAGTAAAGTCTGTGCGGCAGATTTACCTAACGCGCAGATAACTTTAGGGTTTACAATTCTTATTTGTTCCAATAGATATGGTGAACACTTAACTACCTCTATTGGCAGAGGATTTCTGTTCCCGGGGGGACGGCATTTAAGTATATTGGCAATAAATACATTTTCTCTTTTTAGCCCTATAGACTCAATTATTTTTGTCAGCAGCTGACCCGCTCGTCCGACAAACGGCTTGCCTTGAGCATCTTCGTCCTTGCCGGGCGCTTCACCTACGAACATAAGATCCGCGTTGGAGTCCCCTGTACCGGGAACTGTGTTAGTGCGTGTAGACGCAAGCTCACATTTCCTGCAGGCTTCTATACGTTTCGCTATATCTTCTAAACACATATCGCCCTTCGTCTCTCTTCTTTCGTCCCTCGTCTCTCGCACTCCATGACTCTCTGACTCTTTGACTCTCTGGCTCTCCCTCGGTCCCTCATCCTTCGTCTTTCTTTTTTCGTCCTTCGTCATTCGTCCCTCTTCCTTCGCTACCTCTTTCTCCACTAAAATCTCCTCAACCCCGGCTAATCGTTCCATCTCTATGATCTTTTTCATGCTGTTCATCATATCATTTTTCATAATATCCTTTCAGATCCCTCGTCTCTCGTCCCTCTTCCTTCTAACTTCTACCCTCTGACTTCTACCCTCTAACCCTGTATCTCCTCTAGTACTATTTTCACTATCTCTTCTGCAGCGTAAGGTTTACGTATACTATCAGTACCTTTTTTAAAAGTATCGTATACTCTGGGCTCTGATAATATTTCATCCACTGCGATCGGTATATCCTTTATTTTCTTGGCCTTCCTTGCCGCACCGCTTGTTAGTAGGAACTTCTCGTTCCACGCTTCCTGACCGGGGATGGATCCAAAAAGTATCATAGGTAGTCTTGTATTAAGCGCTTCAGTAACACTTATCCCTCCGGCTTTAGTTATCATAAGGTCCGATACCGCCATAAGTTCCGCTACCTTATCCGTAAATCCGAAAGGAATGATAGGATATTTGAGTTTCGTTTTAATGTCTTCTACGTTCTTATATGCTTTTTTATTGTGACCGCAGACCACGATCACCTGAATAGGCGTGCTGCACAGATTAAGAGACACCAGCATCTTCGATATCGGCCCTACTCCGAACCCTCCGCTCATGAGAAATATCGTTTTAAGGTTCTTATCTATCCCGTATCTACCCCGGAGAACTGTCATATCTAACGATTGATGGAAGTCACTTGAAGTTGAAATACCTGTAACGTCTATTTTTTCAGAAGGGATATTTCTTTCGGCGAGTTTTCGAGCTGCAAAATCCGAGCCTACAAAGAATCTATCGACATGATCTGAAAGCCAAAAACTATGAGGGCCGTAATCAGTCATTAGAGTGAATATCTTAGATTCTAACCCTTTTTTTATGAGAATACCGGCTATGCTCGGGACAAGAAAATGTGTTGCTATAACCGCATCGGGTTTTTTATCCATAAGAGCCTTGCTAAACTTGCGCAAGTTAACATAATCTGATACCGATTTCAATTTACGCGTCAGTTTGTCCACTAAAGGAATATTGGTAAGCCAATACATGAACCCCCACAGAAGCTTCCCGCGCGACATCGCAAAGTTATATGCATCCGAATACAAAAACTTATAGAATTTCCCGGAAAGATCCAGGATATCCATGACCTCAACATCAATATTCTCATTCTCTTTAAGAACATCAAAAATAACAAGAGCCGCTTTTTTGTGTCCCATACCCGCAGTCGAATAAACTATAACTATCTTTTTTTTAGACATATTCTCCTTTCACTATAAATTCAGACGCTTCTAAAAGATTATTAAAAATATGATCGGGTCTATTTTCCCAATGCGTAGTATCTCGGAGTACATTCTTACCGCTAAGGACTAGAATGGTCTTAAGACCCGCTTCTTTCCCGGCTTGGATATCTCGTTCCGTATCTCCTATATAGAATTTGCCTTCAAAAGAATCTATCCCCAGTTCTTTTTGAGCTATTAAGAAGAGTCCCGCCTTCGGTTTACGGCAACTGCAGTTCTCGTCTTTAGTATGCGTGCAATAATATACTTCTGTTATTTTCCCGCCTTTTTCGTCAATAAGGTTGGTCATCTTTTCCGTAACTTTCTTTAGATCGTTATCTGTAAAATAGCCTTTCCCTACGCCTTGTTGATTTGATATTATTACATTCTTGTACCCGGCATCGGTAAGTTTTTTTATGCCTTCCGCCGCCCCTTTTATTATATGAAGCTCCTCAGGGGACGCTACATATCCATATTCTGTCCACCCTTCCGGATCTTTATTTATTACCCCGTCTCTATCGATAAAAACATATTTATCGCTCATTGCGTCTCCCTGTATTCGTCCCTGCACAAAAACGCCGCTAAAAGCAATGTTATACCCGTAAAATGCAGCATAAATCTCGATATGGTCGTATTTACATAAAAAAACAGGTTGTTACCCGTGGTAAGCATATATCCCGCAAAATAACCTGCTGCTGTGATAAGGAGAAAGGCCATGATATAAAAATTTTCGTTCTTCCACAGCACTTTTCTCTTCCAGATCATACATGAAGCCATGATTATCCAAAATATATTCCATTTTTTTGGACCGAACACTTCCTGCTGAAAAAGGTCCAATAAAACCGGTATATCCTTGATGTTCTGAAGAATACGTCCACCTGTCACATTCATAGGATTTATATCACTGTTAAGCACTGCATGAAAGAACCTCACGAAAAACCACGGTAACGCTATCACCGTTAACGTCACAAGAGCCGATACCATATCCCTACTCGTTTTCCTTCTATTTGCAGCATCAGATCTTAAAATAAGTACAGCGAATAGCAAAACGAACGCACCAGCAAAAACTACGGCTTCATTCTTTACCCATAATGCCGCTCCAAACAAAAAAGCTGATAATATAGCCTGTATTTTTATCCCTGTTCGAATATATAGGACAAAATACGTCAATGCGCATGTCACAAATGCCGTCAGGACAAGATCTGTATGTATTATGGTAGCATAATCATAAAATTGCGGTATTGTAGCCAGGATAAATACTGTAAGAAGAGAATATTTTCTATCGAATATTCTTCTTAAAAGAGAATAAAAGAGTACCGATGACATTAAATATATTACCGGCATTATCATTCTTACCGTAACATCATTGAATCCCGTGAAAGTGTATATCCAATTCATTATGAACGGTAATAAAGGCGGATAATCCGGATGTGATACCGTAGCTTCACCGAACCTGAAGAATCCTTCGGGTACCATTCCCGAAAAATATAGCATCTTGGCCTTTAACGCATAATTCGCCACTGCATCATGAGAATGTATAGGTACTGGTAATGTCAAAAAGATTATCCAGAGAAACTGAAAGATCATCCCCGCCATTAAACACTTTTCAAATCCAGTCCATGCATTATTTTCCCTGCTTATGAGGGTTTCTTTTAATCTTTCCGGTCGAGATACATAGCGTGCAATAATAAGAAGTAGCATAACAGCAGGTAAAGCCACCACGTTCTTAAATGATAACGGTATATCGTATAAATAGAATACAAGTGTCTGCAGAGAAATAAAAAACATGCCCACGAAAAATGACAACGATACCACCTCAGACCCGGAACACGTATACTCTTCCCTCTTTAAGGCGGTAGTCACCAAAAATATCCCTATGATCTCTATAAATAACACAGCTATTATAAATCCCATATCAAAGTCCTACTCGTTCGTATATGCTTCCGTTAGCATGACGTTTATATTCTTTATAACCAACAATATCCTCTCTATCTGGTCCAAAACGGAGTTCATAATCAGCATCTTGATTAATAGACCTTAACGGCCATAGAAAATATCTTGCTCTAACCTCATATATGGAGAATTCCTTAAATCCTGAAATATTGTAAGTTGCGCCTTCCGAAAGACTTGTTTTGCAGGAAACGAGGAAATCGTACAGTTCGGTACCAATAAGACTCTGCACTTTTTCAGTATAATTTGCTTTATACATACTAAAAAGATCACGATATTGATCATCTTTATCTTCTCTTCCCATAAAAAACAGCCATAGAACCATCCAAGTGATGAATATTATTCGGAATACTGTATGTTTTTTTATGGTATATGTCATTTTTTCTTTCTTGATCTTTCCGTTATCACCGAAATATCTCTTATATCAATAACCTCTCCTCGCCCCGAAACCAGATACTTGTCTTCTTTTAGAAAGAAAGTTTGCGTGCCGCGCAAGGCCGAAACTACCCTTAATATGCCGTATAAGAGTGGATCTCGTGTTATGACAGCATCATATTTCTTCTTTTTCGTAAGAACTTTAGTGATTATCTCTCTTTTTCTGATACTTTTCGGAAAAGACTTTATCCCGACATCAGCGTGTTCAGTAATACCTTTTTTTTCTAAGCTCTTTATTATTTGACCCCGCTCTTTTTTCTCGACCCACATATCTACAATAATGCGTTTT
>JAVCDB010000009.1 GCA_030765205.1 Candidatus Aadella gelida | reverse complement strand
GGAGATGTGGCAGTTTATTATCCTCCAAAAAATGCTAAGGCTTTAGCCGAAGTGATCCAAACTACACTCACCTGGGATGATAATCAACGAAAAGCCATGTCTGAAAAAGCGAAGAAACGTGCCGGCGAGTTTTCCTGGGATGTTTGTGCTGAAAAGACTGTGGCAGTGTTGGCCAAAGCCGTTGAGAATAAAAAAGTCAAAAGGTAAAAATATTGATATATATAATTTGACAATGAAAAGGTTATAGAATGAATAAGATGAAAATAGTTGTTACAGGCGGTTCCGGTTTTATAGGGACGAATTATATTGAGTTTTTGTTAAGAGACAATAAGGCGGAATTTATTAATCTGGATTGTAATCCGCCGCGTGATATAGCTCATAAGAAGTTTTGGAAAGAATGTAATATTTTAGATGTTTCGCGGCTTGAAAAGATAATAAAAGATTTTTGTCCTACCCACATTGTTCATCTTGCGGCAAAGACTGGGCTAGATGAGAAAAAATTAAGTGATTTCGCGGCAAATATGGAAGGTGTAAAGAACATGTTGCGGGCTTTTGAAGAAACGCCGTCCGTTGAGCGTGTAATATTTACCTCTTCATTGCTTGTATGCAGGATGGGTTATGTTCCAAAATATGATACAGACTATCAGCCAACTACGTTATATGGTCAGAGTAAAGTTGAAGGAGAAAGAATCGTTCGGGCAGCAAGTGATTCGCCATATGCCTGGACAATTATCCGGCCAATCTCAATTTGGGGTCCATGGGGTGATGAACCATATAAGAATTTTTTTAAAGCAATTGCACAAGGTTGGTATTTTCATATTGGTTCTGGACATTATCGAAGGTCCCTTGGTTATGTAGGAAATGCTGTTTGGCAAATACATCAATTGTTACTCGCATCGATAGATAAGATAGATAAAAAAACTTTTTATATTGCAGATGACCAGCCAGCTGATCTTTATGATATGGCGAATATGATTAGACAAACTGTGGGAGTGCGGAATATTTGTCATGTTCCTTTGTGGATGGCAAAATTAGTGGCAAAAATCGGAGATTGCTGTAAAATGCTTGGTTGGTATAGCTTTCCCCTATCAAGCTTTAGGCTTAATAATATTCGCACCGAATATGTTTTTAACATGCGGCCTATTATGAAAATTTCGGGTTCTTTGCCATACAATATTAAGACTGGTATTGAACGAACTGTTGAATGGATGCGGAAGCAAGGTGATATTTAAGACGGGCCAAAGCAGATTTATTGAGGAAGGATGAAATGAAGATATTAGTTGATGAACAATAATAAACAGGAGAAAATTAATGTTTAAAGACAAAACAATTCTTATTACTGGCGGTACAGGTTCGTTCGGGAATGTTGTTATCAAGAGATTTCTGGATACAGGCGTAAAAGAGGTACGTATTTTCAGTAGAGACGAGAAGAAACAAGACGATATGCGAATTACCTATCATAATGATAAACTGAAATTTTACATTGGAAATGTAAGAGATTATGACAGCGTTTATTCTGCCATGCACGGGGTTGATTATGTGTTTCATGCAGCGGCATTAAAGCAGGTGCCCTCATGTGAGTTTTTCCCAGTGGAAGCAGTAAGGACAAATATCTTGGGCACGGAAAATGTCTTAAATGCTGCTATTTCCAAAAATGTCAAAAAAGTTATAGCTTTAAGCACAGACAAAGCTGTTTATCCTATAAATGCTATGGGAATGTCCAAAGCACTGATGGAAAAAATAGTAGTAGCAAAGTCTAGAAATCTTAATGATAATGAAACCATAATATGTTGCACAAGATATGGAAATGTTATGGCTTCAAGAGGTTCTGTTATACCTTTATTCATAGATCAAATCAGAAACAATAAGCAAATCACAATTACTAATCCAAAAATGACAAGATTCATGATGAGTTTAGATCAAGCCGTAGATTTAGTATTATTTGCATTTAAGAATGGACAGAATGGAGATATTTTTGTTCAAAAAGCACCGGCTGTTATAATTGAACTTTTGGCTACAACTTTAAAAAATGTGTTAAAAAAACCAGACCATGAAGTTAAAGTTATAGGCACAAGACACGGTGAAAAACTTTATGAAACCCTTGTTACAAAAGAAGAAATGGTCAAGGCTGTTGGTATGGAAAATTACTATAGAATACCTGCGGATAATAGAGATTTGAATTACAGCAAGTTTTTTGAGGATGGAGAAGAAGTGATTGCCCAAGCAGAGGAATACACTTCGCATAATACGTATAGATTGAATGAAAAAGAATTAAGAGAAATGTTGATTGGTTTGTATGAAATTCAAGATGATCTGAAAGACTTTGGAGTAATATAGATGAAGGTTTTAATTACTGGGTCAAATGGATTTATCGGCAAAAACTTAGTTGAGAGATTAAGAAGATGCAAGGGTGTTGAGATAAAGACATTTGATGTTAAAGATAGCGCGGATAAGTTAGTGGAATATTTGAAAAATGCTGATATTATTTTTCATCTGGCGGGAGTTAATCGGCCCGAGAAGATTGAGGAGTTTAAAACGGGTAATATTGAGTTGACTCAGACTATTGTTGATGTTCTTGAGAAAGTAGAAAAAGTGATTCCTGTTGTTTTTCCTTCTTCAATTCAAGCACTGCTCGATAATCCTTATGGAATTAGCAAAAGGAAAGCTGAAAACATATTGATTGAGTATAGTAAAAGAAATGATGCAAATATTTATATATATCGTCTTCCAAATGTGTTTGGAAAATGGTGCAGG
>JAVCDB010000063.1 GCA_030765205.1 Candidatus Aadella gelida | reverse complement strand
CCTGACGTATTTATTTACGCCTTTTACCTTAACGCTCACTACAAAGGCTCTTTACCAATGCAGCTTAAGGCGGTTTGAGATCATCACCTGTATGACGACTTCGAGGGGCCTTCCCTCATCTTCTCTGCAGCTTCGTGACACACGCACTGTTTGGGCACCAAATAATTCTTATTAATTGCTCCCATTTTTAAGCTGATTTCTCAACACATCATGAAGAAGAGAATTCCCATCACAACGATAGCAATGATTTTCATCTGAGATAGATGCTCCCGACTTAATTACAATTTCAGCAGCTTTATAAATAGTATTAATATACCATTCTGCACTAGGCGCTCTATGCCCCGCAAGCTTTGAACCTGGATTTGGAGACCAGACAAAAGGAACTATGCTGGCTCCGATTTCGCTTAAAGTTTTAATGCCATTCAAAAATGTATCACTAGGCTCTAACCCCATAACTAGCACACAAAACACATTACCATTTCCAAAGATTTTTACAGCTTTTTCTATTTGCACTAAAAACTCTTTATGACTAGTTGTTTTTGATTTGCCCGGACAGATTGCATTATATAGTTTCTCATCCCATATTTCCATACTATATCCTATCGCTTTTATTCCTGAATCATAATATTTTATAATGTCATCATTTTTTGCAGGTGACGGTAATACTGTTCCAGGTATCCTTTCAAGGCCGGTATGTTTTCTAATAGTTTTTACTATATCCGTAACAAGTTCAGTTTCTTTTTGACTTGAAAAACATCCACCTGTCAGCAGAATGTGATTAACCATTCCTTCGTCCCAGGCAACTTTTGCGACCTCTCCTATAGACTCAATATCTTTTTTCTTTAAAACCGAATTATATGCCTGACTAGTCGAGACCAAATTACAAAAAAGGCATTGCTCCTCTGAGCTAAAATGAGAACAATAGTTCTGGTAACAAAAAAATAGACAGTCTTCGCCGCCAATTTGCCCAATCTTAATCATTTCATCTCCAGAAGAAGTTTTTCTACTATAAAATTTCGGGCGGTTTATCCATTGAACTCCACATATTTTATCTTCTAAACAAAAAAGCTGTAATTCCCCCGATGTCTCTTGAATATTATACTTCGATCTTGAGTTAAGCCTAAACTGAACCACTGTACCATCGGGAAGCAAAAAATCATCAGGTAGAGCAGTATCAATATGATTTTCGAAATCCCATCCGAATAACCCATGATTCTGTTCTTTAAATTTTGATCCCACGTCACGAAGAGCTTGATTTGAAGCTCTTACCCCTTCCACCAATAACTCCGCTTTTATTTTAATGTAATCAGTACTCATAATGGCAACTCTCCCGTTTCTTTTTCTGTGTTCAAAATCATAATTGTCTCAATTTTATTGACCCCATTAATCTCAAGCAATTCGTCGATAATAAAATCTTTATATGATTTCATATCTTTTGAAACTATCTTGAGCATGTAGTCCCAGTTTCCACTAATATTATGACACTCCAAAATCTGAGGGATTTTTTTTACGCTTGTCACAAAATTATTTGATGTCCTTCTATTGTGTGGCGACAAGTTTACAAATGTTATTGTGCTTATATCGTAGTTTAATTTTTTTCTATCAAGTATTGCGGTAAATTGTTTAATTATTTTTATTTTTTTTAGCTTATTCAATCTTGACAGCGTTGCTGCTGGAGAAAGTTTTATATTTTTAGCTAATTCCTTATTTGTTATAGAAGCATCTTTTTGAATCAATTCCAGAACTTTATAGTCATATTTGTCCACAATCCCTCTCCTTTTTTTATATTTTAAATTTAATATCGTACAATCAATATATTACCATATTATATTTTGTTTTTCAACGCTTTTTATAAATTATATTTTGCTTTTAAGCCTTCTACGCTTTTATGTTTAAAATATACCCTATAAAAACAAAGATAAAAACACGCAGATCTCCCGGAAACTCACATCAAGGCATTCTTTGGGCACTTTTCGGAAATTCTTAAAAATAAAAATCCCTAAGCTTATATAATTATATAACTTAGGGATTCTATTTTTATATGGTGGAGGTGCCGGGATCTTCCTATTTTCGTGCTCAAATAGGGGATTTCACCACGATTTGTACCACATATGTACCATTATTTACTTAAAAAACAAACCATGGGACAGCATAAATATTCGAAGCTACAGGATAAATATTATCACCTGCGTATACCATGATACCCTTCTCAATTTCCGGATGGGTCTTAAGAAAATTTCTCATATGTCGAGTATCCTTAAATTTGATCTCTTTAGAGGATTTCACTTCTACTCCTACACCTTTCCCATCTAAACTAACGACAAAATCAACCTCTCCGTCCTCGTTCTTAGGTTTCCAATAACATATGTCCGGCTCTTCAACCTGCAAAGACGCCCAGGATAATACCTGTTGCAGAATATAATTTTCTAGATATCTTCCTTTTGTTCTTGGTTTTTGCAAATCCTTTGTTGATCTAATACCAGCCAGAAAACAAGCAGTGGCAGAATCAAACCAAAAATACTTCGACTGTCTGTATGCTCTTTCATTTTTGTACACATATCCTTTAAGATCATACAAGAGTTTCGTATCTTTTAAGAGACTCATATACCTACTTACATTTGGTCTTTTTTCTCCACAATCTTTAGACAATTCTTCCTGCACGGATTCCCCTCCCGTAGATTTCGCAATAGATACCATTAGACGTCTAAAGTTTTGAGGATGTCTAACTTTAACCAAATCCTGAATGTCCCTGCGAATATATGTATCAACGTATCCACTCAAACGCTCCAGCGCTATTTTATCATTTGAGGAAAGAATGATGCCCGGCAAAGACCCTCTCCATACTGCATGATTAATGTTTACTTTCGATTTAACTGTTAAATCTGAAATGTCAACTCCTTCCCATATCTGATCAAAAACCCCCTGTGCGGAAAGACCGTGAAATTCCCTGAAAGCAAAACCTGTTAAATGCAAATATCTAGCACGTCCTGCCAATGTTTCTCTGGGAGCCTGTCTTAATGATATATTACCGGATCCGGAAAGTATAAATTTTCTAGATCTCCGGGACTTATCAACAAGATACTTAACCGTAAGTAATAACTCTGGACATCGTTGGACTTCATCGATTATCGTTGGTTTATCCTCCCAAAAAAGTCCCCTTGGATCCTCCTTAGCTTGCTCCAGCGTATCAGGATTATCTAGGGTTAAATACCTCCAACCTTTCAGGAAGTCGGCATTTTCTAAAAGTGTACTTTTACCTACCTGCCTGGGACCGGTAAGCACTATCACCGGATTCGCCTGAAGAGCTTCTTCAAGTCTCGATTCTAGCCACCTTGGAATATATTTCACACTTTCCTCCTCTGATGACTATAAGTGTATCATACTATTATGCACAAAACAACATTTTATTATGCACAAATCAACAGAAAATTATGCACAAATCAGCAAAGCTGCCTAAAACATCACTTAGTTATCTCTAGTACCTGCTTTTGGCCGTTCTTGGTTACCTGTGAGTAGAATTCAAACAACTATTACTGTGGTCTTAGTAATTAGCGTGGAGAAACAGATAAAACCGAAGTAGAACGAAACCAAATGG